>DASSUS010000130.1:0-25200 GCA_035706765.1 Gemmatimonadales bacterium
GCGTGCGCTTCTCCGGTCGCGCGCACGAGTCCGCTCAGATGCGCGGCTTCGGTTCCTTCGCCGGCGAGCTCGGCGCAATAGCGCTCGGTCGCGGCCCACTGATAACGGAATACATCGGGCGTCGGCGGTTCTCGATCCGGCGCCAACAAGTCCACGAACCGCAAAGCGAGAAACGCGCCTTGCCCCAGGCGAACCTCGGGTGATGTTGCCGGCTCATCGGCCACCACCCGCTGCAAGAACACGGCGTGCGGTAGCCCGGCGGGCCGGGACGGCGACTTGTTAGTCATCAGACTCCGCTTGTGCAGCACACATGCCTACTCGGCAAGATGATTCCCTGCACCAACATAGCGCTCGCCGCCGGGATGCGTTAGACCGCAAATGGCGCGATTTCGGGCTTTTCGCCGTGTTTTTTCGGTACCGGAAAAGCGGGCGTGCTCGCGCATAAACACCCTATGCGCAAAGGATTCCCTGTAGGGTTTACCGTACTCGAGTTGATGATTGTGATCTGCATCGCAGGGCTGCTCGTCTCGCTGTGGGTGCCCCGAGCCGCGCGACTGATCGACTGGATCAAGACCGAGCACGCGCTGCGCGACATGACGACGGCGCTTGCAGTCGCGCGCCACGGCGCGGTGCTCCAGGCGACCCGCGCGCGTCTGACCATCGCGGCGGACACTTTGCGGATCGATCGGTTGGAAGCGTCCGAGTGGAAACCCTGGTGGCGGCGCGCCGGTCCCGCGAGTTACGGCGTGCTGCTGCAGGTTTCCAATCCCGTCGTGGTGTTCGGTCCCACGGGAATGGGATGGGGAGCGTCGAACACGACCATCGTCCTGCGACGAGGGTCTCAGGTCGAAACAATAACGATGTCTCGCGTGGGCAGAGTGAAACGCTGGTAGATGCAACCGTCCAGCGGGTCGATGCATCTAATCGTATGAAACCTGAATGCGCTGTGATGCGTAGCAGAGAAAGGGTCGCGGCCGAAGTGTGACGGCCACTTCGCCCGACCGCCAACCCCGGGGAGCTTCAAGGCCCCGGGGTTTGGTCTTTTAAACGGGACCCACGTCCTCGTCGAGGAACACGAGAGTCTGGCGCCGCCCCACGATTCGAACCAGCGCCTCGTAGACTTTCGGGTCGATCACCGTTCCAGCGAGATCTGCAATCCGTTCGACCGCCTGCTCGGGCGTCATTTTGTCCTGATACGGCCGCGCGGTCGTCAGCGCGTCGTAGACCTCAGCCGCGGCGATGATGCGGCCACCCATCGGAATTTCATCGCCCCGCAGCCCGTCGGGATAGCCCGTCCCGTCGTGGCGCTCATGATGGCTCTTTACCATCGACACCACATCGCCCAGGTGTGTGAGCGGCGCGAGAATCTGCGCCCCGATGATGACGTGCTGCTTCACGTGCTCGAATTCTTCGGCCGTCAGCGGCCCTTCCTTATTAACCACCGCGTCGCGCGTCCCGATCTTGCCGAGATCGTGGAGCCGGCCCGCCATGCGCACGCGATCGACGTCTTCTTCATTCATCCCCAGCTCGGTCGCGATGTTCGCGGAGAGGTCGGCGACGCGCGCGGAGTGTCCTCGGAGGTACGGATCCTTCGCCTCCAGCGCGTTGACCAGAGCTTCCAGCGTGGCGGTGGAGATGCGCTCCATGCGGTGCTGCTGGCGATGCAGCTCCGCCGTCCGCGTGGTGACTTCTTCCTTGAGCCACTGATTGAGATGCCGGTTTTCGAGCTGCATCTCGCGGCGCTTGAGCGCGCGTTGGACTGCGCGGCCCAGGTCGGCGAGCTCGATCGGCTTCGTGAGATAATCCATCGCGCCCCGCTGCATGCACAGCGCCGCGCTGGTGGCGTCGTTGACGGCGGTCAGCATCAAAATGGCGAGGTCGGGCTCGATCTCGAGCGCCTGTGGCACGAGATCGACGCCGCTGGTGCCGGGCATGCGAATGTCCGAGAGCATCAGGGCGATCTTGTGGAGACGGAGCTGCTGCAGCGCCTCATCGGCCGAGCCCGCGGTGTACACCTCGAATTGCTGCTGCTTGAGGTACTTGCGGAGCGCGTTCCGAATCGGCTCTTCGTCGTCGACGACCAGGACGGTCACGATGCCTGTTGGACCAGTCAACCGGGCTCCCCAGGTAAGCTCAGGGCCAAACTAGGAATCCGCTGCGACGAACGCCAGATGCACAGGCGCGGGAATGAGTTCGGCGCGGTGCGCCCGGTTCAGTAGCTCGGCGACCGCTCGCCGGCCCAGTTCGCCGTAGTCGACTGTGTAGGCGTTCACGTACATGCCGACAAACCGGTCGGTCCGCGCCTCGTCGAGGCCCCGGCTGAACGACTGCGCATGGCGCAGCGCTGCGGCCCGGTTGGCCAGGCCGTACTCGATGCTGGCCTTCAGATCGCGGGCAATGGCACGCATCAGCTCCTCGCCCAGGTCCCGCCGTACGACGTTCCCTCCCAGGGGCAGGGGCAAGCCAGTTTCCCGGTGCCACCATTCTCCCATGTCGGCCCACAGATGCAGGCCCCGGTCGGCGAACGTGAGCTGGCCCTCGTGGATCAAGAGACCGGCATCGGCGTTGCCGGCGGCGACGAAGTCCTCGATCTGATCGAAGGGCACCACAACGTGCCGGGCGGCGGGCTGGTACAGACGCAGCGTGAGGAAAGCCGTCGTCAGCTCGCCCGGGACCGCGACCACCCGGTCGCGCAACGCGGTGCGCGGGTCGGAGGGCGCGGGCTCCCGGCTGACGATTCGCGGTCCGTACCGATCGCCGATGCTCGCGCCATGAGCGAGCAACGCGTACCGCTCGGTGAGATACGCATACGCGTGCAGTGACACGGCGGTAACCTCGAGCTCGCCGGCGAGCGCGCGCCGGTTCAGGCTTTCGATGTCGCTGAGCTCGTGCACGTAGCGCCGCCCCTGGGTGTCGATCTTCCCGGAGGCCATCGCCCAGAACATGAACGCGTCGTCGGCGTCGGGGCTGTGCGCGACGCGAATGAGGCCGGGATGGGGGATGGGGGAGGCGGGCCGCGTCGTCATGTGCCGGACCGGCCGGATGATTGACGTGAGGCCTCGGCCTTGAAGCTGTTCAACGCGTCCGCGTGATCGGCGTACTCGGCGCGGTTCTTTCCCATCTCCGCGGACTCGTTGCGGAGGAAATCGGCGTACGCGCGACGCTCCTGCTGCGTGTTGCCGCTCTGCTGGTAGGCGTGAGCGCGCAGCACGTAGATGAAGAGGTGTGCCGGCGTCGCTCGCTGAATCGTGTCCGCCTGCGCGAGCGCGGCGGCCGCGTCGCCGCCCGCGAGCTGCAGCAATCCGATGTGGTAGCGGGCATCAGCGTCGAGCTCGGGCAGCTGGTTGTATGCGCCGAGTGCCATCGGCAGGAAGAAGCGAACGCTGTCGGCCTTCCCGGCCTCGGCGAGGATCATCACGCGATTGAAGAGGCGGTTCGCCCGCTCTTCGGGTGACATCTGCGAGATGTCCGGCGCCTGCGGGCGTGCATTCGGCGGCAGGGACTGCGCCCCCGCTTCCGGATTCCGCGCTCCACGCATCACGAGCACCGTGATCAACGCTCCGAGCGCGGCGCCGGCGAGCGCCCAGGGGAAGCCGGCCTTCCACCCGACCGCGGCCTCACGAGCGGCCACCGCGGCGCCGCATTTGTGGCAAAATTTTGCTGTTGCAGAGAGTTGGGTCCCGCATGCGTGACAGTTCATAGCTGGAGAATGTAACCCGGGCTGGCGGCGGCCACGAAAGCCGATAGTGTAGGGCCCATGGCAGCCACCGAGTACGGAAAGCACATGGGGGAGCTCAAGCGCGGCGAGCAGCGTTGGGACGTATACCTCGAAGGCCAGCCCGACAGCTCGATCGGTGCCGTACGGGGGCGCTTGCACTTCGTGAGCGGCCAGACCCACAAGATGACCGGCTGGATCTTTCTGGAATGGCAGGAGAAGGACATCCAGGAGCGTTTTGGGGAGTTCTCCGCGGTGGAACTGCTGCACTTCGTAGAAGCTCTGTAGCGCCAGATTTCCACATCATGAGCTTTGGAACTCGAGTCGTGTCTCAGTGTGCCCTAATCGTGGCGAGCCTGAGCGCATGCGACATTCTGCCTCGACCGGGCGACACGCAGGGCGTCCAGGGGGCGGGGCGGTGGGATCAGCACGGCCGTATCGTGGTCGATACCGATCCCCAGTACACGGTCGTTCGCCTGCGGGTGGACACGAGCGGCACGGAACGGCATGACGTCATCCTCGCCCGCTACGATTTCGATCCGAGTGAAGGGGTTGGGGACGAGTACTCGCTCACCGTGGCGCTCGATCTGGGCGATGCGCGCCGGCTGTCGGCCAACAAGCCGTACTCACTGGGCGATTCGATCAAGGCTTACGCCACCGTGAGCTGCCTGTGCACGCCGCTGCGACCCGATTCGGTGCGGGGTACGTACACCATGCAGACGCGCGGGCAGCGTCAGATCGCCGGCCGCATCGACGCGACGCTGTACTTCACGGCCTGGAATGACTCGACGCAGCACGCGGTCTACCAGCTGCGCCAGCGCATTCACGGGGTGCGCCCATAGTGCTGCTCGGCGTGCTGTTGTTGTTGCAAACGGCCGCACCCACCGTCGACACGATCATTGTCGAAAATCACAACGTCTTCGACCGGCACGATGCGGCGCCCGACTGGATGGCCAATCTGGCCAACGGGCTGCACGTCCGCACGCGCCAGTGGGTCATTCGACGCCGATTGCTGCTCAGCCGCGGTGACCGATTTGATCCCGCGCGCATGGAGGAGAGCGAGCGGGCGTTGCGTACGCTCGGCGTGTTCCGGCAGGTGCGCGTCGACAGCGTCCGTTTGGCGGACGGCCGGCTAGCGCTTCAGGCGGTCACCTCGGACGGCTGGAGCACTCAGCCGCAGGCGAGTTTCACGAGCGTGGGCGGAGATCAGACGTGGGGCGTGGGCCTCGTGGAGCGCAACTTCCTCGGCACGGCGACGGAGCTGGCGCTCGTGTACGGCAAGAACCCGGACCGCACGCGGCTCGATTTCGAATTTCTGAATCCGCACTTCTTCGGCCGGCGCACGCTGCTCAATCTCCGATTCAGCGATCTCTCGGATGGTCATCGCGGCGAGTGGCGGTTCGGGTTGCCGTTTCACGAGACGGTCGCGCCGCATTCGATCGTCACGTACGGGGAGTTCGCGCGCGAGCGGGTGTTGCGCTTCCGGGCCGGCGCGCTCCAGGACAGCACGCGCCACTATCTGTTCCGGGTCGGATTGAACGGCGGAATCGCGATCAATGCGACGACGCGAAAATACGTGCGGCTCGTGGGCTCGTGGGAGTGGCGGCGCGAGAATTTCGCCGCGTCCGATACCGGCCGCGTGCCCTACAACGTGTTCACGACCATCCGGGCCGGCACCGAGCTCGGGACTACGCGGTTTCGCGTGCTCGAGCACTTCAACTCATATGCGCGGCGTGAAGACGTCGATCTGTCGCCGCTTCTGCGAGCCGGAATCGTCATGCAATCGGGGATCGGGTACGAGCTCAGCGGTCAGACGTCGGCGATCTGGAGTCGCGGCTTTGCGCTGTTGCGCGCCGAGGCCAATGGGCTCGATACCACACGCACGCGCGTGCAGCTGACCGTCGTGAGCCAGGACGTGCGACGGCACACCCTGATTGCGCACGCCGAGGGCGGCGTGGTGACGCATCCCAAGCCGGGTGCGGAGTTCAACCCCTGGGAGGAGCAGCGTGGGCCGCGGTTGTTCGGCGTGCACGATTTCACCGGCACACACACGCGCTGGTTCGTGCTGGAGGATCGCATTCTGGTAGCGGACGAGGTGCTCGGTCTCTTCGGGATCGGGGTGGCGCCGTTTCTGGAGTACGGCGGCGCCTGGTATGGGGATGAGCCGGCGCGCCAGGGAGGCGACGCGGGCGTCTCGCTTCGGTTCGGACCCACGCGCGCGGTCCGGGGCGAAGCCGCGGAGCTGGCGTTCGGTTATCGGTTCGGGGACGTCGTGCAGGGGAAGCGCTGGGCGATTACGCTACGAAAGGGTTTCTCCTTTTGAGATCCGCTCGAGCAGCTGCGCAGCGCGGACGAGGGTAGCGATCTCCGACGCCGACAACCGCTCCATGCGCTCTTCGAGGACCACCATGCGGTTCGATCGTGCACGGATCAGGATGCGCTCCCCATGTGGCGTGACGTGCACTTCCAGTTTACGGCGATCAGTGCCGCTCTTGCGCTCGACCAGGCCCCAGTACTCCAGGCTTTTGATGATCCGCGTCATGGTCGGTTTCTTGACTTGCTCGATGTCGGCGAGCTCTGCCATGGTCTTGGGTCCGCCGAACACGAGCACCGACAGCACCGAAAGCCCCGCCGGTCCGACGCCGGAACGGACATCCTGGCGGCGCAGACTGCGCAGCAGATGAATCGCCGCCGAGTGGATCGCGTAGGCGGCCTGTTCGGTGGGCGTCGGCGGCCGGCGCCGCTTGTACGGCGGCCAGCGCGGGATCCAGGTGGGCATTGTGTCGGGGGACATCCTGGATGCAAATTAGTTAGCATAGCTAACTAATTCAACTCGGGGGAGGAGGACTATGAGTGCCGCCGGCCAGGAAATCTTCGACGCCGCGCGATCCGGGGACACGGCGCGGCTTCAGGCGTTGCTCGCCTCGGAGCCCGGGCTCGTCAACGCGCGGAACGAGCGCGGCCATTCGCCCGTGTTGATCGCGCAGTACCACCACAAGAAAGCCGCGCTCGCCGTCCTCCTGGCGGCCGGGCCCGAGCTCGATCTGTTCGACGCGGCGTCCGTGGGCGACACCGCGCGTGTCGAGGCGCTACTCGACCGCGATCCGTCTCAGATCGGCGCCTATTCCGCCGATGGCTTTTATCCGCTTGGACTCGCCGCGTTTTTTGGCCACGCCGCCACCGTCAAACTCTTGATTGCCCGAGGCGCGAATCTCACGCAGGTTGCGCGCAATCCCATGCGCGTGCAGCCGCTCAACGCGGCGGTCGCGGGCCGCTCCATGGACGCCGTGCGCCTGCTGGTCGAAGCTGGTGCCCCGGTCGATCCGCAGCAGCAGGAAGGATGGACGCCGCTGCACGGCGCCGTACACCAGGGGAACGTCGAGATGACCAAGTACCTGCTGGATCACGGCGCCGACCCGAAGCTGCAGAACGACAAGGGCAAGAACGCGATCGGCTTGGCGGCCGACGAGGGGAACCTCGCGATCCTCAAACTGCTTAAGGGATAGCCTCCGCGTCGCTAGCGTCGCAATCGTATCGTCTATTAAGTTCCGCGCTGCAGAGTCGGCGCCGTAGCCAAGTGGTAAGGCAGAGGTCTGCAAAACCTCGATTCGTCGGTTCGATTCCGACCGGCGCCTCTCCCTCGAACAACGACTGACGCATCCCCCTGCGCCCCCTCTCCCCGTACTTTTTCTGGGAGAGGGGGCTACCAGCAACTGGCCTACACAGGCGCGAGAATGTTGGGATCCACGGTCAGTTTGTTCTCGACCTCAGTCACGCCCGGCACGTTGCGGGCGGCACGCTCGGCGTCCCGCCGCTCCGCCCACGAGCGGACCGTACCGCGCAGGGTGACGGTGCTTCCCTGCACGTCGATCGTGATGTGGTCGGCGTCGAACTCCGCCGCCCGTTCCAGCGCCTGCTTGATGCGCTGCTTGACATCGGATGGCGTCGCCCGCGGGCGCACCGTGATCAGGTTCGTCACGCCTTTGATCCCGGTCAGATACCTGACCGACCGCTCCGCGGCCTCCTTCTGATAAAACCAGTCGACGTCGCCCTCGAGCGTCACCCAGCCCTTCTCCACCTTTACCTTGATGCGATCCGAAGGGACGGAAATGTTCCACTCGAGCGCGTTGATCGCGGCCCGCGCGATGTCCGGATCGGCGCGCGTTGAGGCGGACGGCAACTTCACCTCGATATTGTTCACCACGCCCTTCACGCCTTTGATCCGGCCGGCCAGCCGCTCCGCGGTGTACTTGTCGAGGTAGCTGTCGGTATAGCCGGCGAGCGTCACGATGCCGTTTTTCACCGCGACGGCGATGTCGTCGTTCCGGATGCTCGGGTCGGTATTAAGCTCCTCCATCAGGTCGCGCTGGATGTCCTCGTCTTTGTGCATGATGTCCCTCTCCTGGATGTGGCGCGTTGCGCGTATGCGTCATCGCGCGGCAACAAGCGGGCCATCCTTCCGTGCGTGCCACGCACGCCCGCGGCCACGGGAACGTCGCGAATGACGAATCATCGTGGTCGCATGCCCGCAGGCTATGGCGTCGATGCCGCGCCGGTATTTGACAGCGAGACGTCGCCCCCCATTGATTCGTTGTGAACGGGAATGGGCGCACCGCTTGCCTGCCGTTATCGCGCCCGCGTCTGGTCCTCGCCGGCGGCGATGCCGAGCTAACGGAATGGGTGCGACGGTTATTCGAGACGCGCTTCGCGATCGCGATGTGCAGCGTCGAGACGGCCGCGTCCGAAGTGCGAAGTGCGGCACCGGATCTCATCGTTGTCGCCACGGGCCTGCCGTGGAGCGATGGACATGCGCTCGCGCAGGCGCTCGACGGCGAGATTGCGCCGCCACCGATTCTCCTGGCCGATCGGTCCTCGACCAACGAGTCACGCCTGCTCCTGTTTCCGCTGCCCGAGCGCGGCGCGCGTCAGGGAGTCGCCCCCAACCCCGTCGGCCGACGCGCAGTCAGAGAGCTCGTGGGCCGCAGCGTGCTGCTGCGGAACGTCATCGAGCAGGCGCGGATCGTCGGGCCCACGGAGGCCTCGGTGCTGATCACCGGGGAATCGGGGACCGGCAAGGAGTTGGTGGCCCGCGCGATCCACGAACAGAGCCCGCGGCGGCGCCGTCCGCTGGAGATCGTCAACTGCGCGTGCATCCCGCGCGAACTTTTCGAAAGCGAATTCTTCGGCCACGTGAAAGGCGCCTTCACCGGCGCGGTGCGCGATCGCGTCGGCCGGTTCGAGGCTGCAAACGGCGGATCGATTCTGCTCGACGAGGTCGCCGAGATCCCGCTCGAGCTGCAGGGCAAGCTGCTGCGCGTGCTCGAGGGCGGGCACGTCCAGCGTGTCGGCGAAGATCGCACGCACCATGTCAACGTGCGCGCGATTGCGGCCACGAATCAGAATCTCGCTCACGAGGTCGAGCGCGGCCGGTTTCGCCGCGACCTCTACTACCGGCTCTGCGTCTTCCCGATCCACGTGCCCTCGCTGCGCGAGCGTCGCGAGGATATCGCGCTCCTGGCCCGGCACTTTCTACGTCGCGCGGCGGAGCGGCTGGGCGAGCCCGAGGTACCGTTGAGCAATCGTGACCTCGCGGTATTGCAAGCGCACGACTGGCCCGGCAACGTGCGCGAGCTGCTTCACGTCATGGAGCGCGCCGCCATCCTGGCGCGCAATGGATTGGGGGGAGTGGAGGTCGCGCTGCAGATGGGCGGCGCGCGCGTTGCCGGTTCGGCCCAGAGTGACGGACGGCAAGTCGATGAGACAACACACGTCGGTGAGGCCACACACGTCGCCGAGGCAACGCAGGTGGCTGACGCTACACGCATCGCTGATGCAACACACCCCAGTGACGCAACAACTGATCGAGTGCTGACGCAGATCGAGATGCAGAACCGCGAGCGCAGTAATCTGCTGGAGGCGCTGCGTTGCAGCGGTTGGAAACTGTACGGGCCCGGCGGCGCTGCCCAGCTCGTCGGAGTTAAGCCCACAACATTGGCGTCGCGGCTGCGGCGCTTCGGCATCGAGCGGCGGCACCGGCACAAGCTGTCCCCCTAGACTAGCTTCCCGTTGTATGGAGCTGCGTCACTTGCGGTCTTTTGTCGCGGTCGCGGAAGCCCGGCATTTTGGACGCGCGGCGAAGCGGCTCGACATCGCCCAGCCGGCGCTCTCCCGCCAGATTCAGCAGCTGGAGCGCGAAGTCGGCGCCGCGGTGTTCGAGCGCGGACCGCGCGGCGCCCGCCTGACCCGCGTGGGCAAAGTGCTGCTCGAAGACGCCAAGAGCGTCCTCGCCGCGAGCGACGCGGCGATGGAGCGCGCTCGGGCCAGCGCGGGCCGCGGCGCGGTGCTCCGCGTGGCCAGCGTCGAAGGTCTCCCGCCGGGCCTCCTGACCACGTTGTTCAGCGAGTTCCGGCGCCGCTTCCCCCTGTTCGAGCTCGAGTACCGCGATCTAGACACCGTCGATCAGTGGGGTGCTGTGCAGGCGGGCGCGGTGAAAATCGGGTTCTGCCGCTATCACCCGCCGTCCGGCCGCGACCTCGTCGGGGAGCCGTTCATCTCCGACCCGCTCGACCAGGCTCTCCTCCCCGAAGCCCACCCGCTGGCGGAGCGCTCGGCAGTGTCGCTGTGCGAGCTGGCGGACGACTGCTTCATCTGCAGCCCCGAGGCATTTCACCCCATCGCCTACGGCATCCTGATGGCGGCCTTCGGGAGCGTGGGCTATTGCCCGCGATTTGCCCCGGACCGCACCACGCGCTGGTCGACCGCCGCCGCCGAAGTCGCCGCCGGCGTCGGGTGGATGCTGGTGCCGCGGTCGTTCAGCGGCAGCGCTCCGCGCAACACGCGCTGCGTGCGGCTCGAGGGATTTCACATTCCGTTCGGCGTCGAGATGGTGCACAGACGCAGCGACTGTTCCGAGTTTACGGAACGCTTCGTGACGGTTGCGCGCGAGGTGCGCAATGAGCTCGTGCGGCGCGGCGGCGCCGAGGCCCCGTAGGCCACGATTCCTCGTGGTTCGTCGCAGGTTCGTGGTGTCGCGTCGCGATAACCAATGACGTATCCGCATGTCCCCGCTCTGCTTCCGCCGCTCCGCCGGTGGCCCGTCTGTTGCGATCACAGGACACACTTGTCCCAATTCACTCGCAGAACGAGGAGCAACGATGACGGCATTAACCCGATGGGAAGCCATGCGCTGGGATCCGCTGACGGAGCTGGAGGAGATCCGCAATCGCTTCAACCGCATGATGGGCCGGTTTCAGCCGCGCCAGGAATCCGGCAGCGAAACCATGGCAGTGGCGGAGTGGGTGCCGACCGTGGACGTCGAGGAAGATGACCAGGAGTACCTGATCAAGGCGGAGGTACCCGAAGTCGACAAGAAGGACATCAAGATCACCGTGCAGAACGGCGTGCTGACGATACAGGGTCAGCGCCGTCACGAGAAAAAGGAGAACGGGCGCCGCGCGCGCCGCATCGAGCGGGCGTACGGGATGTTCGTCCGGTCGTTCACGCTGCCCGACGACGTCGACGACCAGAAGATTCGCGCGGAGTTCAAGGACGGGATGCTGCGGTTGCACCTGCCGAAGACCGCGAAGCCGGAGCGCCAGGCCAGGGAAGTCACGATTGAATGACGGGGGCGCTGACGCATGTCGACGCGCCGGCCGCGCAGCTGGACAGAGCTCCGCCGCGAGTGGCCCGGGCTGACGGCCTACAAGCGCTTCGAGGGCCTGGTCGCCCTCGCGCTCACGGTGGTGATCAGCGCCGTCATCGTGGTGGCGCTGGTCCGGCTGGTGATCGATGTGGCCCAGACGCTGGTGTTCCGGGCGCACAATCCGCTCGACCACGCCGTATTTCAGCGCGTGTTCGGCGAGGTGATGACGCTGCTCATCGCCCTGGAGTTCAACTACACGCTGCAGTACGTGATCACCCACGCGCCGGGTGTGGTTCACGCCCGCATCGTGATTCTGATCGCTCTGCTCGCCGTCGCGCGCAAGATCATCGTCCTCGACGTGCAGGAGCTGCCGTCGGGGGCGGTCGCGGCGCTCGCCGGGTTGGCGCTCGCGCTGGCGGCGACGTACCGGCTGATCGGGGAACCGCACGAGCCCGCCCGTTCGCCGTCGGGTTCCTGATCGGCGCTCGTTTTAGGAGGAGCTATGGCCGTCACGACGTTGATCCCGCGTGAACGACTGGCGCGATACTTCGACGAGTTCACCAAGCGGTTTCTGCGCGACGGGTCGCCCGAGGCCGTGGATGTGGAAGTGATCGAGCCCGACTTGGGCACGCAGGTGGCGGCCCAGGGACCGCGCCTGCTCGGCATCACGTACGATCGCGGCAGTAACGCCCTCGAGTTCACGCTCGACACCGGCGACCACCGCCTGTACCGGCCGCGCGAAGTATGGACCATCGAAGAGCCGGACGGATTCATCAGCGCCGTGGAGCTCGTGGACGCGGAAGGCCGTAAGGAAGTGGTCAGCATCAAGCGGGTCGGCATCCGCAGGCGGGAGGACACATGATGGAGGCCTTGATTCGGAACTGGGGTTGGGTCGTGCTGCGCGGAATCGTGACCATCGTGTTCGGCGCGCTGACGCTCCTCTATCCGACCATCACCCTGCAGGTGCTCGTGCTGCTGTTCGGCGCCTTCGCGATCGTGGACGGCAGCTTCATGCTCGTATCGGCAATCGCCAACCGCCGCGGCCTGCCGCGCTGGGTTGTCCTCGTCGTCGGCGGGCTGCTGGGGATGGCGATCGGCGTGGTGACGCTCCTCATGCCGGCGATCACCGCCGTCGCGCTGCTCGCACTCATCGCGGCGTGGGCGATTGTGATGGGCATTGCCGAGATCGCGGCCGCGATCCGGTTGCGCAAAGAGATCAGCGGCGAATGGGTCCTGGTGGTCAGCGGCCTCCTGGCGGTGGCGTTCGGCGGATTCATCATCGCGCGGCCCGGGTTGGGCGCATTGGCGATCGTGCTGTGGATCGGCGCCTACGCGCTGGTCTCCGGCGCACTGCTGGTGTGGCTGGGCGTACGGCTGCGCGGCTGGGGCCGCAGGCTCGGCATTCTCAGGGCACCCGCATGAAGTAAGTTTTCTTCACGACTCCTTTAATCGGGGCTCAGCGGCTCGGGACTAGGCTCGGATCATGAAGATTCTCATGGCCGCGTTCTGAGCCTCGCGCGCGCTCTCGGCCGCCGTCCCATCGTGGTGATCGCCGCGCTAGGCCTGGCGGTCGGCCTGGTAACGCACTCGTCCACGCCTTTTCTCGTTGCCCTGGTCGCCGGCGGCGTGCCACTCGTGTGGCAAACGCTGCGCGGCATGCTGCGCGGGCGCTTTGCCGCCGACATCGTGGCGAGCCTCGCGATCGTCACGGCGCTGCTACTCGGCCAGTACTTTGCCGGCGTCGTGATCGTGCTGATGCAGTCGGGCGGGGAAGCGCTCGAGGCGTACGCGATGCAACGTGCCTCCAGCTCGCTCGAGCTGCTGCTCGCGCGGGCCCCGCGGACGGCGCAGCGTCAGCGGGCTGACCTGGTGGAAGAGATTCCCGTCGAGCACGTGGCAGTGGGCGACACGCTGCTGGTGCGACCCGGCGATCTCGTCCCGGTAGACGGAGAGGTGCTCAGCGGGACGTCCGTCATCGACCAGTCCGCGATCACCGGCGAGCCGCAACCGGTGCGCGCGGTCGCGGGCACTACCCTCCTCTCCGGCAGCGTCAACCTCGAGGGCGCGCTGCGCATGCGGGCCGCACGGCCCAGCGCGGAAAGCCAGTATCAACGGATCGTCGAGCTCGTGGAGCGCGCGCGCGCCGAGAAAGCGCCGATTCAGCGGATCGCGGACCGGTTCGCCGTCTGGTTCACGCCGTTCACCCTGGCCATGTGCGGCGTCGCGTGGATGCTGACGGAGAGCGCGACGAACGTCCTCGCGGTGCTCGTAGTGGCGACGCCATGCCCGCTGATTCTCGCGACGCCCGTCGCGGTGATCGCCGCGATCAGCCGGGCCGCGCAGATCGGCGTGATCGTCAAACACGGCGTGGCGATCGAGCAGCTCGGCCGGGCGCGCGCCGTGGTGTTCGACAAGACCGGCACGCTGACGCTGGGCCGTCCAGCCGTCGCTCATGTGGAGGCGCTGAACGGCATCGAGGCGCACGAACTCCTGCGGCTCGCGGCGGCGGTCGAACGGCACTCGTCCCATCACCTGGCGCGCGCCATCGTGGAGGCGGGGCCGCCGCGGCTGCCGGACATCACCGATTTCGCCGAAGAGCCGGGCCGCGGCGTTTCGGGACGCGTCGAGGGCCGCACGGTCCACGTCGGGTCACCCGCATTTCTGCGCGCGCGCGGCGTGGCCGTAGATCCGCACAACGGCGGGACAACGGAAACGCACGTCGCGATCGACGGGCGGCTCTCGGGGACGATTCAATTTGCCGATCGCCTGCGGCATCAGGTGCCCGCGCTGCTGCGGCAGCTCTCGGTGCTCGGCGTGCACGACACGATCATGCTTACCGGCGACCGCGACGCGCCCGCCGAGCACATCGCGGCACAGGCCGGCATCCGGACGGTCCGGGCCAATCTGCTGCCGGGTGACAAAGTGGCGGCGGTGCGCGAGCTGACGCAGCACCACGGCGGCAGTGTGGTGATGATCGGGGACGGCATCAACGACGCTCCGGCGCTGGCGGCCGCGACGGTCGGCGTCGCCATGGGCGCCCACGGCACCGCGGTCTCGGCCGAAGCGGCGGATGTCGTACTGCTCGTGGACGACATCGCGCGGGTCGGCGACGCGATGGTGATCAGCCGGCGAATGCGGCGCATCGCGTTGCAGAGCATCATCGCGGGCCTGGGGATCAGCGCGGTGCTGATGGTGATCGCCAGCCTGGGGCACATTACGCCGGCCGCCGGCGCGATCATGCAGGAAGCGCTCGACGCAGGCGTCATTCTCAACGCGCTGCGCGTCCGGTGAGCCACGCCCGCGACGCACGGCGGCCGATTAATGCATATCTTCTTCGCCCGTGCTCATCCCCAAACTCGTCACCACGCTTCGAGGCTACGATCGGGAGCAGCTCACCCGCGACCTGATCGCCGGCGTGATCGTCGGCATTGTCGCGTTGCCGCTGGCGATTGCGTTCGCCATCGCCAGCGGTCTCAGTCCCGAGCGCGGCCTCTACACCGCAATCGTCGCCGGATTTCTGATCTCCATGCTCGGCGGCTCGCGGGTGCAGATCGGTGGTCCCACCGGCGCCTTCGTCGTGATCGTGTCCGGGATCGTGCAGCAGTACGGCGTCGAGGGCCTTCTCGTCGCGACACTGCTGGCGGGGTTCATTCTCGTCGCGTTCGGTTTCCTCAAGCTCGGCGCCGCGATCAAGTTCATTCCGTATCCGGTGACGATCGGGTTCACGAGCGGGATCGCGCTCATCATTTTCTCGAGCCAGATCCGGGACCTGCTCGGTCTCCAGATGGCGTCCGTGCCGTCCGAGTTCCTGCCGAAGTGGACCGCGTACGTGCATGCCTTCTACACCGTGAATCCTTGGGCACTCGTCGTCGCCCTCGCGTCGCTGGCGATCATTGCCCTCTGGCCGAGGGTTTCGACCAGAATCCCGGGACCGTTCGTCGCGTTGGTGCTCACGACGGCGCTAGTGCAGCTGTTCCATCTGCCGGTCGAGACGATCGGCGCGCGCTTCGGCGAAATTCACGCGGGGCTGCCCAAGCCGTCCCTTCCTCCGATTTCACTGGCGAGCGTACCGGCGCTTGCCGGTCCCGCTTTCACCATTGCTCTGCTCGCCGCGATCGAGTCGTTGCTCTCCGCCGTGGTGGCCGACGGCATGATCGGCGGACGTCACCGCTCCAACATGGAGCTCGTGGCCCAGGGCGTCGCGAACATCGCGTCGCCGCTGTTCGGCGGGATGCCGGCGACCGGGGCGATCGCGCGCACCGCGACGAACGTGAAAAACGGCGGCCGGACGCCGGTAGCGGGAATGGCGCACGCCGTGACGCTGCTGCTCATCACGCTGTTCTTCGGACGCTGGGCCGGTCTGGTCCCGCTCGCGACGCTCGCGGCCATTCTCGTGGTCGTGTCATTCCACATGAGCGAGTGGCGCACGTTCCTCTCGGAGTTCCGCGCGCCCAAGAGCGACGTCGCCGTCCTGCTCGTCACCTTCCTGCTCACGGTATTGGTCGATCTGACCGTGGCGATCGAAGTCGGCATGGTGCTGGCGGCATTCCTGTTCATGCGCCGCATGGCCGAGGTGACGAACATCAGCGTGCTGACGCACGAGTTGACGGATCCGGTGGACGATTTCGAGCGCGACCCCAACGCGGTGCGGCGCCGGGATATCCCGGAAGGCGTGCAGGTCTACGAGATCACCGGTCCGTTCTTCTTCGGCGCCGCCGAGATGTTCAAGGACCGCGTCGGGCGCATCGCCGGGAAGCCGAAAGTGCTGATCATCCGCATGCGGCACGTGCCGGCGATCGATTCGACCGGCCTGCATGCGCTGCGCGAGCTGTTCATCCGCAGCCGGAGAGAGGGCACGCTCGTGGTCCTGTCCGACGTGCACGCGCAGCCGGTCGTGGCGCTCGAGCGCTCCGGACTCTACGATGAGTTGGGGGAAGAAAACATCCACGGCAACATCGACGACGCCCTGAATCGCGCCCGCCAATACCTCGGACTCCAGCCGCTCGAGCGGCCAGCCTTCGCCACTCCCACCGTAACGCGCGAGTCTAAAGACTCCTTCACCACGCCTTCATGAAGACGCGATAGCTCGAACGGTAAGCTCCGGTCACTTCCAACACGGAGCATACCGGTGGGACGAGCGTACAGGTTCGCAGCAGTCTTCATGGTTCTCGCGGCTGCCTGCGGGGGGGACAAGGGATCGCCGTCACCCCAGCCGCCCCAGACCGCAAGTGCAGCTCCTGCCAGCGACCCTCGCGGCGACATCTTCGTCCGCAAGGGCTGCCCGCAGTGCCATTCCGTTTCCGAATTCGGAATCAAGTCCCAGGCGGAAGTCGGACCTGATCTCACCAACGCGTATGACGACGTGCAAACCCGATTCGGGTTGAAGCTCGACAAGTTTCTCGCCGCTCCGACCGGCACCATGCAGATGGTGCTCAGCTCGATGATCAAACTCACTCCCGCAGAGCGGGATTCCATCGTTCACATCCTGAAGGAGCTGCACGAAGAGCGCGAAGAGCGCTCGGAAGGAAACCACCAATGACACGCCATCTGTGCCTTGCGGCGCTGCTCGCCGCCCTCGCTTGCGCCCCCTCCAAGGGTCCTCAGGGCGGTGCCAACAGCCGGCTCGCCGATGCCCGCGAAGCCGCCCAGCGCACCTTCGTGGAGCCGGGCAAGCTCGACGAGTTCTATCTCTTCTACAGCGGCGGCCATTCGGGACAGATCTACGTGGCCGGCGTGCCCTCGATGCGTCACATCGCCACGATTCCGGTGTTCGCGCCCTATCCGGCCACGGGATACGGCTTCGACACCGAAACGAAGGCGATGCTGGGCGGCTATACCTGGGGCGACGTGCATCACCCGGCCATCTCCAAGACCAACGGCGATTACGACGGGCGCTGGCTGTTCGTGAACGACAATGCCAACAATCGCCTGGCGCGCGTCGATCTGCGCGATTTCAAGACCCACCAGATCCTCGGCCCGATCGCCAATTCCAGCGGCAATCACGGATCGGCGTTCGTCACCGAGAATACAGAGTACGCGCTGGTTGCCAGCCGGTTTTCGATTCCGATCCCGCGCGGCACCTATGCTCCCACGTCGCGGTATGGGACCGACTACAAGGGCATTTTCAGCGGCATCAAGATCGACAGCGCGAGCGGTGAGATGGCGGTCGCCTGGCAGATCATGACCCCGCCGTTCGACTGGGACCTGGCCGCCACGGGCCGGGACATATCCCGCGACTGGGTGGTGTGGAGCTCGTATAACAGCGAGCGCGCCACCGGCCGGCTCGAGGTCACGGCGAGCCAGCGCGACCGCGATTACATCGCGTTCGTGAACTGGCGCAAGGCCGCTGCCGCCGCGGCGGCGGGCAAAGGCAGGATGATCGGCGGAGTCCGGGTGCTCGAGCCGCGCGAAGTCCCCGGCATGATGTACCTCGTGCCGCTCGCCAA
Organism: Gemmatimonadales bacterium; assembly: GCA_035706765.1. Taxonomy (GTDB): domain Bacteria; phylum Gemmatimonadota; class Gemmatimonadetes; order Gemmatimonadales; family GWC2-71-9; genus 20CM-2-65-7. The sequence goes on from DASSUS010000130.1 coordinate 17,804, forward strand.
GAGTCCGCACGGCGCCGACTTTTCGCCCGACGGTCGCTACGTCGTAGGCGGCGGCAAGCTCGCCCCATACGTGACCGTGTTCGACTTCCAGAAATTCCTCTCGGCAACGACCGCGAACGACACGACCGGGAACGAAGACGGCATTCCGGTCCTGCGGTTCGAAGCGATCCGCGTGGCCGAGGTTCCCGTCGGCCTGGGTCCGTTGCACACGCAATTCGACGATCAGGGCTATGCGTACACGTCGCTGTTCGTGGAATCGGCCGTCGCCAAGTGGAAACTGGGGCCGTTCGACGGTCACGACTCCGCGCTGGTCGTCGCGAAAATCCCGGTCCACTTCTCGGTCGGGCACATCGTCGCGGCCCATGGTGACGCTCGCCACCCGGCGGGCCGCTACCTGATCTCGATGAACAAGCTGTCCAAGGGCCGCCATCTGAACGTGGGTCCGTCGCAGCCCGAGTCCAGCCAGCTGATCGACATCAGCGGGGACGGAATGACGATGCTGTACGAGGCGTACACCGAGCCCGAGCCGCATTTCGCGCAGCTCGTGCGCGCCGATCTGCTGAATCCGATCGAGGTCTATCCCAAGGCCGAAAACCGGAATCCCAACGCGATCTGGGCGGCGAGCGATGCGAAGATCACCCGCCGGCCGGGGATCGTGGAGGCGAAGATCTACAGCATTCGGTCCTACTTCGCGCCGAACGAGATCGAAGTGCAGCAGGGTGACTCGGTGATTCTGCACGTGACCAACGCCGAGCAGGAGCGCGACATGCTGCACGGGTTCGGGCTCGCCGGCTACAACATCAACGTGGTGATGGATCCCGGCGAGACGAAGACGATCGCGTTCCGCGCCACGAAGCCGGGCGTGTACCCGTTCTACTGCACCAACTTCTGCTCCGCGATGCACCAGGAGATGCAAGGCTACTTCCTGGTGAAGCCGCGCGCGGCCACGCCGGTCGCGTCCAGCGCCGCGGGCGGCGGGAACTAGCATGACGCTGGCTCGCTGGCTCTCGCAGGTGCTCTCGTCCCGGGCGCGGCTCGCCGTGCTCGGGGCGGGAGTGCTGTTGCTGCTCGCGCCGCTCTTCCCGCTGTGGAAGATCACGATGTTCGCCAACCAGTTCCCTGAAGGGCTGCGTCTGTCGATCTATGCCCACCAGCTCGTGGGCGGAAACGGCGGCGCGGATCTGCAGGGGATCAACATCCTGAACCACTACATCGGCATGCGGGAGATTCATGCCGCCGACTTCGTGGAGATGAAGTTCATCCCGTTCGTGCTCGGCCTCTTTCTCCTGCTCGGTTTGCGCACGGCGGTGTTCGCGCGGGTCGGCAACGTGGTCGATCTGCTCGTACTGTTCACGTACTTCTCGCTCTTTTCGCTCGGCGCGTTCGCCTACCGCATGCACAGCTACGGCCACCAGCTGAGCGCCGACGCGCCGATCAAGGTGGAGGGGTTCACGCCGCCCGTCTTTGGCCACCAGCGAATCGCCAATTTCGACGTGTACAGTTATCCAGGCCTCGGCTCGCTCATGCTCGCGTTGTTCGGTCTCTGCCTCCTCGCCGTGCTTCTGTTCGAGGTGCGGCGGTTCCGGAGCGAGGCCGCTTGATCCCGGTGCTGTTGCTCGCGACGCTCGTCGCCGACACGCTCCGACTCGGCTCTGGCGTGCACCCTGGTCCGCTCGTGCTCGAGCGGCGCACCGTGCTGCTCGCCGAGCCCGGCGCCGTACTGCGCGGAGCGGGCACCGGAACGGTGCTCGAAATCCGGGCGGCGGGCAGCGTCGTGCGCGGGCTCACGATCGAGCGCAGCGGCCGCGACCCTGACCGCTATGACGCCGGTGTGCTGGTGGCCGCCGACTCGGTGCTGCTCGACAACCTGGTGATTCGCGACGTGTTGTTCGGCGTGTACGTGAAACAGTCGCGCGGCTCTGTGCTACGTGGTCTCGACATCGCAGGTCCGCGCGGATTGCCCGAAAGCAAGCGCGGTGATGGGATCACTTTCTATGCCGCGCGCGGCGTGCTCGCCGAGCGCAATCGGATCAGCTCGATGCGCGACGGAATGTATTTCTCGTACTCGGACAGCCTGACGGTCCGGGACAATCGCGTCACACAGGTGCGGTTCGGGCTGCACTACATGTTCAGCCACAACAACCGATTCGAGCGCAATGTCTTCAGCGACAACGCCGCCGGCGCGGTGATCATGTTTTCACGCGGCCTGGTGGTGAGCGACAACGTGTTCGCCTGGAACGCGGGCGCGCGCTCGTACGGCCTCGTGCTCCAGCAGGCGACCGATCCGACCGTGACCGGCAACCTGCTGGTGGGCAACGGGATCGGCGTCTTTTTCGACAACGTCATTCGCGGCACGTTCACCGACAACCTGGTGGCCGGCAACTGGCTTGGCCTGCAGTTGTTCTCCAACAGCGAATCCAATCGCATTACCGGCAATGCCATCTTTGCGAACACATTCGCCGCAACGGGCGGCGGCGACAGCGCGGCCTATCGGCTCTGCGTGAGCGGGCGCGGGAACTACTGGGGCGCCGGCGACGGATACGATCTGGCCGGTGACGGCGTGCTCGATCGCCCGCACGCCGCTTCCTCACCGCTGGCGGAGCTGGCGCTGACTCGTGAAGGGCTGCGGCTCTGGCTGAACAGCCCCGCGGCCAAAACGCTGGCCTGGGCTGAGCGAACGTTCCCGGTCTTTTCCGTGAACGGCGCGACCGACGCTTGCCCGCTTGCCGCGCCCCCGCAACCCGTCATGCTGACGCGGCTGCCGCCGGCACCGGTGAGCGATTCCGGCAATCGCGCCGGCCAATCCGCTGCCGCCGGCATCACATTGCTGTTTGGTCTCGCCTTCTTCGTCTCTCAGCGAAAGCGCCGCCCATGATCGAGCTGCGGCAGGTCTGGAAGCGATATGGAGAGCGGGTCGTGCTGCAGCCGCTCGACCTCCGGGTCCGGAGTGGTGAGACAGTGGCTCTGGTCGGCCCGAACGGCGCCGGCAAGTCGACCGCACTGCGAATTCTCGCGGGCACCGTCCAGGCGAGCGGCGGGAGCGTGACCAGGGAAGGCACGATCGCATATCTCCCGCAACGGCTGGGTGTGCCGCCTGCCACCGTCGTCGGCGATCTCGCGGCCCTGGTCGCGGCCGCGCGCAACGTCGACGGCGCCCTGGTTCGGGACGCGCTGAGCGCGGCAGGCCTCGCCGATCGCCTGGACACGCCACTGGGCGAGCTGTCGGGCGGGCAGCGGCAACGTGTGATGCTCGCGCTCGCGACGGCCGGCGAGGTGGGTGTGCTGCTGCTCGACGAGCCGGGTATCAGCCTCGATGTCGAAGGCGCGGAGGAGGTGCGAGCGGCGATTGCCGCGGCGCGCGAGCGCGGAGCCGCGGTGTTGTTCGCTTCGCACCACTTGCACGACGTGGCGCTGCTCGCCGACCGGATCGTCCTGCTCGTGGAAGGACGGGTGGTCGCTCAGGGATCGCTCGCGGAGCTCGCGGCGTCGGCCGGAGTCCCGTGGCATGCGAGCGCTGCGGACCCACCGATCGAGCGAATCTATCGCGTGCTCGTGCGGCGCAGCCGCCAACTCGGACCGGCGAGGGCGGCATGACGGCGGCCCTGCTGCGGTTCGAGCTGGCAGCGGCGCGCAAAGGCCGTACGGCGCCGTTGTTCGCCGCGGGGTTCGCGCTCGCCTGCGTGACGGTGGCCCTGGCGGGCCTCTCGGCGAACGGCGCGCTGAGCGTGCAGGGATTCGCGCGTACCTCCATCAGTCTGCTGCAGCTGGTTCTCTGGGTTGTGCCGCTGCTGGCGCTGCTCACTGGAGCGGCCGCCGGCGCCGAGTGTTACGAGCTCGAGTACGTCGCCGCGCTGCCCTTCACGCGCTCGCAGATCGTGCTGACCCGCTGGGCCGCCTGGCTCGGCGCGCTCGGCGCGGCGCTCTGCATCGGGCTCGGCGGAGCGGGGGTCGTCATCGCCGTGTTCGCGGGGACCGCCGACGCCGGGCGCTACCTGGGACTGCTCTGTTTCGCCCTGCTGCTCCTGTCCGCCTGCCTCGCGGTCGGATTGGCCATCGGCGTGCGGCTGCGTGATCGGGGGCGCGCGCTGGCGTTCGCGGTGGTCGCCTGGTGCGTGCTCGCGGTCGGGGTCGACCTCGCGGCGATCGGCCTGCTCGCGATTCTTCCCGCCGGGACTGCGTCCTGGCCGCTTTCCTTCATACTGCTGCTCGATCCGATCGATCTCGCGCGCGTGCTCGGCCTTGGGCTTTTCAGCGCGGACGAGATCGCCGGACCCACCGGAGCGGCGCTGCGCGCCGTGATGGGAGGGTGGGGCGCGTCGTTGCTGCTCGCAGGTCTCGTTGCGTGGACCGCGCTGCCGCTCCTGTTTGCGGCCGGAACGTTCCGCAGGCGCGATTTGTAGATGCCGCCGCTGGCACGCTGGTACATCAAGTCGGCGATGATCTACCTGATCGCCGGCCTCCTGGTAGGCGCGATCCCGCCGGCGCTGGCAATCGCCGGGCCCACCTACGTGCACCTGCTCGTCGTCGGCTGGATCACGCAGATGATCTTCGGCGTCGCCTACTGGATGTTTCCGAAGTACAGCGCCGAAGCGCCTCGCGGCGGTAATGCCGTTGCCATCGCCACGTTCATTCTGCTCAACGTCGGGCTCGTGCTGCGCGTGGTGGCGGAGCCGCTGCGCGCCATGCACCCCGAATCATTGCCAGGGTGGCTCCTGGTGGTTGCAGGAATCGCGCAGGCGGCCGCGGCGCTCGGGTTCGCGTTGAACACGTGGCCGCGCGTGAAGGTCCGATAATGCCGCGAGTCAGCGCGTGGTTCGTACGGGCCGCGTTGTGCCATCTGGTGCTGGGGTTCGTGATCGGCGGACTGCTGCTCGCGAGCAAGGGAGTCCCGCTCGGCTTCGACCCCTGGCCGCTCAGGCCGATTCACATCGAGCTGCTGCTCGTGGGATGGATGATCCAGCTCGTCATGGGCGTCGCTGTCTGGATCTTTCCGCGATTCGTGTTGCGGCTGAAGCCGCAGCGCAGCGCGGTCACGGCGTGGCTGGCGTTCGCCCTGTTGAATGCCGGTGTGCTGCTGGTGAGTGCCGGCCTGCTCGCCGCGGGCCGTCTAGTGGAGATCGGCGCCGCGGCGAGCTTCGCGATTCATCTCTGGGGTCGCGTGTCGCCCGCGGGTCTGTCGGACATCTGAGCCTCGAAGACACCGACCGCGCCCTTGGTCGCGTCGGCGAAGGCGTGACTCACGAACGGATAGGTGCCCGCTTCCACCAGCCGGGTTTCGAAAATCGCTCCGCCACCAACGGGAACGGTCACGGTCTGCACGCCCTCGAGCGGATGCGCGAGCGAGCCGTCCAAATAGACGCGATCGAAGATCGCGCCGACCACGTGGAATGCGGAGAACCGGTTTGGACCCGCGTTGACGACGTACATGCGGAGCCGTTCGCCCACGCGAACGGGAATCGGGTGCTTCGAGTAGATCGCCTCTCGTCCGTTGAACACGACGTAATCGGGCGCAAGGCTGAGCACCTTTTCCCAGTCGATCGTGCGGCTCGAGTCAGCCTCCGTTCTCGTGTAGAACTCGCTTTGAACGAAGACGAACTCCTTGGCGGGTGGGCGTCCCTGGCGGGGGTCGACGATGATCGCGCCGTACATGCCGTTGGCGATGTGCAGGGCGACCGGTGCCGTGCCGCAATGGTACATGAACGCCCCGGGTACGCGAGCCACGAAGCGGTAGCTCAACGAGTCTTTCGGCATGAGGTTCACGTAGGCGCGACTCGGCGCGATCTCCGCCGCATGGAAGTCGAGGCTGTGCGGCATCGGCGCGTTGTTCACCAGCGTGAAATCGACCGTATCGCCTTCGGTGACCCGGAGGACCGGGCCGGGGACCCGATCGTCGAACGTCCAGGCGTCGTAGGTCACCCCGTCCGCGATCGTGACGTGCGTATGCGTGATCACCATCCTGAGTCGATGCCGGCGACCGCTCGGACGTGGCGGAGCCGCCGGGTCGATCGCGGCCGGGTCGGTGATCGAACCGATCGCCGCTTCACCGTGTGAAACGTCCGCGGGGGCGTTGGTGGGCGGTGTCCGCTCCTGTTCGGCCGGCCGCGAGGACTGTTCGCGGCAGGCCGGGAGGACGGTCACCACTATGAGAGCCGCGAGCCGGAAACGACAGCGCATGTGCAAACTCCTTACAGATGGTTTCAGAAGAACTTCACCGGGTCCCGGGCACGATTGTAGTACACGTTCCCGGAGGATATATGAAGGTCGCCGAGCTGATGCAGACCAATCTGAAGACGATCGCGACCGAAGCGACGATTGCCGATGCCGTCGCCATCCTGACCGAGGCGCAGGTTTCCGCGCTCCCCGTGATCGACCGGTCGGGACGCGCGGTCGGCGTGGTCTCGACGCGCGAAATCCTCAAAGCGGAAAGCGCCTGTCATTCTCCGGCGGCGCGCGAGCGACTGTTCGAGCGGACTCGCGTGCTCGAGATCATGACGCCCTGGCCTGCTACCGTCGATCCCGATCTCGACGTGCGCCAGGCCGCGCAGGAGATGCTATACCTCAACGTGCCGCGGATGTTCGTCGAGTACGACGGCGCCCTCGTCGGCGTGATTTCCCAGACCGATATCGTGGGCGCCGTCGCGACCGCCAAAGTCTAACCGCGGCGCTGCACCGACCACCGGCCCGTCTGCGTCTCGCCCGAGGGCAGACGGGTCGAGTACGTTCCCTCGATCGTGTTGCCCTTCAGCTCGCCGGTAAACGTGGTCAGCAGACGCGAGCCTGTTTGTGGATCGGCGTACGGATCGAGCGTGCCGCTCACATGCCCCTGCTGCACGCGCACGAAACGGATCGTCAGCACGGTCGACGAAGGTGTCTGGCTCGATCCAGCCATGTTCGGTTGCTGATACGGCGTCAGCGGACGTCCCGTCGCGGCCGGGATCATCACCACGTCGCCGAACGCGGAATCCCCGGCCGAGCGCAACGTGAAGCTGATACTGCCGCTGCGGCCCGACTCGGCGCTGCTGTACTCGCCGGCCCAGTCGCCCGTCAGCGCCGAGACGTCGCTGGAAGCCCCGACGACAGGCACCGGACTTCGAGACGCGCCGCACGCAGCCAGCGCCAGCGCCATCAGCACGGAGAGGGTTGGAGAACGAACCATGGATCGCCTCGCGGTATGGGAGTTGATGGTACGCGCGACGGCGGGCGCGCTCACAGACACGTAACAATGAACCGGAAAGCATGAATTGTCACCCCAGAACGCATGAAGCATTTTGACCTCGTGACTTCACAGCCTGAAGCGGCCCGGATTCGAACGCGGTTCGAGCGCCTCCTGGCGGCCGGCGTCGCGATCTTTTCGCATCACGAGCTCGATCAGGTGCTCCAGGAGATCGTGGACGCGG
>DASSUS010000131.1:0-3010 GCA_035706765.1 Gemmatimonadales bacterium
CCGAAGCCGGAGCCGCGCAGTTCGGGGCTGATCGAGAAGCCGAAGGGGCCTCAGCGCCGAGTCTTCCGCGAACTCGAGGTGCGGATTTCGGCGCATCGTGAACACCGGGATCGGTCCATCGTGAACGGCCAGATCGGCGCATCGTGAACGCCGGGATCGGTCCATCGTGAACACCGGATCGGTCATCGTGAACGCCTAGATCGGCCCCGCTGAACGGGGGGGCTGATGACACGGCGGCCGGCGCCGGCGAAGGTGTCCGCCCCGGAGGTGCGGAGCGCCGGACGGGAAGCGACGCTGGATGGTCCCAGACGGGCCAACCGGCCTCCCAACAGGAGGACCGATGGCCACGGAGCGACTGTCCATGACGAAGACGCGTGAGATTCTGAGGAAGAAGTGGGTGCTGAAGCTCAGCTACCGGGAGATCGGGCTGAGCGTGGGGGCGGCGCCGAGCGGAGTATGGGTGGCCATCAAGCGAGCGGAGGCGGCGGGGCTGGACTGGGCGGCGGTGGAGAAGCTGGACGACGGCGAGCTGGATGCGCGCTTGTACGCGAAGGAGCCCAGCGTGGGGCGCCTGCGGGCGATGCCGGACTGCGCGTGGATCGACACCGAGCGCCGCCGCGTCGGGGTGACGCTGGAGCTGCTGCACCTGGAGTACCTGGAGAAGCAGCCGGACGGGTATCGCTACACGCAGTTCTGCGAGATCTACCGGCAGTGGCTGAGCCGGCAGCGGCTGTCGATGCGGCAGGTGTACCGGGGCGGGGAAAAACTCTTCGTCGACTACTCTGGGAAGAAGCCGTGCATCTGGGACGCGAGGACGGGCGAGCGGATCGAGGTAGAGCTCTTCGTCGCGGCACTGGGCGCGTCGAACTTCACGTACGCGGAGGCGACGCTGACACAGCGGTCGCGAGATTGGATCGCGAGCCACCTGCGGACGTTCGAGTACATGGGCGGCGTCGCCAGCCTGCTGGTGCCCGACCAACTTCGCAGCGGCGTCACGAAGCCGGGCTGGTACGAGCCCGGGACCCAGCAGACGTACGACGAGATGGCCCGCCACTACGACACGGCGGTGTTGCCGGCGCGGCCGCGCAAGCCACGAGACAAGGCGAAGGTCGAAGTGGCGGTGCAGATCGCCCAGCGCTGGATCCTGGCCCGGCTGCGCAACGAGCGGCACTTCTCGCTGGAGTCCCTCAACGCGCGGATCGCCGAGCTGCTGGAGGACCTGAACGACCGGATGATGCGGCGGTATGGCGAGAGCCGGCGGCAACTCTTCGAGCGGCTCGACCGGCCAGCGCTCAAGCCACTGCCGGCGGGGCGATTCGTCTTCGGCGAGTGGAAGAACGCGGGCGTCAACATCGACTACCACGTCGATGTCGAGCACCACTACTACTCGGTCCCGTTTCACATCGCGAACGAGCGTGGTGTGCGCGTCGACGTGCGCTACACAGCGAGCACGGTGGAGATCTTCCAGCGGTCGCGGCGCGTGGCATCGCACGCGCGCAGCTACGTGCGCGGCGGCTACACCACCAACCCTGAGCACATGCCGAAGTCCCACCGCGACCACGCGGAGTGGACACCGACGCGGATGATCCGGTGGGCGGGCACCGTCGGTCCCAAAACGGCGGAGCTGGTGACGGCGCTGCTGGAGGAAAAGCCGCACCCGGAGCAGGGCTACCGCGCCTGCCTCGGGATCCTGCGCCTGGAACGGCGGTACGGCGGCGCTCGTCTCGAGGCCGCCTGCGCCCGCGCTGTCGTCCTGCGCGCCCGCACCGTCGAGAGCATCGATTCGACCCTGCGAAACGGCCTCGATCGCTTGCCGCTGCCGACAGCACTCGTCGATACGCCTCCCGCTCGACCCAATGTGATTCACGAGAACGTCCGTGGTCGCGACTACTACGACAACAATTGAACGAAAGGAACCCACGATGCTCAACGAACCCACGATCGAGAAATTGAAGGCACTGCGGCTGGACGCGATGGCGACGGCCTGGACGGAGCAGCAGAAGGACGCCGGCGCGACCAAGCTCTCCTTCGACGAGCGCTTTGGCCTGCTCGTCGACGCCGAGAGCCTCTTCCGCGAGAACCGCCGCCTCGCCAGGCTGCTCAAGGAGGCCAAGCTCAAGATCAGTCAAGCGTGTGTCGAGGACATCGACTACGCGCCCAAGCGCGAGCTGGACAAGGCGGTGATCCGCCAGCTCGCCACCTGCCGCTGGGTGCAGGAACACCAGAACGTGATCATCACCGGCGCGACCGGCGTCGGGAAGACCTACGTCGCGTGCGCGCTCGCCCAGCACGCGTGCCGACGAGGCTTCAGCGCCATCTACCGCCGCGCCTCTCGTCTCTTCGACGAGCTCACGCTCGCCCGCGCCGACGGCAGCTATGCTCGTCTCCTTTCGCGGTTCGCCCGCACCGACGTGCTGGTGATCGACGACTGGGGCCTGGCCGCCGCGCGCGAGCAAGAACGCCACGACCTCCTCGAGATCTTGGAGGACCGCTACGGCACCCGCTCCACCATCATGAGCAGCCAGATCCCGGCGAGCGACTGGCACGACTACCTGGGCGACGCCACCGTCGCCGACGCCATCCTCGACCGCGTCCTCCACAACGCCCACCGCCTCGTGATAAAGGGTCCCTCACGCCGCAAGGAGAACGCCACCGCCAAGTAACTACCACCAGCGTCGCTTCGCTCCGTTCACGATGATCCGATCCCGGCATTCACGATGGACCGATCCTGGCGTTCACGATGGCCGAAATACGCACCAACCGGACCCACTTCTTCGACGACGCCATTAGCTACCGGCCCTCCTTGTTGTCGTCGCCAAGCGCCTCATGGACCGCGCGCGCCAACAGCACGATCGCGGCGTGCGCGGCGCACATGCTCTTTTCGTGGCTGACCTCGTAAAAGCCGTCGAGGCTGCAGCCATTCGCGTCCCAGACGCCGGGGCACCTCGCCGAACTGGGGCCGCCATCGCGGTGGAAGTCGCACTTCCGCGTGGGCGTGCACCGCGTGACC
>DASSUS010000132.1:0-8044 GCA_035706765.1 Gemmatimonadales bacterium
CCAGAAGGTCTACTATCACCGGCTCGGCACCGACCAGTCCGCCGACCGCCTGATCTACGAGCGCCCCGATCATCCCGATTGGGGATTCAGTGTCGAAGTCAGCGCCGACGGCCGCTACGCGATTTACTCCGTGTGGCTGGGGACCGACCGCCGCAACCGCGTCTACTATCAGGACCTGGGCGACCCCAAAGCGCCGAAGCTCGATGCGCCGGTGGTTCGGCTGCTGGACGACTTCGATGCGTCCTACGGGTTCGTCGGCAACAGCGGGCCGGTCTTCTTCTTTCAGACCGACAACGCCGCGCCGCGCGGCCGCATTATTGCCGTCGACACGCGCCGGCCGGACACCAGGTCGTGGCGCGAGCTCGTCCCCCAGGGACCCGATCCGATCGAAGGGTCGCAGATCATCCACAACACCTTCGTCGTGCGGTATCTCCACGACGCGTCATCCCTGCTCCGCATGTTCGCGCTGGACGGGAAGCCCGCGGGAGACGTGAAGCTGCCGACGCTCGGCTCGATCGCGCAGGTCACCGGCGAGCCCGCGGACGACGAGATGTTCTACGCGTTCACGTCGTTCCTCTATCCCACGACGATCTTCCGGCACGACTTCAAAACGGGCGCGTCCACGGTGTTCAAGTCTCCCGAGATCGCGTTCGATCCCTCGGGCTACGAGACGGCGCTCGTGTTCTACACGAGCAAGGACGGCACCCGCGCGCCGATGTTCCTCACGTACAAGAAGGGACTCAAGCGCGACGGCTCAAACCCGACCTATCTGTACGGCTACGGCGGGTTCAACGTGAACATGACGCCCGGGTTCTCGATCGGCGTCGTGGCCTGGCTCGAGATGGGCGGTGTGTACGCGCAGGCGGTGCTGCGCGGCGGCTCGGAGTACGGCGAGGAATGGCATCAGGCGGGGATGCTCGACCGCAAGCAGAACGTGTTCGACGATTTCATCGCCGCCGCGGAATACCTGATCGCCGAGCGCTACACCTCGGCGCCGAAGCTGGCGATTGGCGGCGGCTCGAACGGCGGGTTGCTCGTCGGGGCCGTGCTGAACCAGCGCCCGGAGCTGTTCGGCGCCGCGCTCCCCGCGGTCGGTGTGATGGACATGCTGCGCTTTCACAAGTTCACGATCGGGTGGGCGTGGGTGACCGAGTACGGCTCTGCCGACAGCGTCGCGCAGTTCCCGTTCTTGTATCGCTACTCTCCGGTTCACAACATGAAGCCCGGGACGAAGTATCCGCCCACGCTGATCACGACGGCGGATCACGACGACCGTGTCGTCCCCGGACATTCGTTCAAGTACGCCGCCGCGCTCCAGGCAGCGCAGGCCGGATCCGCCCCCGTGCTCATTCGCATCGAGACCAAGGCCGGTCATGGCGCCGGCAAGCCGACCGCGAAGATCATCGAGGAGCAGACTGATCGCTGGGCGTTCCTCGTGCACAATCTCCGGATGCGGCTGCCGCCGGCTGCGCCGGTGCCGTAACCGGGAGCCGATCGATGCCCAAGGTGAATTGCTCGCTGTGCGGCACGCTCGTCGAGGGGCGGACGCTCGCGTCGCCGCAAAAACTCGAGAATCGGATCCTCGACCTGATCCGGCAAGACCGCCCGGACTGGGAAGGCAAGCGCGGGATTTGCCCGAACTGTCTCGAGCAATACCGCGCCAAGAAATTCATCGACTACCTCGAGGCCGAGTACAAGAAGCTCTCGGACATCGAGCAGGCGGTGGTGTCCAAGATTACACGGCGCGGGCGCGTGAGCCGGGTGGTGCAGACCGAATTCGACGCCAACATGACCTTCGGGCAACGCGTGGCGGACAAAGTGGCGCAGTTTGGCGGGAGCTGGGCCTTCATCGGGTTATTCGGCGCCATTCTGATCTGCTGGATGGGAATCAACAGCTGGGTGCTGGTGCGTCGTCCGTTCGATCCCTACCCGTTCATTCTGCTCAATCTCGTCCTCTCGACTCTCGCGGCGCTGCAGGCTCCGGTGATCATGATGAGCCAGAACCGCCAGGCGGCCAAGGACCGCATGCACGCGCAGCAGGATTACGAGATCAACCTGATGGCGGAGATCGAGATTCGGGATCTACACGACAAGCTTGATTCGCTGCGGTTCAAGCAGTGGCACGAGCTGTGGCACATCCAGAAGCGGCAGATCGAATTGCTGGAGCATTTGTGCGAGCGCCACGCGAATCCCGACGCGAAGCTGCCCGCGCCTACGCCCTACGGCCCGCCGGTATTGTGAGGAGTAGAAGACGGTAGAAGACGGTAGAAGACGGTAGGGGACGGTAGGACGGTAGGGACGGTAGAAGACGGTAGGGGATGGTAGAAGACGGTAGGGGAGATAAGGTGTAGAGGTTTTGTTGAAGGGTGGTTGAGAAAGGCGAGCAATCCTGCCGGCATGCTTCCCCACGAGAGACTTCAGGCTTGGAAACTCTGTCACGAACTGGTGCTGGCGGTCTATTCCGCGACCTCCTCCTTTCCGAAGTACGAGCTGTATGGACTAACGTCGCAGGCTCGTCGAGCTGCATTCTCCGCCGCTGCTAACATTGCAGAAGGAGCTGCCAAGCGTGGACCGGCTGAGTTTCGCCGCTTCCTCGATATCAGCATCGGATCGTTGGCAGAACTTGCGTACACACTGCGACTCGCCAGGGACCTCTCCTTAATGGATTTCGACGCGTGGAACCGCGTGGATACGCTGCGTAGAAGGGCAGGCTTCGTTACTTGGCGCTTGTACAGGACAATGGCGGTCCGGAAAAAGTAGGCACCAACCTCTTCTACCGTCTCCTACCGTCTCCTACCGTCTCCTACCGTCTCCTACCGTCTCCTTCATGTCAGCCATGCTTGCCCCGCACCAGAACGAGTATCGCAGCTTGTGGCACGACGAGGTACGTCTTGCTCTCGAAGGTGATTTCGACCGCGGCTTTGCGGAAGAACAACGCATAGTCGCCCGCTTCGGCCTGCATCGGGAGGTACTTCAGTTCCGGGCCGCTCGCATGCGTTTTCCACGGCTCTTCATCCATCGTCGTCGGCTCGGCCATCGGCGTCCCGGGCCCCGTCGCGACGATGCGGCCGCCCTGTACCTGGCGCCCCTCGATCGCGGAGGGCGGTAGGTACAGCCCGACATTCGTGCGCTCCTCGCCCTCCTCGGGCGTGATCAGCACGCGATCGCCGACGACGATCAGACGCTTCGGGTCATCCGACACGCCAGATGATTAGCCTTTCTCCGGGCTTTTGCGCAAGTCGCAAGGCACCCGTGACCTCCGTCACGCCTCCTTTGCTTGACTTGTCCGGCCCCGTTTATAACAATGGGCCCGCTGAACTCCCCTCTCCGGAGCGCCTATGCAAGACGTCGCCAGCGCCGCGCAAACCCAGCAGTGGGCCTTCATCCTTTCGCAGCTGTTCGACTGGGTGATGGCGGGTCTCGCGTGGATTGTCCCATTCCAGGCTCGTGTGTTCACCACCGTGCTCCAGGGCGACTCGTTCTTGATGCTCGCCGGCAGCGCCGTACTCCTCGTGCTCCCAGCGGCGGTGTTCGTCGCCGGGATCTGGGGCACCATGGTATCGCTGTACACGATCCCGTTCCGGCTGGGACGGTCGGTGACGCTCATGCAATCGGTCGCGCTCGCCTGGTGGGATGCGCTGCGGATGGTGTGGTTCTACTGGGCCGGGCTCGTGAAGTTCTTGATTCTGCTGATCGGCTGGGTGTGGGGGCTGCTCAAGCTCGGCGTGCAGCTGATCTGGGGCACGCTCAAAGGCGCGATCACCTCGCCGCTCGCGATGCTCGACGCGACCTCGCGCCGGCCGGGCGTGCCGTGGGGCGCCTTCGTTCTGCTGATCGTGTGGTCCGCGGTCGAAGCGACGATCTTCACCTTCACGCTGAAGCCCACGATGAGCGAGCTGCTCGCCGACCTCACGGGATACGAGGTCAATGCGTTCGCGCTTTCGCTGATTCTCTGGATTTTCCTGGGCATCATCATCGCCGGCTCGTTCGCCTGCATTCAGGTGTTGAACGACGCGATCAAGGCCAAGGAAACCGGCAACATCATCTTCATGGTCCTGGTCGAGATCTCGGTGGCGATGTTCGAGGTCCTGTTCCTGTATCGTGAGCTGGTGGACGCGATGACGCCGTGGCTCGCCCAGCAGGGCGTGCAGCTCGGCATCATCGGGACGATCAGTCTCGCGTTCTTCGGCTGGGTCGGCGTGCGCGGCATGACCTGGTTCCTGTTCGGCCGCTTCGGTTCGCCCGCCCTCATCGCGGTGCTCAGCCGCCAGCCGATGGGCGCCGACGGCGCGCATGGTCACGCCGGCGCGACGCCGATGGCGGACTACTGGAAGGGCCCGATCGCCGCGCTCAAGGCCGAGCGCGATTGGTTCCGCAAGGAAGCGCGCGAGCTGTTCGAGGTCGTGTCGCTCCCGGTGCTGCAGGTGGTGGCGTCGGCGCTCAACTTCCTGTTCGTCGTATTCACGGGCCGGCCGCATTTCACGCTGCCGTTCAAGTCGATCGACGACGTGCTGGCGGCGACGCACTTCCCCGCCCGGGTCACGGGCGAGGTGGCCCGATGAGACGCGCCGCGCTGCTGGTCCTCGGATTGGCGGCATGCGCGCCGAAGGAGGGCGCGCCGCCGCCCAAGTCGACGCTCGTGGTTGGGCTCGACATCTCGGGCTCGTTCCGCAAGAGCGGCCAGTTCGACAACGCGCTCCGCTACGCGTCGCTGTACATCTACGGCCACGTGAACGCCGTGGGTGGGCTCAAGCAGGCGACCGACGTCTTCGTCGGGTCCCTCGGCGGCGAGCGCGTGGGCGAGCCCAAGACATTCCACCCGATCCAGGATCTCACCGGCAAGTCGCCGGAGCAGATCGAGGCCGATCTGCGCGCCTGGTTCCCGGACGTGGATCCGGTGACGGACTTCAACGCGTTCTTCGAGCGCACCGCGGTGCACATCAAGCGCCAGAACCTGGTGCTCGCACCGCTCAACATCGTGATGTTTTCGGACGGCATGCCCGATTTTCCGAACGCGACACGACTGACGCCGGCGCAGCTGTACGCCAAGATCAACGTCAGTCCGATCGAGTACCTGTCGCGTAACGTGACGGTGCGGCTGCTGTACGCGCAGCCCACGGTGGCGCAGAACTGGGAGAAGCTGGTGCCGCGCACCCGCGTGAAGATCTGGACGCAGGACGAGCAGGTGATGGCGGGCTGGCATCGCCACGAAATTCGGGGCGCGGCCTGGGAGAAACAGGACTCGCTCTGGAGCTGGACGCAGCAGATCGTCGACTTCCGCGTGCGGCGCGGCCGAATCCTCTAGCTGATCGCTCGGACCCACGCGGCGGGGTCGACCGCCGCGTGGGGCACGAGCCCCCTCCACAACTTGTAGCGCAGCTTCGCCAGCCCAACAGGCTGACGGCCGTCGCGCACGAACGGAATCAAGCGGTGCAGGCGCCGGGCCAGCGCGCGGCGCCTGGAGCTCCAGCGCGCGCCGTCCTGCGGTCTATACTGCGCCCAGCCGATCGAGCCGCAGAGTCCCGCAGGCCCGAAATCGTCCGCCGGGAGGATCTCTTCGGCAAAGACGCGCACCGGTCCTTCGAAGGTGTGCAGGACATCGTGCAGCGCGACGATCGCGCCGGGTACGAGATGCTTGCGGAACGACAGGATGTCTTCTTTGGCGCCCCGGTAGGTGTGATCGCCGTCGATCCAGAGAAACCGGATCGGACGATCCCAGCCCGCCGCCAATTCGCGTGAGTAGGCGCGGTGCGCCTCGACGCTCCCCTCCACTCCGGCTCGGCGCAACGACGCCTGGAAGTCCTCCCAGGATGACTGCTCGGTGCCGTGTCCAAAGTCGGTGACCGCCGGCGCCGAATGCGGATCCACCGCGACGACGGGACCCAGGCCATAGCGTTGCGCGATGCTCGCCAAGCCGACCGTCGACTTTCCCTTGTAGCTGCCGATCTCGAGAATCGTCCCCTGCGCCGGCGCGCAGGCCGCGACGAGTGCGAGGAAGCGCCCTTCGCGATGGGTCAGAAACCCGGGAGCGACGCGGACTCGAGCCCACGCTTCATCGATCGCTTCCGCGAGATCGGATGGGACCGTCTGCTGATGGCCGATAGCCAATAGCCGATAGCTGTCAGCAGTACCGCTCGAACGCCGCGGTCAGATCGGCCGCGATGTCGCCCGCGTTGCGCCCTTCGATGTTGCGGCGCTCCAGCATGTATACGAGCCGGCCGTCCTTGAACAGCGCGATTTGCGGCGACGAGGGCTGGTAGCCGGTGAAGTAGCTGCGGGCCCGCGCCGTCGCATCGGCATCCTGTCCCGCGAATACCGTCAGCAATCGCGCCGGGCGCTTCGGGTGCTGAACCGCAAGGGCCGCCGCGGGCCGGGCGTTGCGGGCGGAGCAGCCGCACACCGAATTCACCACGACGAGCGTTGCGTCGCGCCCGGTCGAGAGCGCGGCATCCACTTCGTCCGGCGTCTTGAGCTCCTCAAAGCCCAGGCGCGTCAGCTCTTCGCGCATCGGGCGCACCAGCTCGGGATCGTACATCGGTACGTGCAGGTTACGCATCATTTCCTCACTTCTTGAGAAAGGCGCTCAGCGCCGTCCTGAAATCGGGTGTACTGCGGCTGACCGCGTTGACGTCGGCGCCCAGACGCAACCCCTCGTCGAAGCTTAAGCCGTCCAGCTGGTAGAACTGCTGCTTGGTGAACGCGAGCGCCGTGGGACTCGATTCGGCCAGAATGCGCAGCACCTCGCCCGCCTGCTCCTCGAAATCGGCGTCTTCATACACGCGTGAGATCAACCCGGCCGCCGCCGCCTCGGTTCCGTTCAGCACGCGGCCCGTCGCCGCGAGATCGAAGGCGACCTTCTCCCCCACCGCGCGGCGCAGCATCGTCATCACGATGGCGGGAACGAAACCGCGCTGCACCTCGGGGTAGCCGAATTGCGCCGATTCCGCCGCGAGAATGAGATCGCACGCGGATGCGAGGCCGCAGCCTCCGGCGAGAGCCCGGCCCTGAACCACCGCGACCACCGGTTTGGGAAGGCGCCGGATCCGCACGAAGATCTCCGCGAAGTGCAGCGCGGCCGCGCGATTCTGCTTGAGCGAGTGATCGGCGGACGCGAGCAGCTCGTTGAGGTCCATCCCCGCGCAGAAGTCCCGGCCGGCGCCGCGCAACGCGATCACCCGCACCGCGGCATCGAGATCGGCGCGCGCCAGTGTGTCGAGCAGCGCGTCGATCATCGCCGTGTCGATGGCGTTGCGCTTGTCCGGGCGGTTGAGCGTCGCGGTGAGCACGCCGCCTGCCAGCTGCACCAGCACGCGATCGCTCACCGCTGCACCTCGACTTCCATCCGCAGCAGCGCGGTCGAGAAGACCTTGCCCTGGGCGTCGGTCTTGAGCGAGATCGTGCCGCCGCCGTCGAGCGCGCCATGCAGCAGAAAATTGAGCGCCTGCAGGTTGGGCAGCTCGAACCGCTCGACCGGTCCCTTGATCATCCCCTTGAAATGCCTGGCGACGCGCGCCGCCGTGACCTGTTTCACGAGCAGCGGATAGTACTTCGGGTGTTTGGCGATCAATCCCACATTCGCGGTATCGCCCTTGTCTCCCGAGCGCGCGTGCGCGATTTCGAGCAGCCGCTTCTTCATACGTCCACGAGCTCCACCGTCGGGGTCACGAGCTGCTTGTCGATGAGCGCGGGCCAGTACGCCACGATCTCCTCGGGCTTGGGGCGCCCGCCTGCAAATCCCGTCACACTGGGCGGCCCGTTGAGAATCAGCGGCGCGATCTCGCGCGTGAACCGGTCGACCCGGGCCTTATCGGGCGAGCGTACGCCGATTCGCAGCTGCACTTCCGGGAGATCGGCGGCGTCCAGCTCCTTCAGCGCGAGCGGGCCGTGCGTGGCATTCGCACCCACGAACTCGGTGTGGATGGCTTCGAAGTCGAGCTTCAGGTCCTGCAGCCGCTGGCGCAGAATGCGGTCGGCGGCTCTGGCTTTGTCGAGCGCTTCGGGCCATGCATAGACGAGCGTACCGACCGCCTTGTATCCATAGAAG
>DASSUS010000133.1:0-30100 GCA_035706765.1 Gemmatimonadales bacterium
ACGGTCGTCGCGGCACTGACACCGTACTTCCAGAACGCGGGGGCGTCGGAGGTCGACAACAGACCTTCGATCGTCCCCGCGATCGCCAGCAGCGTCACCACCGCACCGATCATCCGCGCCGCGATCCGGCCCTCGAGGAAGAGCGCGTCTCTGCGCGTTCGATCGCCGGGAGCCACCAGCGCCTTTGCGATGCGAAACCCCGCCCCAGCCGAGATCCAGATCGCCGTCAGCTCGAGCACGCCGTGACCCGCGATGAACACCAGCAGATACTCGAGAGCGTGATAGTTCTGGAACAGCCCCAGCACCAGGCCGATCATGATCCCGTTGTAGAACAGCAGCCACGCCGTGAGCAGACCGGCGGTCACCCCGCCCGCGAACACCCCGAACGACACACGGATGTTGTTCGTGATGATGAACGCGGCGATCTGCGGGCGCTCGGCCTCATCCTGCTGCGCGTACGTCCGGCCTTCCACCTGGCGCTCGGCCGCTTGCTCGGCGCGCATCACCATACCGGGCGGAATCAGCTCTTCCGCCAGCGCCGGCTTCTCGCGCACCATGATGAAGCCCACCGCCGCGGGGATCGTGAGCAGCAGGAACGCGAGCAGGACGTACTGCCACGATTGCACCACGGCCGCGGGAAAGTCGCGCAGAAGGTAGTGCGGCAGCGGCGTGCGCTCCTTGCCGCGCGCGCGGTATAGCGCGTTGTGCCCGGCGCTGACGACGCGCTCGAGGTACGCGATCACGCGCGGATCCACCTGATACGTGCGCGCCCGCGCGAGATCAGCGGCGATCTCCCGATACTGCGCGGCGAAGCGTGGAATTTCGCCCGGGCCGAGCGCGGCCACCCCGTTTCGCTCGACTTTGATCGCGGTCGCGTGAAAGGCTTCCCAGGCCGCGCGCTTCTTCTCGACGAAGCGCTCGGCCGGAACGGTGATCCGGCCCGCCACACCGGTCCGGGCGCGCGGCGCGAACCGGCTGCGCCGTTTCCGCTGCTCCTCCACGAACACGTTGACGAGATACGCCTGCGCGTCGCCGCTGCGCCGGGGGATCCGGCCCTCGAATCGCCGTACCAGATCGACCGTAATCCGCGCCTGCACGGCCGGCGTGAGATCGCTCAAGCGGCTGAGAAACCGGTCGAGGATCTTGAACTCCTCCTCCGACAGCTCGGGAGGACCGGTTTCGATCTCCTCGGCTTCCTGCGTCGCGGCCGAAGCGAGCTGGGTGCCCAGAACCCACTCCGCCGGCTTGTCGCGCACGACGATCGTGCCGGCCGCCATGTCTCCCGGCCTTTTGTTGCTCGGATGGAAGAACATCGACAGCAGGGCTGGAGCGAATGGGACCGGTATGTAGCAATCGACGAACCGCACGAGGTTCCTGATGACCGCGGCGGCTGGCGTGATCGCCTGACCCGTGTCCATGACGACACGAATGCCGAGCGCCTGCTTCCCGGGTGTTCGGCCCCCGTTGAGGGATTCGAACAGGGTGAAATAGCCCCAGAACAGCGCGAACGACAGCAGAATCCGGATGGCGCGCAGCCAGCCCTGCGCCGTGTCGGCGTCGGCGAGCAGGGCATCGGTGATCGCGGCGAACGCGATGCTCAGGAACAGGAGCGTGAGCAAGACCAGCGCGATATCGAGCAGGGCCGCCGCCATCCGGGACCCGACCCCCGCCAGCTCGAAGCGGACGTCGACATGCTCCGGCGTCTCGACGCCGTGAACTTCGCGTAAGTCGAGGTCTCGCGCGGACGGTGTCATCTACTCATTTTATCGCAGGATCCTCACCGTCGCTGGGAGCGAACCATGGCCACGGATTTCGGCGCCACAAACGTACGGCCGATGCAGATCGGCGAGATCTTGGACGGCACGTTCAACATCTATCGCCGCCATTTCGGGCTGTTCATGCGGTTGAGCTTCGTCCTGATCTGCGTCCCGGCGGTGCTCGCCGTGTATGCGTTTGCCCGCCTGCTCTCCGATCCAATGGGCTTTCCGGTGTGGCTGGGTCAGAATCTGCTGACAGCCATCAGCCTGGGACTGGTCGCCGTCCTGATCTGGGCGCTCGTGAGCGTCCTGTTGAAAGCAGGGACGGTCAAGATCATCTCCGATTCCTACCTCGGTCACGAACCCTCGCTTGGGAACGCGCTGCGGTTCGGAGCCAGCCGCATTCTTCCGATGCTGCTGGTCGCGCTGAGCAAGGGGGTCCTGCTGATGGTGATGTATTTCGCCGGGATCCTGGCGTTCATGGTCCTCGTAGGCATCGGGCGCGCGCTCGGTGGTGCCGCCGGGGCCGCCTGGGCGGGAACGGTCGGAGTGCTGGGCGGCATCTGGGCGTTCGCGTTCGTGTTGTGCGGTTATGCGCTGACCACCATGGTGATCGTCCTGGAAGACCTGGACAGCACGTTCGAAGCATTCCCTCGTTCGTGGGGACTGACCCAGGGCGCGAAGCTCAAGGTATTCCTCGTCTGGCTCGTGATGTGGCTGATCACCTATCTGGTCCCGACCGTCGCAGTCCTCGGTCTCCGGTTCGCCGTCGGCTTGCAGTCGCCGCTGCAGCCGGTGTTGAGCATTCTCTCACCGATCATCAGCGTCATCCTGGCGCCGCTCGCCGCGTGCGCCCTCACGCTCGTGTATTACGACTTGCGGGTACGCCGTGAAGCGTTCGATCTCCAGATCCTGAGCGAGCAGCTGGAGACACGCTGATCGGATCCTGGCTGGTTCTCCAGCATGCGCCGGCCGCTCAAGCTCCCGATTCGCTGCGTCGCGTGGTGGCCGAGGTGTTCTCGCGACCCGAGTACGGTTGGATCGAGCACCAGCGCGTTACGTCGTGGCTGGTCCAGTTCTGGTCGAATCTCCTGTCGTGGCTCGACAGCTTGGAGACGCAGCATCCGGTGGTGTTCAATGTCGGGCTCACCGTCGTCGTCGTGCTCCTCGTCGTGCTCCTCGTCCACATTGGGTACGTCCTGTGGCGCATCGTGCAGCCGGCGGCGCGCACCGGCCAGACCGCGACCGTAATCACTGGTGGACGGGTGATGGATGCCGCCGCGCATCTCAGGCGGGCCGAAGAGCTGGCGGCGGCGGGGCGCTACACCGAGGCGCTGGGCCATCGCTTTCTCGCCGTGGTGCTCGAGCTCGACAGCCGCAAGGCGCTGCGGTTTCACGCCTCGAAGACGCCTGCCGAGTATGTCGCGGAGGCGCGCCTGAGCGAGTCGGCGCGCGCGGCCCTCGCCAGCCTCGTGGCGCAGCTGTACCGGCACCTGTTCGGCGCGGTCCCATGTGACGCGGACGAGTACCGGGCGTTTCGCACGGCATCGCAGGAAGTCGCGGGCGGGGCACGTGTCGTACCGGCTTGAGATCGGGTTGGCGGCGTTGCTCGTCATCGCCATCGCGGTGGCGCTGCGGGCGGGCACCAGTCGCACCAGTTCCGGTGAGCTGGACTTTCGCGCTTCGACGTTCGTCACCGGTCCCAGGGGCAGCAAGGCGCTGCACGACATTCTGCAGCGGCTCGGGCTGAGGTCCGAACGGCGCCGAACGTCGCTGGACAATCTCACGACGCAGCGCGGACGCCGGCCGGCGATCCTGGTCGTGCTCAATCCGATGCTGCCGCTCGACGAGGACGAGATCGTGCAGGTGGTGCGATATGTCCGCGCGGGCGGCTCGCTGGTGACGAGCGGATGGGGCGGCGGCCTCACGCGCTGTGCCGGCTGGAGAACGCAGTCTACGAGCCGGGGAATCGACAGCATGGGCGTGCGCCTGCCGGAGCCTGGCTTGCACTTGCCCTACGCAGCGCGCGTGTTGACACCCTACCAGACGAACGCGGAGCGCGCGCGCCTCGACGCGCTGGCCAAGGCGGACCCCGATGACGAAGACGACACGCCCGGGATCTGCAGCACGCTGGCCGCGTACGGCGCGGACACGATCGTGGCCGCGCTCAACAAGCGACCCGTGATTCTGCGGCTGCGCTATCGCGGTGGCGGCTCCATCACGCTCGTCGCCGACCACCGCTGGTTCACTAATCAGGTGTGGCGCGACACCGATGTGCCGATTGTGGCGGTGCCGCTGCTCACGCCCGGCGGCGCGCGCCCCGGCCGCGTCGTGTGGGATGAATACCATCAGGGATTCGGCGAGCGCGGCGGTCCCTCCGTCGCGGCGAGCACCTGGAGCTGGCTTCGCACCACGCCCGGGGGCTGGATCATTCTGCAGCTGATCGCGGTCGCGCTCGTGTGGCTCACGATGACCGCCGTGCGATTCGGACCCGCGCGTCATGTGGTCGAACGGCGGCGCCGCTCGCCGCTCGAGCATCTCGAAGCGCTCGGCGCGGGACTCGAGAGCGCTGAAGACGCGGACACCGCGGTGCGACGCCTCGCCCAGGGACTGCGCCGGCGGCTCAGTCGCGCGGGTCACGCGGGCGACGGCAAGATCGAGAGCTGGCTCGAAAGTCTCGAGCTGGCGATGCGTCGCCAGAAGGGCCGTACCGCCGTCCGCCGCTTACATCACTTGCTCACCGCACGCGAACCGGGCAACGAATCGGCGCGCGTGCTTCAGGCCGCCCAAGCCGTGGAGGATGTGTGGGAGGAACTGCGTCCCCCCTCGAGACCGCTCCAGACGCGCAACGCATAGTCGCCGCGCTGCGCCGGGTGGTCCTCGGGCAGGAAGCCGCGACGCGCGACGTACTCGTGTGCCTGCTGGCCCGGGGTCACATCCTGCTGGAGGGCGTTCCGGGAACGGCGAAGACGCTGCTCGTTCGCACGCTCGCGCTCGCGCTGGACGTGAAATTCGTCCGGATTCAGTTCACGCCCGACCTCATGCCGGCCGATATCACCGGCATCACTCTGCTCAGCGGGGCGCGCGAGTTCACCTTCCGGCCGGGTCCGGTGTTCGCCGATCTCGTGCTCGCGGATGAGATCAACCGCGCGCCCGCCAAGACGCAGGCGGCGCTGCTCGAGGCGATGCAGGAGCGCACCGTCACGGTCGACGGCGAGAGCCATCCCCTCTCGTCCACGTTCACCGTCTTCGCCACGCAAAACCCGATCGAGTTCGAGGGCACCTACCCGCTGCCGGAAGCGGAGCTCGACCGCTTCATGGCCAAGGTGGTGGTCGGATATCCGGCGGCGGACGTGGAGCAGGGCATTCTGACCCGCTATGTCGAAGGCTTCGAAGCGGACCGCACCGACACCTACGGCGTGCAGCCCGTCACCAATGCCGCGGGGCTCGAAGCCCTGCGCCAGGCGGTCGACCGCGTCCGCGTGGAGCCAAGGATCACGGGCTACATCACCGCGATCGTGCGGGCGACTCGCGAGGCGGCGTCACTCACGCTCGGCGCGAGCCCGCGCGCCGGCGTTGCGCTGTTCAAGGCGGCCCGCGCCGCCGCGCTGCTCGAGGGGCGTGACTTTGTGATTCCCGACGACGTGAAGCTGCTGGCCCCGGCGGTCCTGCGGCATCGTGTGAACGTCGCGCCGGAGCTCGAGCTCGAAGGCGTCACCGCCGACCAGGCCCTCAAGGCGATTCTCGATCGCATCGAGGCGCCCACGGCGTGAGTCTGGCGCCGCTGTTCATCGCCAGCGCGGCCCTCGCCGCTTTCATTCTGCTGTGGTACGCGCTCGGCAGCGTGGCGGGGATGCTGTGGACGCCTCGCGCGCTGGGCATCGCGGCCGCCGTCTCGGTGGCGGGTCTCCTGGGGTTCTGGTTCGATTGGGGGCTCGACGTGATGCTGCTCCTCGACGCCCTCCTGGTCCTGCTCGTCTGGCTCGACGCGACGCTCGCGCTTCCCGTCGCCGTGACGCGGGAGCCGCTGCCGGCCCTTTCCGTGGGCCATGACGGCGAGGTCAGTTACCGCTGGACGAACCGCGCGCGCCGCCGTGCTCGGCTGCGCGTGCGCGAGGTCCGGCCCGAGATCCTGGGTGGCCCGCAGCGCCCGCGCTCGATCGCCGTCGCGCCCCGTTCCCACACGCGCGAGACCGTTCCGGTGGTGCCGCTGCGCCGGGGCCGCGAACGCTCCGGCGCCGGCGGGTTCGTAGTCGACAGCTACGGGCCGCTGGGTCTCGGCCGGCACCGGACCCGGCTCGCGCTGCCCTGGGAAGTGGTCGTGTATCCGCCCCTCGTCTCGATGCGACTGCGCGCCTCAGTCGCGGACGCGCTGCGGCGTCGCGACGCGGGACTCAAGGCGGTGCGCCAGATCGGTGAAGGGCGCCTGTTCGAATCACTGCGCGAGTGGGTGCCCGGCGACGATCTGCGGCACATCGACTGGAAAGCGACGGGGCGCCGCGGCAAGGTCATCACCCGGCAGTACGAGGCCGAGCGCCGCCAACAGGTGCTGCTCGTGCTGGACAGCGGCCGACTGATGACCGCCGACGTCGCGGCGGGGGTCGCGCGGCTCGACTTCGCGGTCCAGGCCGCGTTGGAGCTCGCCTACGCCGCGGCACAGCACGACGACAACGTCGGGATCATGACGTTCGCCGACGGCGTGCAGCACTTCGTGGCCCCCGACCGCGGCCGCGCGGGGGTCCGGCGCGTCCTCGACGTTCTCGCGGAAGTCGAGCCGAAGCTGGTCGAGCCCGACTACCCCGGCGCGTTTCGCTATCTCGCCGCGCGCAATCGCAAGCGCGCCTTGACCGTGCTGTTTACCGACGTGATCGACCGTTTCGCGTCCGACGCGCTCGTCGCCAACGTGGCGACGCTGCGCCCGCGCCATCTCCCGCTGGCGGTGACGCTGCGCAATCCCGAGCTCGACAAGGTCGCGACGCGACGCCCTGCGACGCCGCGTGATGCTTACCGCAAGGCCGCGGCGGAGGAGCTGCTGCATGCGAGGGAGGAAGCGTTGGGGCACATGCGCCGCGCGGGCGTCCTGGTGATTGATGTCACACCAGAGCGCGCCGCGCAGGCGGTGGTGGCCAAGTACCTGGACCTCAAGCGTCGGGGCACGCTCTAAGTCACTGTCTGTTCCAACCATCCGCCGTATTGTATGTTCGTCCCTCAAGCTCACGGATTGGACTGGATGCGCGGTCTCACCCGAGCTACTCCGATCGTAATCCTCACGGTGACCCTCGGCGGCGTCACCTGCGCCTTTCCCACCGACAAGAGCGACAAAGTGTTCGTCACGCTCGAGTCTCCGTCGCATGTCGTGCTGCGGGGCCAGGAGATTTCGGTGCTTGCGCGCGCCTGGCAGGTGACCGGTTCGGACACCCAGCCGATCACGAACGTCGACTTCATGTTCACGAGCGGCAGCACCTCCATTGCCCGCGTGGACAAGGACTGCTGCGGCTACGCGACCGTGACCGGCGTCAACAGCGGCACCGTCGATATCGTGGCGCGCGCCGTCTCGTTCGAGCAGGCGGGGCAGGCGGATTTGGTGCTGCGCGTGTCCAACCCGCTGGAGATCGACAGCGTGCGGCCCCTGACGGCGAAATTCGGCGAGCTGCTCACCGTTTACGGGATCGGAGTCGATTCCATTTTCGTCGCGAGCCTGGGAGGCGTGAACCTCATCGAGTACCCGTTCTCGCGCGTGCGGGACTCGCTCGGGCTCGGCCAAATCAAGTTCTGGATCCCGCCGCCCGCCCGGACTGATTCACTGTTCTATCTCGGTGCGGGGGTGTTCGGGTTCGACACGTCCGTGACGGCCGTAGACAAGGAGGATGTGTTCGAGCCGAACGACAGCGTGCCCGCGCAGATCGACCTCGATCTGGGCGGTCCGTGGCCGGGTACGGTCCTCGACCCCGTCTTGTTCGCGAATCCAGCGCTGTCGTTCGAGCCGCTGAGCCGCTCGACGGTCGGTCAGGACTGGTTCCGCTTCAGCGCGACCGATACCACGCAGCCGCTGACGTTCTTCATCACCTACCCCTCGGTGGGCGACACCGGCGCCAGCGCCACCAACACCTTCCTGCTCGATTCGCTGGCATACAATGTCGGCGCGCCCGGTGACCCGATCGAGAAATTCTACGGCCGGGACTCCGTCAGCTTCGTGGGCTCGGAGTTCTACAGCTGCAAAGGCTTCGAATTCGATCCAATCCAGGTGGATCGCGAGTCGACCACGGTGGCGTTGAAGACGCTGCCGAGTCAGGCGATTCACATCGTGACCTTCTTCGCGAAGCCGCAGCGGTACGGATTGACGGTCGTTCAGGGCTACGTGACGGCGGATCCCCGGATCAAGCCGGACCGGTTCGAGGAAAACGACTTTTGCCAGCTCGCTGACGGCCAGGCGATCAACATCCCGGCCCGCGCGACCGGATTGCAGTTCACCGACACGCTGAACATCGACAATCCGTTCGAAATCGACTGGTACCGGATCGAAGTCCCGGCGCCCGGAGTCGGCGACTCGATCGTATTCCGGATGCAGGCGCGCCCGTTCATTGCCGGGCGCGACACTTCCGATCTCGACCTGTACGTCCTGACGGTACCGGGCTCCACCGGCCTGGGCGTGTTCGAAATCGCGGCTGGGACCAACGCCGGCTCGAGCGAGAACCTGGTAGTGAATCTGCCGGCCGGTTCCTACTACCTGGCGGTGGTCGATTACGCGGGCGTCGCGATGCGCTACTCGCTGTGCATTCGTCAGGTCGCCCTGGTCAAGACGTGCAACCTGATTCTCCCCTCCGGCGAGACTGGTGGGGGATCAGACGCCCAGAAGGCCCGTCCGCAGCGCTCGCTGAGCGCACAAGCGGGCCGGCCGGCGCGCGCCACGCCCCTGTTCAGACGGCCATGACCGGCGCCGCTGGATCCACGATGGAATGCCTCAAGTGTCACACGCCGCTCCCCGACGGCAGCAAGTTCTGCTACGCGTGCGGCGCGGACGTCACGGGCGGTGGCACGATGGGGGGCGGCGGCGCGACCGAAGGGCTTCAGCTCCGCCTGCAGCGATTGGTCGAAGGGAAGTACAAGATCGAGCGCATGCTCGGCAAGGGCGGGATGGGCGCGGTGTTCCTGGCCCACGACCTGACGCTCGAGCGTGAAGTCGCGATCAAGGTCCTGCCGCCAGACATCTCGATGGACGAGCAGATCGTCAAACGCTTCCAGCAGGAAGCGAAGACGGCGGCGAAGCTCGACCACACCAACATCATCCCGATTTATCGCGTCGAGAGTGAAGGCGGACTCAACTACTTCGTGATGAAGTACATCGCGGGCACGTCGCTCGAGGACGTGCTCGACGAACGGAAGCCGCTCGCGATCGACTACATCCAGCGCGTGCTGTGGGAAGCCGCCTGCGCGCTGGGCCATGCGCATCAGCGCGGCGTGGTCCATCGCGACGTGAAGCCGGCGAACATCATGTTCGACCACGACGGCAAGGTGATGCTGACCGACTTCGGCATCTCGAAGGCGCTGCAGGCCGCGACCGGGTTCACCGGGACCGGCATGATCATCGGGACGCCGCACTACATGGCTCCCGAACAGGCCAAAGGCGCCGCCGTCGACGGCCGGGCCGACCAGTACTCGCTCGCGGTGGTGGCGTACCGGATGATCACCGGCGAGCTGCCGTACACCGGCGATTCGGTGCACACGATCCTGTACAAGCACATTTTCGAGGAAGCACCGCGCATGAGCGGCAAGCGCGCGGAAACGCCGGAGTTTCTGTCGGTAGCGATCTCGCGCGCGCTGTCGAAGGAGCCGGATCAGCGCTACCCGACGATGGAAGAATTCGCGACGGCGGTATGGCCGGAGCAGCCGGTCGCCGCGCCCAGGAAGGGCGCGACGACGAGCGCCGCCAAGACTGTGCGCCGGCCGCCCCCCGCCAGAACGGCGCCGGCCGACGCGCCGACCGAAGTGACCACCGCGCCGACCACGCCGATTCCGCGCGCCGGGTTGAAAATCCCCGCCACCAAGCAGAAGCGGTCGGGAGTGGGGCTGGGGATCGGGGCGCTGGTGCTCGTCGTCGCCGGCGTGGGCGGTTATCTCGCCTTGGTCCGACCGACCGATCCGTCGGCGTCATCGTCCCAGACGACGCCTCCGCCGGCGCCAGCTCCGATTGCCGCGCCCGTCGAGACGGTTCGGATCGCGGCTCAACCTCCTCCTGCGCCGCGGCGCGGCGATACGCGGCGCGCGCCGCCGCCCGCGCCGGCTCCGGTCGCGGCCCCGGCGCCCGCGCAGGGATTCGTTTCGGTGAACTCCAATCCGCCGGGGAACCTGTTCATCGACGGCCGGGAGCTCGGGTCGGTGCCGGTGATCGAGGAGCCGGTATCGGCTGGGCGGCATACGATTCGCGTCGAGCGCCCCGGCTACAAGACCAAGACCGAAGTGATCGACGTGCCCGCGAATAACACGGTCCGCCGGACGTACGTGCTCGAACCGGAGGGAGAGTGATGCGCGCATCACCCTGGGGCTGGACGGCCGTCGCGCTCCTCGTGGCGCCGGCCGTTTCGGCGCAAACCATCCAGAACGCCACGTTGCGCCGCGCGCAGCAGGCGTTCGACAATCTCGAGTACCGCCAGGCATTGTCGCTCGGGCAGGCGTCGTTGCGCGAGCGGCTCAGCGGTTTCGAGCGCGCGCGCGCCTACGAGCTCCTCGGTTTCACCTACAGCGGCATGGACTCGATTCTCAAGGCCGTGGACGCGTTCAAGCAGGTGGTGCTGCTCGAGCCCGAGCGCCAGCTCGATCCCAATCGCACCTCACCCAAGGCGCTGAGCTCGTTCCAGGTCGCGCTCACGCAGGTCCTTGTGGTGCGCCAGCTCGTCGTAGACAGCGTCACCTTCGTGGGCGGGCAGGGCACGGTGCCGATTCGCTACACGGTGACGCAGCCCGCCCGCGTGGTCACGCGCTTACTTGGCGGCGCGACATCGATGCGAATCGATTCCACCGTCGCGACCGGTCAAGTGAACCTTCGCTGGCAGCCGCGCCTGCCCAACGGCGACCCCCTGCCGGCGGGGAACTACACCCTGGTGGTCGACGCGGCGGTCGGTCAGAACAGCTTTTCGACCTCTCAGGCGATTCGTATCGCGCACGGGCGCGTCGACACGTTGCCGCATCTGACTGCGCTGCCGGGCTACACGTATCTCCCCGAGACCGAAGTGCCGCCCAAGAGCTGGAAGCCGGTCGGGCTGGCGCTGGTGTACACCGGCGTGGCGCTGGCCGGGACGTCGGCGCTGTCCCACGGTGACCTCGGCAAGGTCTCGCTGCGCGAAGGTGGCGCGATCGGCGCCGGCGTGGTGTTGGCGGGGTTTGTGATGACGCTCAAGAAGCCCGCTCCCCAGCCGGCGCGCGGCAACATCCTCTATAACTCGCTGCTGCGCGAGCAGATCGCGCGGCGCAACGCCGAGATCGCGCAGGAGAACACGCGGCGGCGCCAGCAGGTGGCGTTGACGGTCGCGCCGGTCGCGCGCGCGGGAGCGGCGCGATGAGAACCGCCGCCGCTCTGGTCGCGCTTTCGGTCGTTGCACTGGCGCCGCTCTCGGCGCAGGTCCACGTGTCGGTGGGGCCGCAGATCGCTTTCGGGGATTACAAGGAGGTCTCCGCCGATCTGCATTACCGGGGCACGGGAATCGCCGGCAAGGCCACGGTGGGGTGGAAGAAGTTTTCGGCCGATGTCGTGCTCTCGAAGCTCACCTACAAGCCGAAGGGTGGTGCGGCGAGCGCCGAGTTCGACGCGTCCGAGATCGACGTGCGGCTGCGCTATTACGTGACCGGCCCGATCAGCGCCGAGCTGGGATTCGTCCACCGGGAAACGGATCCGGAGTTCGAGGCGCAATCGGTGGGCGCGGTGATCGTGGGCGCGCGCATGTCGTATCTGCTCGGACCGGGTGTGCGAATGGGCTTGAACGGCGGGCTGCTCGTGGGCTCGAAGTTTTCGGGCGGCGGGAGCGCGGCGGTGCCCGGGGCGTTGCAGCTCGGGATGGGGCTCTCGGTGGATGCGCTGCGCGGCCGAGTGCAGGCGACGGCCGATTACGGATTCCAGCGATTTTCGCGCGAGACCGATGACGGCAGTGGCGCCGCTTCGGCGCCGATTCAGCAGTCGGTGGGACGCATCGGTATCGCCATCGCCTTCTAGTGCGCCAGCCGCGATTCGAACGCGGGACCTTCGGCTCCGGAGGCCGACGCTCTATCCAGCTGAGCTACTGGCGCGCGACTGATGTCGGAGGTGATCGAGGATGGTGCTCCTCCACCCGCCCTCACAACCTTTTTCAAATCGGGGCGAGTGGATTTGAACCACCGACCTCCTGGTCCCGAACCAGGCGCGCTAACCGGACTGCGCTACGCCCCGTAATGCTAGACGCACACACGCGATAGACGCGTAGACGCACAGGTTGTCCAGTCTGAATCAGCATCGCACACCTGTGCGTCTATGCGTCTGTGCGTCTGCTGCGTCTAGTTTTCTATGCGCCCAGGAAGACTCGAACTCCCAACCTCTTGATCCGTAGTCAAGCGCTCTATCCAGTTGAGCTATGGGCGCCGGGTGAAACAGTTTTCACTCGGAAACAGCTTGTCCTCGTCCCTGTGTCCTACGTACCGCTGTGCGTCTGTTTCCTTACTCCTACGCACTACCTCCCAGCTTTTCATGGGCGGTACAAGACTCGAACTTGTGACCTCCACGATGTCAACGTGGCGCTCTAACCAACTGAGCTAACCGCCCCAACGGCTAGACGCACAGACGCGTAGACGCAATAGTCGCACAGCGGGTTGCACGGTTCGGTCGACAGGGAGTGGCCTCATTCCTGTTGACCACTGTGCGTCTGTGCGTCTGCGCGTCTACGCGTCTGGAAATAGCGGGGGTGGGATTTGAACCCACGACCTCCGGGTTATGAGCCCGGCGAGCTACCAGACTGCTCCACCCCGCGTCGGCATTCCCTGGACGTCTCGACGTCTCTTTCCCCGACATCCAGGTTTTGTTTTTCGATCCTTATTGAGGAGCGGGAAACGGGACTCGAACCCGCGACCCCAACCTTGGCAAGGTTGTGCTCTACCAACTGAGCTATTCCCGCGCGCCGAAAAATCTAACTGTCCATGAGGCGGGTATCTACCACCCTGCCACGATGTTACCGCCCGTCAGGCCGTCCGGCCGTCCGCCCGCCCAATGGAGGCGAGGGGGATCGAACCCCTGACCTCGTGAATGCCATTCACGCGCTCTCCCAACTGAGCTACGCCCCCTCTATATTCCGCGCCCCCTGACCTTCCGGTTCGGCGGGAACACGGCATCTTATCGGCGCGTTCAGGCGGTGTCAAGCGATTTCACGCCGGATTCATGAACATTTTCGCTGCGTCTGCGTACTACAGAGCACCCAAATAGGGCACCCTCATGCCGCGTACTCGTAAGAAGGAAAAGGCTTCCGCTCCGGCGACCAAGGCCAAGGCCTCCGCGCCCGCGACCGAACGTCGCGTCGCGAAGCGCCGTGGTACTCGCCGCCGCCGGGGACTGCTGACCGGCCTGGCGCATCACGAGCACGAGCGCGACATCCTCGACCAGTACCTGCACGAGGTCTCCAAGACTCCGCTGCTCACGCAGAAGGAGGAGATCGCGCTCGCGCGCAAGGTGCGCGCCGGCGATCAGGAGGCGATGCAGGAGCTCGTCAAGCGCAACCTGCGCTTCGTGATTTCCGTCGCCAAGAAGTACCAGAACCGCGGCCTGCCGCTCACCGACCTGATCGGTGAGGGCAACGTCGGCCTGCTCACCGCCGCCCGCAAGTTCGATCCGGACCAGGGCGTCAAGTTCATTTCGTACGCGGTGTGGTGGATCCGGCAGGCGATTCTGGCCGCGCTCGCGCGCCAGGGCCGCACGGTGCGCGTGCCGCTGAACCGCACCGCCGACCTCTCGCGCATCGTGCGCACGGCGGAGTACCTGCGGCAGACGCTGCGCCGCGAGCCGACGCCCGAAGAGATCGCCGACGCGACCAAGCTGTCGCTCGAGGTCGTGCAGTCGCTCGCCGCCCTGAACACGGGCGACGTGCGGCTCGACGCGCCGCTCGATCCCGACGGCGACCGCTCGCTGATCGAGCGCTTCATCGCGGAAGATCTCCCGGACACGGAAGATCAGGCGATGGACCGCTTCCTGTCGGACGAAATCGAGCAGGCGCTGAACACGCTGCAGCGGCGCGATGCGAAGGTGCTGCGGCTGTATTTCGGTCTCGACGGCGGGCGCGAGCACACGCTCGAAGAAATCGGCGGGATGCTCGGCGTCACCCGCGAGCGCGTGCGGCAGCTGCGCGATCGCGCGCTGAAGCGGCTGCGCGACGGCGACGTCGGCAAGGCGCTCGCCAGCTTCGCGGCGTAACTATCCAGCGGAGCCTCTAGTGGCCCGGAGAAATCCGGGCCACTTTTGTTTTCCGTGATCGAGCTCATCGGGCGCCGCTCCATCGCCACCGTCGAGGCCGCCGGGCGTTTCGGCCACTTCCTGATGGACATGGGCCGCGGCCTCCGCGACGTCGGGACCTGGGCTCGTCTCGTCGTCGTCCAGATGCGCCGGATCGGCGTCGACTCGCTCCCCGTAGCCCTGTTCATCGCCGCCTTCACCGGGGTCGTCCTGGCCCTGCAGGCCTCGTACACGTTCACCGGCGCGGTCCCGCTCTATTTCGTCGGCACCCTCGTGGGCAAGACGATGATGCTCGAGCTCGGCCCCGTGCTCACCGGGCTCGCGCTGGCCGGCCGCGTAGGCGCCAGCATGGCCGCCGAGCTCGGCACGATGAAGGTCACCGAGCAGGTCGACGCGCTCGAGACGCTCGCCTACGATCCGCAGAGCTATCTCGTGGTCCCGCGCGTGCTCGCCGCCACGGTCATGTTTCCGGTGATCGTGGCGTTCTCGATCGCGGTGGGGATCGTGACCGGCTGGCTGACGAGCCTCGTCTTGCTCGATTTGTCCACTCCCGATTTCATCAAGGGTCTCAAGCTGTTCTATGTGGTGAAGGACGTCTGGTTCGGGCTGCTGAAAAGCGCGAGCTTCGGGTTCACCATCGCGCTGGTCGGATGCATCGTGGGGCTGTCGACGCGTGGCGGCGCCGAGGGCGTCGGGCGCGCCACCACGCGCACCGTCGTCTATTCCGCGATCCTGATTCTGGTGCTCGACGCGTTTTGGGCGGTGGTCCTGTTGTGATCGAGTTTCACGATCTGCACAAGGGGTTCGCCGGAAAGAAGGTGCTGCAGGGGATGTCGCTCGTCGTGCGCGACGGCGAGACGGTGGTGATCATCGGCTACTCGGGGACCGGGAAGAGCGTGGCGCTGAAGCATATCGTGGGGCTGTTGCACCCCGATGCCGGTGACGTCATCGTTGACGGCCAGGCGGTCAGCGCGCTCGACCGCGGCAGCTTGACGGCGCTGCGCCAGGGCATCGGCTATGTGTTTCAATTCGCCGCTTTGTTCGACTCGATGACCGTGGCCGAGAACGTCGCGCTCGGCCTCAGGAAACGCGGGCTCGACGAGGACGAGATCGACGAACGGGTCCGGGAAGCGCTCGCCGTCGTCGATCTGTCGGGCACCGGCGAGCAGATGCCGGCCGAGCTGTCGGGCGGGATGCGCAAGCGGGTCGGCATCGCGCGAGCGATCGCGCTCAGGCCGCGTTACATCCTGTATGACGAGCCGACGACGGGGCTCGATCCGGTGACCTCCGCGGTGATCGACCGGCTCATGGTGCGGACGCGCGAACATCTGGGTGTCACGGGAATCGTCGTGACGCACGACATGCGCAGCGCCTACACCGTGGGCGACCGGATCGCGATGCTGTACGAAGGACGGATTCGCCAGGTCGGGAGTGTGGAGGAGATCCGGCAGACCCGGGATCCGGTGGTGCGGCAGTTCATCGAGGGACGCGCGGAATGAAGCGGGAAAACGAGTTCGCGGTCGGGGTAGTCGTGATCGCGGCGCTGGCGCTCATCGTCGGCGGCGCGCTCTGGCTTTCCGGCGCGCATCTCGGCAAGACCGAAGCGGTCTTCACCGCGCGCTTCCGCACCGTCGGCGGACTCGGCGTGGGCAGCCCCGTGGTGCTGCGCGGCGTGCGCGTCGGGCGCGTCGAGGCGATCCGCCTCGCGCCCGCCAACTGGGTCGAAGCGGACCTCAAGATCTATTCGGGAGTGACGCCGCCGGCGAGGCCGGCGGTGATCGCCGCGTCCGCGTCGTTGTTCGGCGAGTGGGCGGCGACGCTGATCACGGGCGAGCCGCCGCCGGACGATCCCAACATCCGCCAGGCGCTGGCCGAGGCGCAGGCGGCAGGCGGCGGAAAATGGCCGGGCGCGACGCTGCCCGATATCGGCCAGCTCACCGCGCAGGCGAGCCGCATCGCCACCGACATCGGCACCGTGGCGGCGCGCGTGCAGACCGCGTTCGATTCGCAGGCGGTGATGGATCTGCGACGCTCGATCCGCGATTTCGCGCAGGTCGCGAACCGCCTCGTCACCGTGACAAACGAGCAGGCGGACGTGATCGGCGACGTGGGCACGAACTTGCGCCAGGGCTCGCGCGCGTTGTCGAACGCGGCCACCGATATCGAGCGGACGCTGCAGCGGGTCGACACCGCGACCAACCAGGGGCAGCTCTCGACGATTCTCAACAACACGGCGGCAACGGCGACCGATCTGCGCAGCGCGTCGCAGGACTTCCGCGAGCTCATGGCCGCCGCCAATCGCAATCAGGAAAGCCTGGTGCGGGTGCTGCAGTCGGCCGATACGGTGCTGTCGCGCATCGCGAACCGAACCGGCACGCTCGGCCTGCTCGTCGCCGACTCGGCGCTGTACCGGGAGTCGACGCTGACGATGATCCAGCTGCGGCAGCTGCTCTCGGACATTCAGGCGAATCCGCGGAAGTACTTCACATTCTCGGTGTTTTAAGGTCACCGTGCGGCGTGTAGGGTGCGGCGTGCGGCGTATCATGGCCGGCTCCGACGGCGAGGTTCGCGCCGGCGCTTGCGCGCGCTGCGCCGCACGCCGCACGCCGCACGTGCACTTATGAGCCGCCGCCGAAAGAAAGGTCGCAAACCGCAACCGCGTGCCACGCGCGAGACGAGCGCCGGTGGCGTCGTATTCCGGCGCGGACCCGACGGGCGGGTGCGGTTTCTCCTGATCCGCGATTCCTACAAGAACTGGGGCTTCCCCAAGGGACATCTCGAAATCGACGAGCCCCCGGCCGACGCCGCGCGCCGCGAAGTCGAGGAAGAGACGGGTCTCCGGGAGCTCATCCTGCACGGTCCGATCAAGGTCATCGATTGGTACTTCCGGTTTCGCGGCAAGACGATTCACAAGTACTGCCACTTTTTTCTGTTCGAGTCGCGGCGCGGTGATCCCGTCCCGGAGGAGGCCGAGGGGATCACGGCGTGCGTGTGGCATCCGCTCGCTGAGGCGCAACAGACGGTGAGCTACGACAACGCGCGCGAAGTGCTGAGCCAGGCGGCGGAGATGCAGCAGGCGCTGGTGCAGACGTGAGCGCCGCGACCGCCTACCCCGTCGTCCCCGTCTTCCATCCGAGGCGCGACGCGCGCCGCGCGATCAAGCGCGGCTACCCGCGCAACGCGGGCCGAGTGCGCCTCTGCCGCACCATCCAGGCGGTCGAGCGCCTGCTCGAGCAGCGCCTCGTGGACGCGGTCGTGCTCGACGTGCGGCACTGCAATGGCGAGGGGTTAGCTCTCCCGGCGCGTTACCCGCGAATTCCGATGTACGCGCTCTCGGCGGTGCGACCCGACGATGGGGCGCTGCTCGCGTCGTGCCGGGACGCCGGATTCAGCGGCGTATTAGTAGAAGGAGTGGACAATCCGATCGCCGGCGAATGGATTGCCGCCCGGACCGCGCAGGTCGCCCGGCGCGTGGCGCTCGCGGATGCTCCCCGGTTGCTGCGACTCACCGATCGCCTGCAACTTGCGGCGTGGGAAGAGGTTCTGCGGCGGGCCGGCGCGCCGACCAAGACTGGTCACGTCGCCCAGGCATTGCGTGTGACGCGCGAGCATCTTTCGCGCGAGTTCGGGGCAGGGGGTGCTCCGAACCTGAAGCGGGTCATCGATCTGGCCCGCGCCGCGTGCGCCGCGGACCTGCTCGGGAACCCGGGGTATACCGTGCGCTGCGTCGTGCGGATTCTGGGCTATGCCTCGCCGAGCCATTTGGCGGGGGCCGCGCGGAGAGTCGCCGGGGCGACGCCGCTCGAGCTGCGCGAGCTGGGACCACGCGGTGTGTTAACCCGCTTTCTGCGAGGCAGAACGCGCTCCAGGGTATAGCTTACGCAAGCCGATTCCTTGTGATATTTTTCACAATCTCTCAACCGACACCTCATGGCCACTGATTCGATCCTGCGACCTGGCGAGCTGAAAGACCTCCTGCTGAAGGAAATCAAGGCGGCCGATCTCGCCGACATCGACGTTCGGGAAGTCGGCACCGTCCTCGAGGTCAAGGACGGCATCGCCCGGATCTACGGGCTCACGTCCGCGATGGCGGGCGAGATGCTCGAGTTCACCGTTTCGGCGACGGGCGAGAAGATCACCGGCCTCGCGCTGAACCTCGAGGAAGACAACATCGGCGCGGTGATCTTCGGCGACTACCTCGAGCTGCGCGAAGGCGACGAGGTGCGCCGCACGGCCCGCGTGCTCGAGGTGCCGGTCGGCCCCGCGATGGTGGGCCGCGTGGTGGACGCGCTCGGGCGGCCGGTCGACGGCCTCGGCCCGATCCACACCACCAAGACGCGCAAAGTCGAGGTCGTGGCCCCCGGCATCATCAAGCGCCAGCCGGTGAAGGAGCCGTTGCAGACCGGGATCAAGGCGATCGACTCGATGATCCCGATCGGGCGCGGCCAGCGCGAGCTGATCATCGGCGACCGTGGCACGGGCAAGACCGCTATCGCGATCGACACGATCATCAATCAGAAGGGCACGGGCGTCATCTGCGTGTATATCGCGGTCGGCCAGAAGAACTCGACCGTCGCGGGCGTGGTGGAGCGGCTCAAGGAGCACGGCGCGATGGATTACACGATCGTCGTCGTGGCCTCGGCCTCCGAGCCAGCGCCGATGCAGTACATCGCGCCGTATTCGGGCTGCACCATGGCCGAGTACTTCATGTACGACGAGAAGAAGGCGACGCTGTGCGTGTACGACGACCTGTCCAAGCAGGCCGCGGCGTATCGCCAGCTGTCGCTGGTGCTGCGGCGCCCGCCTGGGCGCGAAGCGTACCCGGGCGACGTGTTCTATCTCCACAGCCGCCTGCTCGAGCGCGCCGCCAAGCTCTCGGATGAGATGGGCGGCGGCTCGTTGACCGCGCTGCCGATCATCGAGACCCAGGCGGGCGACGTCTCCGCGTACATCCCCACGAACGTCATCTCGATCACCGACGGGCAGATCTTCCTCGAGACCGACCTGTTTTACTCGAACGTCCGTCCCGCGGTGAACGCCGGCATCTCGGTCAGCCGCGTCGGCGGCAATGCCCAGATCAAGGCGATGAAGCAGGTGGCGGGTCGCCTGCGGCTCGATCTCGCGCAGTTCCGCGAGCTCGAGGCGTTCGCCCAGTTCGGCTCGGAGCTCGATCCCGCGACGCAGAGACAGCTCGCGCGCGGCGCGCGCGTCGTGGAAGTGCTGAAGCAGCCGCAGTACGCGCCGATGCCGGTCGAGCAGCAGGTGATCGTTCTGTTTGCGGTGACGAACGGCCTGCTCGACGACGTCGAGGTGCCGAAGATCAAGGACTGGGAGCGCGGGCTGCTCGAATTCATGGCGGCGCAGCATCCGAACATCGCCGATGAAATCCGCACCAAGAAGGCGCTGTCGGACGATCTGAGCGGCCGGTTGCGCAAGGCGATCGAGGAGTACAAAGCGCTCTAATGGCGAAACCCCGCGAGCTGAAGCGGCGCATTCGCTCCGTCCAGAACACGCGCAAGATCACGAAGACGATGGAGCTCGTCTCCACGTCCAAGCTCAAGCGCGCGCAGGATCGCGTCGTGGGCGCGAGGCCGTACGCGCAGGCGCTCGCCGAAGTCATCGGCGAGCTGTACAGCCCTGAGCTCGCGGAGCGCTTCCCCCTGTTGCGCCAGCCCGGGGCGAGCGGGCGCGGCGCGGGTGTGCGACGTGCGGCGCTGTTGTTGATCACGTCGAACCGCGGGCTGTGCGGAGCGTTCAACGCCAACCTGATTCGGGAAGCGCGGCGCCGCCTGGCTGAGCTCGAGTCGCAGGAGGCGCATACAGAGCTGCACCTGGTGGGGAAAAAGGGGATCAGCTTTTTCAAGTTCACCAAGCGCAACATCGCGTCGCAGCGAGTCGACATCGGCGACCGGCCGTCGCTCGAACACGCCCGGGAATTGGCGGCGCCCCTCATGGATCGATTCGCGAAGGGCGATCTCGATGCGGTGGACATCGTGTTCGCGAAGTTCAACAGCGCGGTGAGTACGCCGCCGACGACGCTGAGAATCCTTCCGGTAACGCCGCCGGCCGTCGGGCCCCTTCGCTCCGCTCAGGGCGGCCAGTCCGGCCGTCCGGCCGTCAATTACATCCTGCAGCCTTCCGCGGAAGAGATTCTCGACGAGCTGCTGCCGCTGTACGTCCAGAATCAGGTTTTTCGAGCGCTGGTTGAAACAGCCGCCGCCGAGCATGGCGCCCGCCGCACCGCGATGAAGAACGCGACCGATGCCGGCAGCGACATGCTGACGATTCTGCAGCGCACGTTCAATCGAGCGCGCCAGGCGCAGATCACGCAGGAGCTGGCGGAAATTGTGGGTGGGGCGGAAGCTCTAAAAGGATAGCTATCGGGTAGCGGCTATCAGCTATCCGGAGAATAGCAAAGGAAACCCAATGGCAACCAAGAAGTCAGAATCGAAACAGAACGTCGGCAGGGTCGTCCAAGTCATCGGCCCCGTTCTCGACATCGAGTTCGAGCCCGAGCAGCTGCCCGAGCTCTACAACGCGGTGACGGTCGGGTCCGACGGCAGCCGGCTGGTCGCGGAAGTGGAGCAGCACATCGGCCGCAATCAGGTACGCGCGGTGGCGATGAGCTCGACCGACGGTATCGTGCGCGGCATGGAAGCCGTCGACACCGGCCGGCCGATCACCGTTCCCGTCGGCAAGCCCGCGCTCGGCCGAATCCTGAACGTGATCGGCGAGCCGGTGGACGAAGGCGCCCCGATTCCGAAGGACGCCGAGCGCTGGCCGATTCACCGCGGCACGCCGAAGTTCGTCGACCTCGAGCCCAAGACTCAGGTGTTCGAGACCGGCATCAAGGTCATCGACTTGATCGCGCCGTTCGTGAAGGGCGGCAAGATCGGACTGTTCGGCGGCGCCGGCGTCGGCAAGACGGTCGTGATTCAGGAGCTGATCAACAACGTCGCCAAGGCGCACGGCGGCAAGTCGGTGTTCTGCGGCGTGGGCGAGCGCACGCGCGAGGGCAACGAC
Organism: Gemmatimonadales bacterium; assembly: GCA_035706765.1. Classification (GTDB taxonomy): domain Bacteria; phylum Gemmatimonadota; class Gemmatimonadetes; order Gemmatimonadales; family GWC2-71-9; genus 20CM-2-65-7. The sequence continues at coordinate 21,241 of DASSUS010000133.1, forward strand.
CTGTACCTCGAGTTCCGCGAAGCCGGGATCCTCGAAAACGTCGCGCTGATTTACGGGCAGATGAATGAGCCGCCGGGCGCGCGGCTGCGCGTCGGGCTGACGGGCCTCACGGTCGCCGAGTATTTCCGCGACGTCGAAGGCCAGGACGTGCTGGTGTTCATCGACAACATCTTCCGATTCACCCAGGCAGGCTCTGAAGTATCCGCGCTGCTCGGCCGCATGCCGTCGGCCGTCGGCTATCAGCCGACGCTCGCCACTGAGATGGGCGAGCTGCAGGAGCGGATCACGTCGACCAAGAAGGGCTCGATCACGTCGGTGCAGGCGATCTACGTCCCCGCCGACGACCTGACCGATCCCGCGCCTGCCACCGCGTTCTCGCATCTCGACGCGACCGTCGTGCTCGATCGCGCGATCGTGGAGCTCGGGATCTATCCCGCGGTGAATCCGCTCTCATCCTCGAGCCGCATTCTCGACGCGCAGTATCTCGGCGAGCGGCATTACAAGGTCGCGGTCGAGGTGCAGCGGATTCTGCAGCGCTACAAGGACCTGCAGGACATCATCGCGATTTTGGGGATGGACGAGCTCTCGGAAGAAGACAAGCTGCTCGTCGCGCGCGCGCGCCGCGTGCAGCGCTTCCTGTCGCAGCCGTTCTTCGTCGCGTCGCAATTCACGGGGCTGGAAGGGAAGTACGTGAAGCTCGAGGACACGATCGCGTCGTTCGAGCGCGTCGTCTCGGGTGAGTTCGATCAGCTCCCCGAGCAGGCGTTCTACATGCAGGGCGGGATCGAGGACGTCGTGGCGCAGGCCAAGAAGATGGCGTCGGCCTGATGCGTGTTTCGGTGATCTCGGCCGAGCGGTCGGTGTTCGACGGCGACGCCGAGGGGGTGGTGGCCCCGGCCTATGACGGCTTGGTCGGGATCCTCCCCCGGCACGCCCCGTTCATGACCCTGTTGGGCAAGGGAATTGTGAAGATTCGCCGTTCCCGAGGGGGGGAGACCACGAAAGTCCACGTGGAAGGCGGATTCCTGCAAGTCGCCAAAGATACCGTACGTATCGTAGCCAGAAGCGCTTCCCCAGCCGACTCTTGACTTCTGTAAGGCTTTTTCCAAGAGTGGTGCCAGTTTTTGCAACTCCCGGAACCCCCTTTTCCCCCGGAGGATGGGTCATGAAGCGCACCACTTTGGCAGTGCTGGCGGCTGTCGCCTTTACAATGGCGATGGCGGTGCCGGCTGCGGCACAGAAGAGCTCGATCGGCATTGGTGCTGGTTTGACGATGCCGATGGGTGACTACGGCGACGCGGACAAGATGGGCTTCCATTTTGGCGCGGGTGCCAAGTTCGGCTTGGGCTCGGCGCCGATCAGCCTGCGGATCGAGGGCAGCTACTCGACCACCAGCCATGACGGTGTCGACGGCAAGTTCAACATCATGGGTGGAATGGCGAGCCTGGTGTATCCCATTCAGACCGCCGGCAGCCTGAAGCCCTATGCCTTGTTCGGCGTCGGCTACTTCAACGTCAAAGAGACGGACTCCGATGTCTCCGAGTCCGGCGTTGGGTTCGGCGGCGGGCTGGGCGTCAATTTCGCAATGAGCTCGACGAATCTGTTCGTCGAAGCGCGTTACGTGACGTCCAAGGCAGCGGATGTGAACTTTGGCCGCGTGCCGCTGACCGTCGGCGTGAGCTTCCCGCTTGGAGCGAAGTAGTCGGCATCTGTAAGCGACCTCGCGCGGCGTGAGCCGCGTCACGAGGCGAGTCGTAACCCAAGGCCCGTCGGCACTCTAGCTGGCGGGCCTTGCGCGTTTCCGCACGGTTCGTGCTTGACAGAAAATGACCTCGTTCTTAACGATGTGGCGTTTCGCCACCCCCAACTGGAGGTCTTTGTATGCGGAAGCTCTTCGGTGGGATGCTCTTAGCGGCGGTCGCGCTAACGCTTCCCGCTACGGTCGATGCCCAGCGGCGTGCCGCCCCCCCGGGCGGCGCCAGGCACGAGCTCGGCGTGGACGTGGGCGTCGCGTACGTGAAGCCTGACGGCGTGGACGGCGGCATCGTGATTCAGACGCCGCTCGACGTTCGCGTTGGATTCGTCAACGCGGGCAAGATGATGTGGGAGCCCCGCCTCACGTTCAACTTCAGCAGCGTCGGCGGCAACACGAGCTATTTCATTCAGCCCGGCGTCAACGTGTTGTTCTCGAACACGACGGGCGGACATCGTCGCGGGATGTATTTCACGGGCGGCGGTGGGCTGTTGCTCGCGGACGCCGGCGGTGGCAGCGGCACGGCGTTTTCGTTCAACGCCGGCGTCGGCTGGCGCAAGCCGTCCGGCAGCGCGGCGCTGCGCTACGAGGTCGGCTTCCAGTGGACGTCGGAAAGCACCGATCTCGGTTTGCCGAGCACGATCATGCTCGGCGGGCGCATCGGTCTCTCGCTCTGGAAGTAATTCTGCATCAAGGCGCGCGGCGTTTCGGCTTCGGCCGGAACGCCGCGCTGTTCGTCGGGTAACCCCCGGCACCAAATCTCGAGGAGCAACACCATGCAGTGGCGCCCAGCGGTGTGTCTGTTGGTCTTGAGCAGTGCAGTCGCCTCGTTCGCCGCGGCTCAGGCGACGGGCGTTCCGAGTTACAACGCGCCCTACCGCGCGTTTCGCAGCTCGGAGTTCGGAGCGGTGATCAGTTTTCCCGACGGCGGCGGCACCGCGTTCGAAGGCGCGTACCGGATGTCGAGCGGCAAGTTCGATCTCGGATTTCGCGGCGGCATCTTCGATCCCGGCGGCGCGGGGGACGCGATCCTGCTGCTCGGCGCGGAAGCGCGGCAGCGCGTCGTGACCCACACCGAGGACTTCCCGCTCGACGGCGCGTTGATTCTCGGCATCGGCGGACAGTTCGTAAGCGGCAGCTCCGCGCTGATTCTCCCCGTGGGCCTGTCACTCGGCCGGCGTATCGACCCCAAAGACTCCAAGATCAGCATCGTGCCCTACGTCCAGCCGACCGGGTTCCTCGTCGCGGGCAACGGTGACAGCGACTTCCTGTTTGCGCTCGGGCTGGGGGCCGATTTCCGGCTGTCGCCCAAATTCGACGCGCGGATCAGCGCGGGATTGGGCGATCTCGAGGGTGTGTCAATAAGCGCCGTGTGGGTGCATTAAGGTGACACGGATTGACTTACGAAGAGTGATTTCCTACCGTAGGGGCCCGACAGACGGCCGGACGGCCGGACGGCCGGATGGCCGGACGGTCCGGAAGCACGAACCAAACTGCGGAGACCATCGATGAAGCGCATTCTGACGATTGTCGCGGTTGCGATCTGTGCGGTGGCCCCCGCCTCGCTCGCGGCCCAGGCGCTCGGCATGCCGAACTGGAGCAATCCGAAGGGCGGCACCGGCGTCACGATCAGTGGTGATCTCGCGATGCCGAATGAAGATCTCGGCAAGGGCACGGCGTTCGGCGCGCGTGGCTCGGTCGGTCTCGGCACGCTGACGCTGACGGCCGGCATCGCCTCATGGAAGCCGAAAGGGTTTGCGGACAGCTACACGTCGTTCGGCGGTCAGGGCTCGTTCCGCGTCATCGGCGGCAGCCTGATTCCCGTCGCGCTCGCGCTGCAGGTGGGCGTGGCGCGCGTGGGCGAAGCCAACGGCGATCCGTCGCTCACCCGGCTGGGGTTGGGCGGCGCCGTGAGCGTCAACGTTCCCACTCCGGGCCTGTCGATCGAGCCCTATCTCGCGGTGAACAACCGCTGGTACAAGTTCTCGGGCGTTTCCGGCACGGAATCGAACATCGGCTGGACGCTGGGCGCGAACGTCGGCCTCGGGATGCTGGGGCTGCACGTCGCCTATGATTCCGAGAACTTCGGCGGCGGCACGACCGGCGGGATCATCGGCATCGGGGCGCACTTCTCCTTGAAGGCTCCCATCGGGATGTAACTCGCAGTAGCTTTGGGGCGCGCCAACCACCCGGTCGGCGCGCCCCTTTTTTTCCCGGGAGATTCGTGATTCGTATTGCAACACGCGCGGGCCTCGTCCTGGCAGGGGCTCTCACGCTGAGCGGGTGCGCCATGACGTTCGATGCGACGGAGCTCGGCGTCCCCACCTCGATGGCCGAGTCGGCGCAGGCCCCGCCGCAGGGCGAGGCGTTTCGCGTGACGAAGCATCCCGTGTACCTGTTGTGGGGGTTGATCGGGGCGTCGAAGCCCAACGCCGAGGATGTGCTCGCCGGCCAGGTGGGGACCGGGGCGCGCGTCGCGAATTTGCGGATCAAGGTGCGGGCGCGCTGGACCGACATCCTGGTTACCGGGCTGACGGCGGGATTGATCAGCCCGCGGTCCGTTACGTTCGAAGGAGTGGTGGTCCCTTCATCTATAAGGCCGTGATTTCGTCCACATCACGATGACGCCGCAGCCGGCCTCGGACCCGCCGAATTCCGCCGGAATTTCTCCCGTTCCTCTATATACCTCCATCCCGTAGACATCTCGGATCGGGGTGTTTTCATGGAAGGAATGCACCTGGATGCCGTCGATGTACCAGACCGGGTGGCAGTTGGGGGTGCGCGCCATGACCGCGAAGCATTCGAAGGCGGATTGATCGCATTGAATGCGCACGCCGCGCACGCTGCGTAGCGCGTCGCTGACCGAGTTATAGCCCGCCTTTTTCAGGTCGTCCCACCGCAGGAACGCGCCGAGTTTGCGCTGGCGGCGACGCTCGAAATCGATGTAGCGGGGCTGGAGGATCTCGGCGCGGGCCTGCACCACGATCTCCGGCAGCATGAATCCGTTGAAATCGAGCGAAAACTGGCGGTCGATCACGCCCGAGTCGGGAAGCCGAAGCCGGAACAGTCCCTCTTCGAACCCGATCATCTGAATGCTGATGTCGAGGTTGCCCCCCTGCAGGTTCGGGACGCTGAAGACACCGAGGGAATCGGCCTTGGCGCGGATCGTGGTGTCGCCGCCAATCCGGACCAGCGCGCCGGCGAGGGGGCTGCCCATTTCGCTGTCCAGAACGTGGCCGCGCAGGGTGACCTGGGCGGACGCGGAGGCGGGGCAGAGGGCGCCGCAGGTGATCGCGGCGAGCACGATGAGCAGGCGTTTTGGCGGCGTAAGCGATCCCCTAGCGAACCTACTAATAGAAGGTAGTATCAGACGTTGGCGCCAGTAGCGGCCATGCTGAACCCCGAAGTCTGTCGTGCCGTCACGTCGGGCCGTCGACGTGGATCAGGGGGTCGGTCATGCTGCTTTGCCTTACCCCGAAGGGCCGTTCCTACCGTATTCCCTCTCTCTACAAGAGGCCGCCTATGCGTGTCTCCAGGTTAGTCGCGCTTGCCTGCTTTTTCACCATGCCGCTCGCGGCGCAGGACGCCGTAATAAAAGGAAAGGTCACCGGGCAAACCGGTGAGCCCTTGGGCGGCGCCAACGTGCTCGTGTCGAACACGAATCTGGGCGCGGTCACTGCCGCGAACGGGACGTACACTCTCACGGTGGGTGCCGATGCCGTCCATGGCCAACAGGTGATCCTCACTGCGCGCTACATCGGCCATAAGCCGGTGACGCGCACGATCACCTTGAGCGCCGGCGAGCAGACACAGGACTTCACACTCGAGCCCGATCCGCTCCGGCTCGAAGAAGTCGTCGTGACCGGTGTGGCCGAAGCCACGGATCGACGGAAGCTGGGCTTCACCGTCGGATCGGTGAACACTGACCAGCTGAAGGCGGTGCCGGCAACGAACGCGCTCGAAGGAATTCAGGGCAAGATCGCCGGTGTGCGGCTGGCGCCGCAGTCGGCGCAGCCCGGGAGCGAGCCCGCCATCCGTCTGCGCGGCGCGACCAGCATCTCGGGGCGCCAGGATCCGCTCTACATCGTGGACGGCGTCATCGCCCGCTACGGCATTGCCGACATCGCGGCGCAGGACGTCGAGCGCGTCGAGGTCGTGAAAGGCGCGGCGTCGTCGTCACTGTACGGATCGAACGGCGCCAATGGTGTCGTACAGATCTTCACCAAGCGCGGCAACTCGCTCCCCGAAGGCTCGATGCAGGTGACGGTCCGGGCCGAGGCCGGCGTCAACAGCATGCCGCGCCGGATGGAGTTCTCGCATTCGCACGCCTGGGAAGTGGAGTCTTCGCCCGGCCACTGCACCTCGGTTGGTGCGGCCAGCGTCGATCCCACGGGCAACTATTGCCTGACGACGCAGGGCGGGCGGATCACGCGCGGCGACGGAATCGCGACCAATCCGTTCCCGGTCTATCACGACCACTGGAGCGCGATGGTCAACACCGGGCCGTTCTCTACCCAGTACGTCTCGCTCGGCCAGCGCCGCGGGACGACGAACTTCAATGCTTCGTTCGAGAACACGCGCAATGAAGGCGTGATCTTCGGGCTCGGCGGGTACAAGCGGCGCAACGCCCGGCTCAACCTGGACCTGCAGATCCGCTCGAACCTCGACGCGTCGTTCAGCAGCTTTTACGGCACCTCCTCGAATGGCCGCGCGGCTGAGGGCACCGGGTCGCCGTTCTATCAGCTGATGTTCGTGCAGCCGGACGTCGACATCACCGCGTGCTGCAATCCGGACGGATCGCCCTTCGTCGCCAAGGTCCCGCTGAGCGGCGACGTCGCGAACGACGCGAATCCGATGTACGAGCTCGCCAATCGCAAGATCACCCGCGATCGGAACCGGTTCACGGGATCGGGCAAGCTTCGCTGGCGGCTCCAGGACTGGCTGTCGGCTGAAGGGAGCTTCGGCTACGACCAGGAAGGCGAGTTCTACAAAGACCTGTTCCCGCGGCCCTACTACACGTCGTCGGGGCCCGCGGACCCCGGATCGCTGCTCGAGTACACGCTCAACGGGTATCAATACAACACGGGCGTCACACTCACGAGCATCCGGCGTCTCACGCCGACGATCACGAACACGATCAAGCTGGGCACCCTCTACGAGCATCAACGCAACCGCGGGCTCGTGACGTCGGCCAGCTCGTTCCGCGTCGGCGGCGTGCCGGAATTCGGCGGCGTCGATCAGGGCACGGTCCGCGCCGGCTCGGCCGACACGCTGCCCGGCTCGGCCGACACCACGATCAAGAATCTGAACTACTTCGCGGTGACGACGTTCGACATCAAGGATCGCTACGTCGTCGACGCGTTGGTCCGTCGCGACGGCTCGTCGCTCTTCGGGGAAGAGAACCGCTGGGCCACCTACTACCGCGTATCGGGCGCGTGGCGCGTGACCGAGGACATGCGCATCCCCGGGCTCGACGAGTGGCGGCTGCGCGCCTCGTACGGGACGGCCGGTCTGCGCCCCGGGTACGACAACCAGTACGAAATTCTTTCAGTCACGTCCACGGGGTTCGACAAGCTGATCCTGGGAAATCCGTTCCTGAAACCGGCCCGAGCCTCCGAGTTGGAGGCCGGCACGAACCTCGACTTCGCGGGCGGCCGGGTCAGTCTCGAGTACACCTACGCGCGCAAAGACAGTAAAGATCAGATTCTGCTCGTCGATCTGCCCGCCCTCACCGGTTTCCGGCTGGGGCAGTGGCAAAACGCCGGCGGGCTGCGCTCGAATACTCACGAGCTCACTTTCGCGGCCCGGCTGATCAACACCCCGCGGACCGGGTTGACGCTCAACATCGTGGGCGACCGTACGCGGCAGAAGATCACCGATTGGAACCTGCCGGAACGCCTCTACGGCTTCCAGCAGATGCCGGCGGCGTTCTTCCTGGGCCGTAATCGGGATCTCGGTGTGCTGTACGGCAACCACTGGGTGCGCGACATCAACGAGCTCTACGACGATCCGGACAAGGCCGCGTTGAACGGTCCCGGGCAGGCGTGGAGTCCCGACAGCGTCATGGTCAACGAAGACGGCTATGTCGTGCGCAGGAGCGCCTACGGAACGCCGGATGAACGGGCGATCAAGTACGTCTACTGCAAGCGGCAGGGACCGACGAGCTGCCTCCAGACCGATAACCTGGTCGAGATCGGGAACGCAAACCCCGATTTCAACCTCAGCTTCAATCTCGCCTTCAATTACCGTCGCCTGGCGGTGAATGCCTTGCTCGACTGGTCGCACGGAGGTGAGCTGTACAACGGCACGCGCCAGTGGGCGTTCCAGGCCACGCGTGACCGCGTACAGGACCAGGCTGGAAAGCCGGCGAACGACGCCGCTTGCGGCACGGTCTCCGACCCGATGCCCTCGTGCCCGCAGAAGGCGCTGGGCTACTACGGCGTCGGGTTCTACAACGGCCTCGAGTCCAACGACTTCTTCATCGAAAGCGGCTCGTACGCCAAACTCAAAGAGCTGTCGGTGAGCTACACGCTGGCCAACGAGCAGCTGCGGCGCATCGGGTTCCTGCGCGGGGTGCGCGAGGTTCGGCTCGCGTTCATCGCGCGCAACCTGTTTACCATCACCAAGTACAGCGGCCTCGATCCTGAGGTCTCCGGGCTCAACGGAGATCCGTTCCAGGTCCGAATGGACTGGTTCCAGTATCCCCAATACCGGACCTTCACGGGCAGCATCGAGCTCGGGTTCTGAGGAGAGCGACCATGAAACTTCATGAGAAGATCGCCGCGCTCGTGGTGGTCATCGCGATGGCCGCGTGCGACCTGGAAGTGGGCAACCCCAACGCGCCGGACGCACCACGCGCGTTCAGCGATCCCGCCGGGCTCGAGCAGCTGATTTCGGGCGCGCTGCGGACCTGGGTGGAAACGCGTGAGAACTACTTCATCATCCCATTGAACGCGCAGGCGGATAACTACACCGCCTCGTGGAACAATGCGGCGATCCGGTTCTACAGCTCGGTGGGATCTGATTGCCCATCGCGCTGCGGCTGGACCAACAGCTCGACGGCACCGGAGGCCGCGGGCGGCCCGACGGTGGAGGCCGCGTGGTACG
>DASSUS010000134.1:0-4295 GCA_035706765.1 Gemmatimonadales bacterium
CGGCGATCCCGGGCCGGGCCCAGGACGCGAGCACGTCGAACGGCGCGACCGAGGAGCGCTCGAGCGCGTTCTCATACTGCGCCATCACGCGGGCGACAAAGGCGGCCTGATCGTCCGGCGGATCGAGCGCGGCGCGCAGCGCCGCCCCCAGCTCGGGGTCGGGACGGTGATCGAACGACGGCTGGTCCTTCATCATCTCAGCGGCTCCTTCCAGTCAGCCAGCAACGTGCGGAGACGGCGCCGGGCGTGAAACACTTCCGATCGCACGGTGCCTTCAGGGATTCCAAGCATGCCCGCGATTTCGGCGTGCGAATATCCTTCGACATCGAACAGCACCACGGCCTTGCGTCGCCGCTCGGGCAGCTCGGCGAGCGCGGCGCGTAACCGCTCGCCCAGCTCGCTTCGCATGGCGGCGGCGTCGGGCCGTGGCCCCCCGCCGACGAGCGACGGCTCGAGCGGCTCGACCTTGCGGACGCTGCGCCGGCGCCGGCGATCCGTCGCGGCGTTGGCCACGATGCGCATCAACCACGGGCCGAACGGCCGCTTCGGGTCGTACTGTCCGAGCTTGACGAGCGCCGAGAGAAAACCGTCCTGCGCGGCGTCGTCCGCGTCGTCGGGGTCGCCGAGAACCGCGCGGGCGACGCGACGGGCTTGCCCGGCGTATCGCTCCACGAGAGTCCCGAAAGCGTCCCGGTCGCCCGCAAGTGTCTGAGCGACCAGCGCTTGATCCTCTCCCCTGCCTGCCATACGCGCAGCGCCTACCGGAGGTTGGGAGCCTGGGGCTGGGGGCTGGGGTGGCGGCTGGTCGGTGCGAGGGGGAGGGGGGTCCTCAGCGAGCATCGCTCTCCCGCCGGCGCCTGCGGCGTGCAAGCGCGAATCCGGCCAGCCAGGCTGATGTAGCCAGGGCACCGATGGCGAGGACGGTGCTCGTTACGATCGGGAAGAGGATCAGCGACACGCCGACTACCAGGAACAGCACCGCGGCCGCGCCGGCAATCATCCGGCGCGCGCCGGTCGCCGCCCGCATCAGCGCAACGGCGGCCGCGGCCTGCCGCTCACGGAGCGATCGCTTGTACTGCTGTCCCGCCGAAGCCGGTACGGCCGCGGTCGGCGACAGCACCGGCGTATCGATCAGGCGCGGGGGCAGGGCGGGCAGGCGCCGGCGCGCCATCAGGACGATCTCGCGGCTGTGCGCCATGTCGTGCAAAAACTGCGTGGCGAGCGTCGCGGTCAGGCCGTCCTGCTCGGTCATGAGGTCGAGCTCGTAATTGCCCAGCAGGCTCGACACGTTGAGGTTGCTCGATCCGATGCGCGCCCATTCGTGGTCGGCCACGAGCGTCTTGGCGTGCAGCATGGGGCCGCGGTATTCGAAGATGCGCGCGCCTGCGTTGAGCAGCTCGCGATAGCCGCCGCGCGTGAACAGACGGACCATCGGGATATCGGTGGCGCCGGGGAGCAGGAGGCGCACGTCGACGCCGCTGCGGGCGGCATCGACGAAGCTCGCGTACAACGGCGGCGGGGCGACGAGATAGGCGTCGGTGATCCAGAGCCGCTCGGTCACCGCCGCGGCGAGCAGCTGCACGGTGCGGTAGATGCGCGATTGCCCGGGAACGCCCTCGACGACGCGAACCGCGGACGGCCCGCATTCGTCGGCGGGAGCGAAGGTCTCGTCTTCGGGCAGCGGAGCACCGGCGCGCGCCCACATCCGTCCGAACGCGGCCTCGAGCGCGGCGACCGCCGGCCCGCATACGGCGACCATGGTGTCGCGCCAGCACGGCGTGCCGGCCGCGGCGTCGCCGGCCCATTCATCGCCGATGCACAGGCCGCCCGTCATCGCGCGCTCGCCGTCCACCACCAGCAGCTTGCGATGGTCGCGGCTGAACGCCTCGATCAATCCGCTGGTCCAGATCGGGCGGAACGGCCGGCAGTCGACGCCGAAGCTCCGCAGCTCGCGCCAGAATGCGTTACTGGTGCCGCGGGATCCGAACGCGTCGTAGAGCACGCGCACGCGCACGCCGGCGCGCGCGCGTTCCGCCCACGCGGTCGCGAAGCGCGAGCCGGTGCGGTCGTCGTGAATGATGTAGTTCTCGAAGTGGATCGTGCGCCGCGCGCCCGCGATCAGCTCGAGCATCTGCTTCAGCGCATCGCTCGAATCGGCGACGTGCCGGACGATGTTGCCCGGAATGGGTCGAGCGCTGGTCGCCCGATCGAGCGCCCGGGAAAGCGGGTGCGTCACCCTCCGAGGCCCAGCGACGGCTCGACCTGCCGCAGCGCCTGAATGCAGAACGCGATGTGGTCGTCGAGCGCAACGCCCAGCTCGTCGGCGCCCTGGCGCACGTCGTCGCGACTCACGCCGCGCGCGAACGCCTTGTCCTTGAGCTTCTTCTTGACCGATGCGACTTCGAGATCGGCGAAGCTTTTGGACGGCCGCACCAGCGCGCAGGCGACGAGAAATCCGCACAGCTCGTCGGCCGCGAACAGCACCTTCGCCATCGGCGTGTCGCGCGGCACGCCCGAGTAGCTCGCGTGGCCCAGCACGGCGCGGAGCAGCGGCTCGGCAACGCCGCGCGCGCGCAGCAGGTTCACGCCCCAGGCCGGATGGCCCTCGGTAGGCGAGTGCTCGGGGTTGGGGTACTTCTCGTAATCGAAGTCGTGCATCAGCCCCACGAAGCCCCAGGTGTCCGGATCTTCTCCGTATTTCGACGCGTACGCGCGCATCACCGCCTCGACCGCGAGCATGTGCTGGCGCAGCGAGGGGGACTGCGTGTGTTCGTGCATCAGGGCCAGCGCTTCGTCACGCTTCATGCAATCTCCACGCCCCAGCGTTCGGACCAGAGCGCCAGCATCAGTTGCGGCCAGAGGCGACGCGCGTGATTCCGCCGGCCCGAGCGATGCTCGGCCAGGAGCGGCGTGTCGAGCACGCGATCGGCCAGGGGAGCGAGGCTCGTGTTGAGCCAGCGCGCGACGGGGACGGAGAGACCGCGTTTGCGGCGATCGATCACGCGATCGGGCACGAGTCCTCGCGCGGCTTCCTTTAATATCACCTTGGTCGAGAGGCCCCGCACCTTGAGGCGCGACGGCGCGCCAAGCACGAGCTCCATCAGCTCGCGATCCAGGTACGGCGCCCGCGCTTCCACGGACGCGAGCATCGTCGCGCGATCCACCTTGACCAGCAGGTCGTCGGGCAGATAGGTCAAATAGTCGAACCACATCAGCCGGTTGAGCGGATCGGTGTGCGGAAACCCCGCGAGCTTGCAGGAGAGCTCGGCCACCACGCCCTCCTCGATAGCCATCGCGCCCAGCCAGGAGAGATGGCGCTCCGCCCAGGGGCGCTCGGTTGCCGCGACGAACTGCTTCAGCATGTATTCGACCGTCATCTTGCCGGTCGACGAGGGCCAGCGCTCCACCGCCCAGCGCACGACGGCGCGCAGACCCGCCGGCACCCCCAGCCAGCGCTCGGCGTACTTATGGCCGAGATAGGTTGGATAGCCGCCGAACAGCTCGTCGGCCCCCTCTCCCGACAGGATCACTTTCACATCGGCCCGCGCGGCGTCGGCCAGCAGCCAGGTGGGCAGCACCGCGGGATCTCCGAGCGGCTCCGCGAGCGAGCGCGAGATCACCTCGAGCGCCCGGCCGAGCGACTCGTCGTCGGCGGTGACGACGTGGTGGACGGTCGCGATGTCGTGCGTGACCGCTTCGGCGTACGCGCTCTCATCGTATCCCGGCTCGGTGAACCGCACGGCGTAGGTGTGAATCCGCTCGCCGGGGAGCGCGCGCGCCGCCGCCGCGACGAGCAGCGATGAATCGAGACCGCCGCTCGTAAAGACACCGAGCGGCACGTCCGACATCAGCTCCCGTTCCACGGCGCTCAACAGCGCGGTCCGGAGCTGCGCCGCCGATTGGAGCGCGGGCGCTGCCGCGGCGGCTTCCGCCGCGCTCCAGTAGGATCGGATGGTGATCTGTCCATCGTCGGCGATCAGCAGCGAGGCGGGTGGCAGCTTGTGAATGCCGTCGAACATCGTGTAGGGGGCGGGGACGTAGCCGAGCGCGCGATACAGCGACAACGCTTTGGGATTGAGACGCCGCGCCTGGTCGGGGAATTCGAGCAGCGCCTGAATTTCAGAGGCGAACCGCAGCTCGCCGTCGATCTCGGCCCAGAACAGCGGCTTTTCACCGGCGCGATCGCGCGCGAGGATCAGACGCCGGCGCGCGTCGTCCCAGATCGCCAGCCCGAACATGCCGTCGAGCTTCGCGACCGCGTCAGCGCCGAACCGCTCGTAAAACGGAACGACGGT
>DASSUS010000135.1:0-6593 GCA_035706765.1 Gemmatimonadales bacterium
GCGCGTGAGGCTCGTGGTGAGCCGCGCGCCGGTCCACATCTCCTGGAGGTCGTAGATCTTCTCGCGCTGCTGGAACGCCCACAGGAACGGCGTGAAGGCGCCGAGGTCGATCGACGTCGTGCCGAGCCAGACCATGTGCGAGATGATCCGGCTCATTTCGCAGGCGATCACGCGCAACACCTGACAGCGCGGCGTGATCTCGATCCCCATCAGCTTCTCGGCCGCGAGCGTGAAGCCGACGTTGTTCGACATCGGCGACAGGTAGTCGGTGCGGTCGGTGAGCGGGATGATCTGATTGTAGTGCCGGTACTCGCCCAGCTTTTCGAACCCCGAGTGCAGATAGCCGATGTGCGGGATACAGCGCACCACCGTCTCGCCGTCCAGCTCGACGACGAGCCGGAGCACGCCGTGCGTCGCGGGGTGTTGCGGCCCGAGGTTGACGAGCAGGTGCTCGCCCCCGAGATCCGGCTCGCCTGGCGCGGCGGCAGTGAGGGGCACGCGCGCCGGTTGGCCGCGCGCGTCGACGGCGGGGGTCGCGAGCTCGAGCTCGAGGGTGCGCTTGCTCATATGTTCGGCGGCTCGGGGATCACGCCGCGCTCACCGCGGCGCAGCCGGTCCCGCATGTCTTCGGGGAGGTCGTTCCCGGCTTCGGCGATCGAGAGCTCCTCCATCGAGTAGTGCGCTTCCGGGTTGGCGTTCAGCGCCTGCCGCACCTGCTCGGCACGCGAGAATCGCCCGCGGAGCGGGAAGCTCTTCCGCAGCGGGTTCCCTTCCGCGTACGTCTCCCACATCAGGATCCGGCGCAGGTCGGGATGGCCGCGGAAGGTGATGCCGAACATGTCGAACACTTCGCGCTCGAGCCAATCAGCGCCGTGCCACAGGCTGTAGACCGAGTCCACGACCATGTCCTCGGTGGGAGGCAGCTCGATCTTGATCCGAATGTCGGCGCGTCGCTCGAGCGAGCGCAGGAAGTAGACGACCTCGAGCGGCAGCTCGCGGTCGCGGTACTCGACCGCGGTGATATCGACCAGGTAATTGAAATCCTGCCCCGGCGTTTCCTTCAGCCAGCGCATCGCGGCGAGCAGCTGTTCGCGGGCGACGTACACGACGGGCTCGCCGTCGCGCGCGACCGCCGTGCGCAGCGCTCCCGGAATGGGCGGCAGACCGGTCACGACGAACGGAACTGGTGGACGGAGTTGCCGAACGGCTCGGAGATTTCGTCGATCGTATCGGGCGGCAGCCGCAGCCCCTTGTCGTCGAGCGGCTGCTCGTCGCGGCGCCGCACCGCGTCGAACAGGGACTCGCCCTTGATCTTCTTGTGGAGCAGCAGAATGCCGTACAACAGCCCTTCGGGCCGCGGCGGGCAGCCGGGCACGTAGACATCCACCGGCACGACGGTGTCGATGCCCTGCACCATCGAATAGTTGTCGAAAATGCCGCCGGTCGAGGCGCAGGCGCCCATCGAGATGACCCACTTGGGTTGCGGCATCTGGTCGTAGATGCGCCGAATGACGGGCGCGAGCTTGAACGGCACGCGGCCGGCGCAGATCAGCACGTCCGCCTGGCGCGGCGAGAAGGCCTGGCGCTCCATTCCGAAGCGCGCAAAGTCGAACCGGCTCGCGGCGGTCGCCATGAACTCGATCGCGCAACACGCCGTGCCGAACGGCATCGGCCAGAGCGAATTGGCGCGCGACGAGTTCACCGCCCAGTCCACGAGGTTCTGGAACTTGGCGAGCAGATAGTTCGAGCTTTGCACTTGTTCAACGTGTTTCATAAAACCTCAAAAGCGCCTTTGCTCGACGCCTTAGTCCCACTGAAATGCCCCGCGCTTCCAGACGTAGATGTAACCCACGAACAGGATCAGCAGAAAGACCAGCATCTCCACCAATAGAAATCCCGTGGTGAGGCTTCCGTTCCCCATGAAGATTACTGCCCACGGGATGAGAAACACGGTTTCAATGTCGAAAAGGATAAAAAGCACGGCGACGAGATAGAACTTGACCGAGAACCGCTCGTGCGCGCTGCCCAGGGGCGGCATGCCGCTTTCGTACGGTCGCTCCTTGACCTCGGTCGGGCGGCGCGGTCCCAGAAAATGCGACAGCACAATCATCGACGTCGCGATGACGATTGCCAGACCGAGCAACATCAGGAACGGGATATAGGCTCGCATCCTGAGCTCGTGAAAAAATTCACTAAGGGTGCATGGAAGCTATCGGCGATGTAGCGTAAGTCAAGTTGCCGCCGTTACATTGCGCCCCCATGTCAATCAAATCCGATCGCTGGATAACCCGAATGTCCAAAGAATTCGGGATGATCGAGCCGTTCGCCGATCGCCAACACCGCGACGGCGTGATCTCCTACGGCGTCTCCTCGTATGGCTACGACATGCGCGTGGCCCCCGAGTTCAAGATCTTCACCAACGCCCTCTCGGCGATCGTAGACCCGAAGCACTTCGATCCCAAATCGTTCGTCGAATTCACGGGTGACGTCTGCATCGTCCCGCCGAATTCGTTCGCCCTCGCGACGTCGATCGAATACTTCCGGATTCCCCGCAACGTCCTGACGATCTGCCTGGGCAAAAGCACCTACGCGCGCTGCGGAATCATCGTGAACGTCACGCCGTTCGAGCCCGAGTGGGAAGGCTACGTGACGCTGGAAATCAGCAACACGACCCCCCTCCCCGCGAAGATCTACGCGAACGAGGGCATCGCCCAGGTGCTGTTCTTCACCGCCGACGAAGGGGATGAGTGCGAGATTTCCTACAAGGACAAGAAGGGGAAATACCAGGCCCAGCGCGGGATTACGCTGCCGAAACTTTAGCCTTCTTCTGGGCTCCGCCTACGCCGTGGCGGTTGCCCGCCGGGCTCCGAGCAGCGTGATGCCGACCGTCGCCACCGCGAGGATCACGAGGTCCCAGGTCCAGCCGGGCTCGAGCGCCGGCACGATCAGCTGCAGCAGGTTCATCAGGAAGTCGAACGCGCCGACCAACAGACCCAGCAGCACCGTTCCCTGCAGCGTGTAGCCGCGCTGGGCCAGCAGGCTGCCGGTCGCCAGAATCACCGCGGCCTGGCCGGCCGCGATCGCGCTCGTCGTCGCAATCCCGCCCAGCAGCGTGCTCATGAAGGCGGTACGTGAGGGGATGTAGCTGAAGAACTGGGTGTGGATGATCGCCATGACCACGCCCGCCACCACGGCGCAGATCCCGGCCCAAATCGCATATGCGATGACGATCCGTATGCGGCTGTCGGCCATTATCCCTCCTGGTCCATCATAGGAATTCGCCGGGTCTATCGCAACGCTACCGCAGCCTCCACGAGTGCGGCCCGAGCCTGATCCACGCGGGCCACGAGGTCGGCAAGCTCCTTGTTGGCGGTCGCGGCGTCCGCGTATCGAATCGCCTCGTTGACGGTGGGAAATGCCATCGTGGCATATCCGTTGTCGATGTCGGACGCGAACTGGAGACTCTTGAACCAGGCGCGGCTCACGAGGCCCTCGGGACGGGTCAGGCGCCGCTCCACCTGCATCAGCGCGCGATTGACGCGCTGCGCGCGCTCGCCGCTGGCATGGCTCGTGTCGCGAGCCGCGTTGAACGCGCGCGCGACCGCGGTAAACCGGTCGAGCGCGTCCTTCAGTGCCTGCGTGCTGACGCCGGTCCACTGCTTCTTGGCGATCCCCGAATCGAGCTGCGCGACCAGGGCGTTCATTTCGGCGCCGAAGTTGGCGTAGTCGAGCGGCACGATGTCGCTGTTGGCGAGCCGCGCGAGAATGACGGAGACGAGCTGCGCGCCGGCAAGGTGCGAGCGGTAGCCCGGATCACCGAACCGCGTCATCCAGTCGTACGAGTCGTACATCGAGTGATAGATGCCGTCGGGTCCGTCGAACCCGATCCCGCCCGACGGAATGCCGAGGTGATGGTAGAACCCGGCGAAGTCGGACCCGCCGCCCAGGTTGCCGAACGTCAGCTGCGTCGTGTCGCCGTTCATGCTCTTGAGCCACACGTCGTACACGCTCCCGGGACCCGTGGGATCGGGCACCGCGCGCGCGGCATCGCGAAACAGCGGCTTGAGGGACGGCGAGCCGGCGCCGTTGAAGCTCCTTCCGGAAAACGTGCCGTCCTCGTTGATGTACGCCACGACCCTGGCCTTGATGGAGTCTTCGAGCTCCTCCACCCATTCGGTCGAGCCGATCAGCCCCCACTCTTCCGCGTCCCAGGTCGCGAACAGCAGCGTCCGCGCCGGACGCTGTCCCTCACGGGCCAGCGTCGCGAAGGCGCGCGCCGATTCCATGATCGTAACCGTGCCGCTGACGTTGTCGCGCGCGCCCGGGCTCCACGCGTCCCGATGCCCCCCGACGACCACCCACTCGTCCGGGAACTTCTCACCGCGAATCACCCCGAACGTGTTCCAGATCTTGTGGAACGCGCGCTCGCCGCGCTCGGTCTTGACGTGCAGGCGCGCGCGCACGGGGCCCGGTCCTACGTGGTAGCGGAACGGCAGCGCGCCCTGCCAGCTCTGCGGCACCGACGGGCCGGTCAGCGGCTCGAGGAGCCGACGCGCGTTGCCGTAGCCCATCGGAATGATCGGGATCTTCGGAATGTCGAGTGAATCTTCCGGCACCCGGCGCGCGCCTTCGATCGAGGACCAGCTCGGCGTTGTGGGATCGCCGTTGCTGTTCATCATGCTGCCGCGCTGAATGCCCGCGGCGTTGCGCATCGGGCCCTTGGGATAAACGTCGCCCTGGAGGTAGCCGTCCTGTTGCGGATCGGAGTACACGATCAGCCCCACGGCGCCGCGTTTCTGCGCTTCTCGCGCCTTGATGCCGCGGAACGAGCGCCCGTAACGCGCGATCGCGATCTTGCCGCGCACGCTGATGCCGAGGGAGTCGAGCGTCTTGTAATCCTCGATCAGCCCGAAATTGACGTACACGACATCGGCGGTGACGTTGCCGTCTCCGGTGTAGCCGTTGAACGGCGGCACCTGCGGGCCGGTGCCCGGCTCCGCGAGCGACAGCCGTTCGGCGCGCCTGCCGGTGATCACCCACGCGGCGACCGTATCCGGCTGCGGCAGGTAGATCGTGTACTCCTTGCTCCACGCGTCGAGGCCCCAGGAACGCATCCGCTCGAGCACGTAATCGCGGGTCGCGGCCTGCGCCGGGGTGCCGGCCATGTGCGGAACGGCGGAGAGGTCGCGCGACATCTGCCTGAGGTTCGCGGTGTCCGGGATGGCGATGAGGCGTTGCTCGAACGTTTGGGCGGCGGCCGGACGGCCAGACGGCCAGGCGGCCAGAACGATAAGGATCAGAAGGACCGGCCCGCGGGCCGTCCAGCCGTCAGGCCGTCTCATTCATGCCTCCCGCCAGCAGAATGGGTCTCGGGGTCCGCAACCGTCGTATAAGAGCCGTGAGCACCATGCAGAGTAACGCGCCGAGCGCGGCGAGTCCCATGTCCTTCTGCGCGTCCCACACATCCCCCTGCGTGCCGAGGTATGCGTCGCCGGTCCCGGGGGCCACCATCGTTGCCACGACCATCTCGATGATCTCGTACAGCGCGCTGAAGGCGAGCGTGACGTCGAGCGGCAGATAGTACGCCCAGATGCCGCGCGTGTTGGCGACGCGCAGAAACACCTCTCGAATCGGATACGCCATCAGCAGCCCGAACGAGAAATGCACGATCCGGTCGAAGTGATTTCGGGAAAACCCGAACGCGTTCTGCACCCAGGAGCCGAGCGGCACCTGCGCATAGGTGTAATGGGAGCCGACCGCGTGCAGCGTCATGAACGCCGTGATCAGCAGGTAGGAGAGGTCCGACAGCGGAAACGCGCGATACGTCCCGATCAGAACCGCGACGAGCGCGAAGACGAGCAGGTTTTCCAGGAACCAGTCGTGCCGGTCGAGCGGCGCCAGCGCCGCCCAGAGCCACACCGCCGCATACCACGCCAGCAAAACCTGCAGCACCCGGTTTTTGGCAAACCCGACCGTCTTGCGCGTCGTCGAGGTCGAAATCATCCGCGCGGGTTCAGGATCTGGTTGATGCGCGCCTGCAGATCGACGATGTGGGCGCGGGTCGTGCGATCACCGGCGCGCGCCAGCGCGCCCCGCAGCGTTCCCTGCAGATCGGTGAGCTCGAGCCGGGCCTGGGCGCGCGCGTCGGCAGGGCGCGGCGGCGGCAGCTGGAAGCCGGGGAACGCCGTGAATCCGGGCGGCGGAGGCGTGACCAGCGGCGTGCCGATCAGGCGCTCCATCTGATCGACGAACGCGCGCTGGAGATTGCGGCGGTACGCGTCGACCTGCACCCGCCCGCTTCCGGCCAGCTCGGAGAAGATGCCGCGTCGCACGTCGCCGAACAGATCGGCGATGGTATACGCACCAGGCTGCGTTTGTCCCTGCTCCGCCAGCCGGGACAGTCGCCCGTCCTGGAACAGGAGACTGAGCACGGCATTCTGGCGCACCCGAATCCGCTCGACGAACCCCGTCGGCTCGATGCGCCGCAGGATTTCCGGATCGAAGAAGTATGTCGGCGTCGTGAACACGTTGTCGTTCAGGAACCGCACCGCTTCGGCCTGCTTGGCGCGGGGCACGGGTTGATACACAGTTCC
>DASSUS010000136.1:0-28253 GCA_035706765.1 Gemmatimonadales bacterium
TCATCAGGCTGGGAGGTCCGGTGCGGACGCTAATCATCACGGCGCTACTCAGCGCAACGGTTGGGACCATCGCGGCAGCTCAGGACTTCAACTGGCACGGGGCGATCGCGCGGGGGAAGCGGCTGGAAGTCAAAGGCGTGAACGGCGACGTCCGGGCCGTGCTGGCCAGCGGTGCCGAGGCGGTCGTGAACGCGGCCAAGCATTCGCGGCGCTCCGACCCCGACGAAGTCGAGATCAAGGTGGTGGAACACGAGGACGGAATCACGATCTGCGCGGTCTATCCCACTCCGCCGCGGGCGCGGCGCGAAAACAGCTGCGAGCCCGGCGACCGCTGGCACTCGAGCACTGAGAACAACGACGTGACTGTGGACTTCGAGGTGCAGGTCCCGGCCGGCGTCGTGTTCAACGGCCAGACCGTGAACGGGGAGATGTCGGCCGAAGGCCTCAAGGCCGACGTAAAGGCCAGCACGGTGAATGGCAGCGTGCGCGTGACGACGACGGGTCTCGCCGAGGCGTCGACCGTGAATGGATCGGTCTACGTCGAGATGGGCCGCGCCGATTGGAGTGACGAGATCGAGTTCACGACGGTGAACGGCAAGATCACGCTGGTCATGCCGGAACGGGTGAACACGGAAGTCCGGGCGAGCACCGTCAACGGCGAAATCGAATCCGACTATCCGTTGATGATCACCGGGAAGTTCGGACCGCGGCGGGTGCGCGGCACGATCGGGTCGGGCGGCCGGTCGCTCAGCCTGAACACCGTCAACGGCGAGATCCGGTTGAGAAAGAGCCCGTAGCGCGTTTGTTCGGTACCTAAGACTCGCACCACCAGCAGCACCTTGACCCCTTCGTGACCCGAGGGGGTTTTTGGTGTTGCGGCACATTCTCAGCCGCATAAAGGCGCTCGAGGACCTGCGCGAGCTGTTTCGCGCCCTCGATTACCAACCGCTGTTCGAAGCTGTTCCGGCCGGCCCATGGCTCGGGGAACAGGCCGCCGACGGTGCAGGCGTCAGCCGGGTGGCGCTGATTGGGCGTCACGGCGCGTTTCGCGTGTTCGCGCTCGAGGCGCGCGATCCCGAGCAGGCGGCGCGAGCCGCTGCTCGGCGCCTCTCGGCCAATGCCGAACGGGGCCTGGCGTGCGCGCTCGGCGGAGAACCGGTGCGTCTGGTCTGTGCGTCAGGACCGATCGGCGTTCGCCTTGCCACGACTTCGCTCCCCAGTCCTCCCGGGTCCGCACTCGCCACCCTGGAGCGACTCGCGCCCGGGAAAAGCGAGACGGCGCTCGCCCTTTCCTTACGAGTAGGCGAGGTCCTTGCCAGTGAAGGGGTCACGCCGCGCTTTTTTCGCGCATTTCGCGCCACCCTGGAGCGGCTCACCGACCGCCTGAGCACGCCGGCGCACCGGGTCGACCGTCACGCGCTCGCGCTCACCGCGCTCACGCGCGTCCTCTTCCTCTATTTCATCCAGTCCAAGGGCTGGCTCGACGGCGATAAGCGCTACGTGTCCCGTCTGTTCGAACGCGCGCTCGGCTCCAGGCAACACTTCCACCGTTCGTTTCTGCACGGCCTGTGCTTCGGGGCGCTGAATCGCCCTCCGCTGCAACGCTCCAGTGCTGCCCGCGCGCTCGGTCGAATCCCCTTCCTCAATGGTGGGCTTTTCGAGCCGTCGCCACTCGAGCGCCGTCACGGGCCGGCGATATGGAGCAACGGCGATTGGCGCGTCGCGTTCGATGAGCTGTTCGAGCGATTTCACTTCTCGGTGCGGGAGCATGACGACGGCGAGCTCGTCGCGCCCGATATGCTCGGGCGCGTGTTCGAGGGCGTGATGGACCCCGACGCGCGGCGCGCGAGCGGCAGCTACTACACTCCCCCGTCGCTCGTGCGAGAGATCGTGCGCGCTGGGTTAGAGGCGGTGCTCTCCCATCGCTTCGGCGTCTCGCCTGAGGCCGCCGCGCGCTGGGTGCACCACGGCGAAGCTCCCCGGCCGGCGCCGGACGTGCGCGCGCTGACCCTGGTCGATCCAGCTGCCGGATCCGGAGCATTCCTGTTGGGCGCTCTCGACGAGCTGGTCGCGCTTCGCTTGGCGACGGGTGAGGGTCCGCCGTCCGCCGTAAAGCGCGACGTGCTCGCGCGCTCGCTGTTCGGAGTCGACCTCACGCCGACCGCCGTTCGACTGACGGAGCTGCGACTGTGGCTGGCGCTCGTCGCCGACGAAGACCACATCGACCTTCGCGCGATTGCGCCGTTGCCCAACCTCGACGGGCACGTGCGTCAAGGCGATGCGCTCCTCGATCCGCTGATGCTCGCCGCATCCCTCGGAAACAGGGCGCTGCGCGGCGGAGCGGCAGAGTCACGCCGGCTCGTGGCGGCGCGGCGCTCGCTGTTCGGGCTCACCGGTCCCGAAAAGCGGATCGCGCAGCGCGAATTGCGCCGCGCTGAAGCGGCGCTCGCGCAGAAGCTGCTCGCGGACGCTCGCGCCGCCGTCGAAGGGTCCATCAAGGAGCTGCTGACACTCGGCCGCGCCACGGACCTCTTCGGCCACCGCGCTGGGCTCACGATCGACCAACGGCACCGCCTGGCGCGGCTGCGCCAGAGCCGGCGCGAATTGCGCGCCGCCGCGCGCACCCTCCGCCTCGAAGCCGCGGCACCGTTCTTCTCGTTCGAGTCCCATTTTGCGGACGTCGTCGCGAGCGGCGGCTTCGATCTCGTCGTCGGCAACCCGCCGTGGATTCGCGCGGAGCGTCTTGCGCCGAGGGTGCGCGAGACGCTCGCCGCCCGCTACTCCACTTGGCGCCCGTCGGTGCTGCGAGGCTTTTCGCATTTGCCGGATCTCGCGGTCGCCTTCACCGAACGCGCCGTGGAGCTCGCCCGTCCGAGCGGCGTCATCGGACTGCTCGTCCCCGCCAAGCTGACGAGCAGCGGATACGCCGAGTCACTGCGCCAGCGGCTGGCCCATGGAACACGCCTCGAGCGTGTGGCGACGGTGCCCGAGTCCGCCTCCCAGGCATTCGGGGCCACCGTGTACCCAATGGCGCTCGTTGCCGCCAAAGCCGATCCGAGCGGCTCTGAGGTCGTAGCCACTGCGCTCGGCCCAAAACGCGCCGCTCCGACCGTTCGACAACGTGATCTGCAATCCTCGGGACCATGGATCCTCACTCCCAACTCGCAGCGGATTCTGCGCCGTCTCGAGGAGCGTTTTCCGAGAATCCGCGATCGCTGGGTGCCGCAGCTGGGCGTGAAGACCGGCGCGGACGATCTGTTCCTGCTCGACCAAGAACAGCCCGGCACGCGTCCGGCGATTCGCGGCCGGGACGTCGGCGCCTGGCGCTGCGAACCACGCCGGCACGTCTTGTGGACACATGATGTCGATGGATCACCGCTCCGGCGGCTTGCCGCCGGCGCCGCGCGGCGGCTCGCGATCCACGAGGAGCGGCTCCGGCTCCGCTCCGACTACAAGGGCGGCCCGCCCTGGCAGCTGTTTCGCACCGCGCTCGGGTGCGCGCAGTATCGCGTCGTGTGGCCGGACCTCGCGCGCCAGCTGGGAGCCGTGGTACCACCCGCGGCGGTCGTTCCGTTGAACACCCTGTACGGGATCGCGACTCGCACCGCCGACGATGCCGCGGCGCTCGCGGCGCTGTTCAATTGCCGCTGGCTGTCGGCGTTGGCTCGGCTCGTCGCCGATCCCGCGCGGGGCGGCTTCCGGCGCTTCAACGCGCGAGTGGTCGGCGGACTTCCCGTGCCGCCGCACGACTCCCCAGTCTGGGGCGAGCTGGCTCGACGAGGAGCGCGCTGCGAGCCGGCTGATGACCTTGTCGCCGATTTCCTGGAGCTCGACGGTGCCGAACGCCGCGCGCTGGCCGCGGATTCTCTCTGAGCACCTGGTTCCGGTCCCGGAACCGCTCACGGTCGCGCTCGCGCCGGGGGCGGAAGGCTCGCCGCGCGACGTCGCCGGGACCGCGGCGCGGGCGCTGCTCGACAGCGCTGCTCTCGCGCCGGCGTCCTGGCCGGCGTGGCTCGCGCCGCACCAGGTCCCCGCTGCCGAGCGACTGACCGCAATTCTGGCCCGTCACGGCGGAGCGCTGCTCGCGGATGCGGTCGGACTCGGCAAGTCGTATGTCGCCTTAGCCGTCGCGCTGGCGCGCGAAAAGCCATTCACGCTCGTCGTCCCTGCAGTGCTCACCGCGCAGTGGCGTAAGCTGCTCGATCGCTTCGGCCAGCCCGAAGTACCGATCATCACGCATGAATCGCTGAGTAGGAACATCGACCGCCCTCACGCGCCTCAGGCCGCCTTTGACCGTTTTGTCGTCATCGACGAAGCACACCGCTTCCGCAATCCCGAAACCAATCGCTATCGCGCGCTCGCCAGATTGGTGATCGGCAGCCGAGTGTTGCTGGTCACCGCGACCCCGATTCACAACCAGGTAGGAGATCTGCTGCACCTACTCCGGCTCTTCCTGCGCGACCATGCGCTCGCGGCGCTCGGCGTTCCATCCCTCCGCACCGCGGCTCGGCGGGCAGGCGATGCGTCACTCGCCAAGTCAGCGGTGGCTCGGTTCATCGTGGCGCGGTCCCGTGAGCGCGTGCGATCCTACGACGGAGGGCCCGTGGCGATGGTATTCCCACGCGCTACTACTGAGGCCGTGCGTGCCGGCCCCGCGGGCGACGCGCTGCTCTCCCAGTTGACGACGGCCGTCGCCGAGCTCCGAACGGGCGGAACCGCGGCACCCTTGCTGCGACTCATGCTGTTGCGCCGGCTCGGCTCCAGCCTTGCGGCATTCCGGGCCGCGCTGCTGCGGCACGAAGCGTATCTCGATCTCGCGAGCCAGGCGGCGACTGACGGGCGCGCCCTGACGCCGCGCGAGTTTCAACGCTGCTTTCCCCGCGCCGCCGAGTCCGATGTCCAGCTCGTGTTGCTTCCGCTGTTGCTCGACGTTCCCGCCGTAGGGCACGAGCCGCTCGAGGCCGATCGCGGCGTCATCGCCCGGATTCGGCAGCTGTTGAGCCGCGCGCCTGTCTTCGATCCCAAAGCCGAAGCACTCGAGCACCTGCTCGGGTCTGCCCGGGGCAAGACGATCGTTTTCACCGACGCGCAACCGACCGCGCGGTATCTGCTGCAACGGTTGCGTCACGGCCGCGTTGCTGCGGTGTTCGGGCACGTGGGCCGGTTCGCGAGCGGCGCGGCGCCGCGACGGGAGGTCCTCCGGGCGTTCGCGCCGCGCTCGCAGGGCGCAGTGGCACCGCCCGCCGCGCTCGAGACCGATGTCCTCATCGCGACCGATCTGCTGAGTGAGGGGCTCAATCTGCAGGACGCCGAGCGAGTCGTGCACTACGACCTGCCCTGGAGTCCTGCCCGGCTCGCGCAGCGCGTGGGCCGGATCGACCGGCTCGGCTCGGCGCACACCTCGATCATTACAGTCACGTTCCTGCCGCCGCCGAGCCTTGCGCGCGCGCTCGAGATGGAGGAGCGGCTCGCGGCCAAGACCCACGCCCAGCAAGCCGCGGGTACCGACGGAGAGCTCGACTGGTGCGATCAGTTGTCGGGTCTCGTGCAGACCGAGGCTGGCGGCGCCGTTTGTGCCGCGGCCGCCGGCGATGCGGCGGCGACCGTGCTCATCGTCCGGATCGCGAACCTCGTCGATGCGATCGTGGTGGAAGAGGGGGTGGCAAGGACGAACGCCGTCGCGGCGACGAGGTGGCTCGTGGCCGCGCGCGCGAGCGAGCCGGTCACGCTCGATCGCCGGCAGCTTCAGCAGGCGATCGACGCGGCGATGCCGCTCGTCCGGTCGCGGCTCGCGGCGGTGCAGGATGCGCGCTGGCGCGCCGGCGATCGCGACCGTGTCGCGCGACGGCTGATCCCGTGGGTGCTATCGGCCGCCCGTCGCGCGGCGCGGCGCGGAGACGGCGCGCAACTCAGCGCGCTGGACGCGTTGGTGACGCGGCTCGCGTCAGGAATGACCGCCGGCGAAGAGCTGCTGCTCGATGAGCTGTTTTCACGCCACGAGCCGCTCGTCGTGACGGATCTGCTCTCCTGGCATCAGCAACTTCCCCCGGTCCAGCTCACCGAACCGTCAACGCAAGTCGAGCTCGTCGCTGCGCTGCAGCTTCAACCGCGGTAGGCTACCTTGTGGGTGATGACGCTCTCGACCTTTCTGTTCGATCTCGACGGCACGATCATCGACTCGATCGAGCTGATCCTGCGCTCCTATCGCCACACGATGGAGCTGCACCGCTGCAACGAGCCGATGCCGCCCGATGACATGTGGATCAAAGGCCTCGGCACGCCGCTGTGGGCGCAGTTCGGCCAGATCACCGAAGACAAGGACGAGATCGAGCGCATGGTGCAGACCTACCGCACTTACAACCTCACGCACCACGACGCGCTCGTGAAACCCTACCAGGGCGTCGTGGACGAGATCCGCCGCATGAAAGACGCCGGCAAACAGCTCGGCGTCGTCACGAGCAAGCTGCACGACGGGGCGCTGCGGGGCCTGCGCATCTCCGGGCTGGACGACGCGTTCGACATCGTGATCGGGTGCGACGACGTCACCAACTCGAAGCCGCATCCCGAGCCGGTGCTCAAGGCGATGGAGGAGCTGGGCGTCGCCGCGGCGGAAACGGTGTTCGTGGGAGACTCGCGCCACGACATGGAATCGGGCCGGGCCGCCCGCGTGAAGACCGCGGCGGTGCTGTGGGGTCCGTTCGACCGCGCCCACCTCCAGGACCTGCACCCCGATTACTGGCTGGAGAAACCCGAGGATCTGCGCGAGCTTTACGAGCCATGAGCCCTAAATTCGTCCCGTTCGAGCTGGAACGCTGGCAGAGCACCTGGGAGAACCGGGTGCGCTTCAACCTCTCCGAATCCGGAGTTCATCCGCTCTCGATCCAGGAGCTGCTCGGCCTGGCCGGCGCGTCCGCGCTCCCGCTGCTCGACGTGCGGCTCGGCTACGCGCAGTCGAACGGCACCGACCTGCTGCGCGAACGGATCGCCGCGCTCTACCCCGGCGCCTCGCCCGACCAGGTGCTGGTCACCACCGGCAGCTCGGAGGCGAACTTCATCACCTGCTGGCGGCTGATCGAGCCGGGCGACAAGGTCGCCGTGATGATGCCGAACTACATGCAGACCGCGGGGCTCACCCGGAACTTCGGCGCGCAGGTGAAGCCCTTCCAGCTGCAGGAGAAGGAAGGGTGGGAGCCGTACATCGAAGAGATCCGCTCGGCGATCGCGCCGGGAACGAAGCTCGTCGTCGTCACCAATCCGCACAATCCGACGGGACACGTGCTCGGCGACGAGGCCCGTAAAGTCATCCTCGAGCGCGCGGCCGAAGTCGGCGCCTGGCTGCTCGCCGACGAGGTCTACTCCGGCGCCGAGCGCGACGGCAGGACCACGCCGTCGTTCTGGAGCAGCGGCTACGACAAGCTCGTGATCGTGAACGGCCTGTCGAAGGCGTACGGCCTGCCGGGACTCCGCATCGGCTGGATCGTGTCACAGCCCGGGTTCAGTCACGAGGCGTGGCAGCGCCACGACTACACGACGATCGGGCCGTCGGGTGCGAGCGATCATCTCGCGACGCTCGCGCTCGAGCCGCACGTGCGCGAGAAGCTGCTCGAGCGTACCCGCAAGATTCTCCACGCGAACTATCCGGTGATGGAAGCGTGGCTCAAGACCTTCGGCGATACGTTCAGCTGGCACGCGCCGCAGGCGGGCGCGATCTGCTGGGCGCGCTATCGCGGCGGCATCCCGGCGCAGGAGATCGTGGAGAAGCTGCGCGCCCAGCACAGCGTGCTGCTCTGCCCCGGCGATCACTTCGGCACACCGGGATTCCTGCGCTTCGGTTATGGCGGCGAGCTGGCGCATTTCCAGGAAGCGCTGGCCGAGACCGAGCGCGGCCTGCGCAGGCTGTTCTCGGATTAATCGGTGACCGCCGGCGTGTTGAAGTTCGACTAAAGGAGCGCGCGCAGCAGCAGGTAGGACAGACCCGCGATTCCGGCCGATGCCGGGATCGTCAGCAGCCACGCCCACACGATTCGCCCCGCCACGCCCCAACGGACCGCCGAGATCCGCTGTGCCGCGCCCACGCCCGTGATGGCGCCGGTGATGGTGTGCGTCGTGCTGACAGGAATTCCGTAATGGGACGCAAAGCCGATGGTCAGCGCGGCCCCGGTCTCGGCCGCGAAGCCCCCGAACGGGGTGAGCTTCGTCAGACGCTGTCCCATCGTCCGCACGATGCGCCAGCCACCCGCCATCGTTCCAGCCCCGATCGCCATGTACGCGGCCAGCGCGACCCAGGTCGGTACCACGTCGGCCGAGCCGAGATAGAGCGCGGGCATGTGCTCCTGAAACACGGCCCGCTCCGCGACGAGCAGTCCGACGATGATCCCCATTGTCTTCTGCGAATCGTTGCTGCCGTGACTGAGCGACATCCCCGCCGCGGAGACCAGCTGCAAAACCCGGAACGTCTTGTCCACGCGTCGCGGCAGGGAGCGGCGCAGGATCCAGGACAACGCCACGATCAGAGTGAACGACACCGCCATACCGATGAGCGGCGAGAGAACGATGAAGCTCAGCGGCTTGATCCAGCCGCTCGCGATCAACGCGTGCATCCCCGCCTTGGCGACGGCCGCGCCGGCGTAACCGCCCATCAGCGCGTGGGAAGACGACGACGGTAATCCGGCGTACCAGGTGATCAGGTTCCAGGCGATGGCGCCCACGAGCCCAGCGAGGATGACGGTGGCATCCACGATCGCGAGATCGACGAGGCCCTTGCCCATGGTCTTGGCGACGGCGGTGCCGAAGACGAAGAAGGCGACGAAGTTGAACACACCCGCCCAGATCACCGCCGCCTGCGGCGACAGCACCCGCGTGGAGACGACCGTCGCGATCGAGTTGGCCGCGTCGTGAAAACCGTTGATGAAATCGAAGGCGAGCGCGACCGCGATGATCGCGAGAACGAACCAGACGGAATCGGCCATCAGGCGTGCTTGATCGTGATGGACTCGACCACATTCGCCACGTCCTCGGCCTGGTCGAGCGTCGCCTCCAGGTTGTCGTACACTTCCTTCCACTTGATCAGCTCGATGGCGTCACGCTCTTTCTCGAACAGCTGCCCGAGCGCCTCGTGGTAGATCGAATCGCCTTCCTCCTCGAGCTGCTTCGCCTCGATGCAGTACTTCATCACGTCGTTGCCCTTTTTCAGCCGGGTCACCGCTTCGGACAGCGCGCTCATCATCCGCTGCATGACCTCGAGCAGCCGCATGACGCCCTGCGGCGCGGCGCCCAAACGGAAGATCTGGGTGCGCCGCGCGGTGCCATCCATGGCGTCCATCACGTCGTCGAGATCGGAGGCGAGCTTATAAATGTCCTCACGGTCGAGCGGCGTGATGAACGTGCGGTCGAGACGGTTGACCACCTCGTGCGTTACCTGATCCGCTTCATGCTCCAGCCGCTTGATCGCTTCGACATGAGGCGTGCGGCGATCGGGCGCCGCCTGGAACAGCTGCCGCAGATGCTCCACGGCTTCCTTGTTGCGATTGGCGACTTCGATGAACAGCGTGAAAAACTCTTCTTCACGCGGCAGGAGGCGCACGATTCCTCGCGGGCGATGGGTGCGCGAAAGATAGCGGCGCAGGAAAAGGGCCACTAGGTTACCGGATGACTTCTACCCCCGTGCAGCGCGTCGAATTCGTCAAGGCGATTTCCCGCCTCGACGCAACCGCGCTCGTGGTCGGATCGATGATCGGGTCCGGCATCTTCATCGTCTCAGCCGACATCCTGCGCCAGGTCCATTCTCCGGGCCTGTTGCTGACGGTGTGGGTGCTCTCGGGCCTCGTGACGCTGCTCGGCGCGCTCACCTATGGCGAGCTCGCCGCGATGTTTCCGAAGGCGGGTGGAAACTACGTCTACCTGCGTGAGGGCATCTCGCCGCTGTTCGGCTACCTGTACGGGTGGACGCTGTTCGTCGTGATTCAGACCGGGACGATCGCGGCGGTCGCGGTCGCGTTCGCGCGATTTACCTCCGCGGTTCCGGGCATGGAGTGGCTGACCCCGGACGTGTTCCTGGGCACCACGATCAGGTTTCCCGATCCGATCGGCGCGATCAACGTCGGATTCTCGCCGCAACGCATCTTCGCGATTCTCTCGATCGTGCTGCTCACCTGGATCAATGTGCGCGGCGTTCGTACCGCGGCGTTCATTCAGACCTCACTCACCGTGATCAAGACCGCCGCTCTGGCCGCCCTGATCGTGCTCGGCATCACGATCGGCCGCAACGCCGCCGCGGTCGCGGCGAACTTCGGCTCGAACTTCTGGGCGGGCAACGCGCTCACGCTGTCGGTCCTGCCGGTGGTGGGCGCCGCCATGGTGGGCTCGCTGTTCTCGATGGACGCGTGGAACAACGTCGGATTCGCGTCCGGCGAGCTGAAGAATCCGGAAAAGGATCTGCCGTTCGCGATGGCGGTCGGCGTGCTCACGGTCACGACGTTGTACGTGCTGGCGAACGTGTCGTATCTGAGCGTGCTCCCCGGAGATGCGATCGCGAACGCGCCCCAGGACCGCGTCGGAACGGCCGCGATGCAGGCGATGTTCGGTCCAGCCGGGCTCGTGATCATGGCCGTGGCGATCATGATCTCGACGTTCGGTTGCAACAACGGGCTGATTCTGGCGGGCGCGCGCGTGTACTACGCGATGGCGTGCGACAATCTGTTCTTCAAGTCGGCGGGCACGCTCCACCCGCGGTTCAAGACACCGTCCCTCGCGCTCATCGTGCAGGCGATCTGGACCTGCATCCTGTGCCTGTCGGGGACGTATGGGCAGCTGCTCAACTTCGTGATCTTCGCGGCGGTCGTGTTCTATGGCGTCACCGCCGTCGGCCTGTTTCTGCTGCGCCGCAAGCGCCCCGACCTTCCCCGTCCCGTGCGCGCGCCCGGTTATCCCCTGCTGCCCGCCATCTACATCGTGCTGACCACGCTGATCGCGGTGAATCTCCTGGTGTCGCCGGTGACCCGCACCTACGCGATGCTGGGCCTCGCCCTGGTGCTGTTGGGCGTCCCGGTCTACTACGCGTGGAGACGGATGGCCGCCTAGCAGGCTTCGGGTTATATTCGGGGGTATGGCTGTACGCACCAAGCCCCCGGCTAAACCGCCCCGCACGCCGATTTGCCCCGAATGTGGCGCCAAAGCTGCCCCGCAGTCCGGCTGTCTCGTGTGCCTGAACTGCGGCTGGGCGCGCTGTGGGTGAAGGACGGCCAGACGGCCAGACGGCCGGACGGCCTGGGAGCTGGGCGGACGCCCCGCCCGGTTCGCTGACTCCAAAGCGAGCGAAACCGACAACCCAGCTCTCGCTTTTACCGACCGTCGGGCCGTCAGGCCGTCCGGCCGTCGCCGTACTCGACCAGCGGCTCCGCGGTACGAGGTTTGTTTCCCTGACCCCCCAGCGCCTTCTCAACCCCCCCAGCACGACGGGCATGGATTACTGGTCGCTCAATCCGTATGTCGGGTGCGAGTTCGGGTGCAGCTACTGCTACGCGCGCTACACGCATCGCTACGTCGTCGAGCGCGCGCACGATGCCGGAAAGCTGACCGACGCCGAGTTCGCGGACTACCGCGGGGAGCACGGCTGGGAAGCGTTTGAGAAGCGGATCTTCGTGAAAGAGCAGGTCGTGGCCGCGCTCGATGTCGATTTGCGACATGTCAAAGCAGGCGAGTGCATTGTCATCGGGACGGCGACCGACCCGTATCAGCCGGCCGAGCGCACGTTCAAGTTGACGCGGGCGGTGCTGCAGCGGTTGACCCGCTGCGAAGGGCTCTCGCTCGGCATCATCACGAAGAGCCCGCTCATCGCGCGCGATTGCGACCTGCTGTTGAAGCTGCAGATCCGCAACGAGGTCCAGATTCACCTTTCGCTCATCACGGCTGACGCCGCGCTGGCTCGGAAGCTCGAGGCGCGCTCACCCGTGCCGGCCGCCAGGCTGCGGGCGCTCAAGAAGCTGACCGACGCGGGTGTGAATGCGGGACTGATCGTCGCGCCGGTGCTCCCGGGCATCACGGACGACGTCGCGCATCTCGACGCATTGTTCGGTGCGGCGAAAGCGGCGGGCGCGCGCTTCATCCACGCAGGCGCGCTCCGGCTCTACGCGGCGGTGCGCGACCGATTCCTGCCGGTGCTCGCCGAGCACTTCCCCGACCTCGTGCCGCGCTATCAGAAGGCGTATGCGAAGCAGCAGGCCGCGCCACGCGAGTACGCCAATGCGCTCGCGCGCCGGTTAAAGAAGCTGCAGCAGAAACATCGATTCACGAAAAACGAAGGGATGATCGACCGCTACAAACGGAGTCGTCATCCCGCGCAAGGGGAGCTCGAGCTGCGCGGCAGCATGCCCTAGTCGCGCGCCGGACCCTCGAGCCACTGCCTGGCCACCGCGCGGATCGTGCCTGGCGCGTTCCCTTCAGCCCGATTGTTCGCGAGGATGTACGCCTCGAGCCGGCGGCGATGCGCCTCGCTGACGAGCCGCACCAGATCGCGTCGCAGCTCGGGCAGCGGCTCCTGCATGCGGTCGTACGGCTGAAACTGCTTCACCGCGTCGGCGTAGCGCCGCCCGGGCTTGAGCAGCGCCCGCGCAACCGTGAAGTCGGCGGAAAACGTCCAGGGCGAATCGAGCTGCTCGCCGATCGAAGGCATCTCCGTCCATGAGTTGAACACGTGCGCGACGCCGTGGCGCTTCAACACTTCACCATGCAGTCCGGTCAACAACTCCGGATTGCGCAGCTCGACCGCGTAGCGATAGCCGCGCGGCAGCTGCGTGAAGAAGTCGTCGAGCTGATCGGCCCATTGCAGCGGATCCGGAAGATCTTTCCCCCGCATCGCCTGAAACTCGAATACGAAGCTGCCGGCATGATCGCGAAACACGCGTTCATACGGTCCGAGCACGTTGTCCTTGAACAGCGCCGCGTTCAGGAAGTCGGGATTGCGCATTCCCGCGAGTCCCGGTTGCGGAGCATCCTGACCCAATCGTTTTGCCGTAATGCGATCCCACACTTTGCTGACGGCCGGAAACCCGGCGGGCAGCGCCTGCGCGTAGGAGCGCAGCTCCGCTTCCGACGGTGGATCGTAGAACGCGCTGTCGATTCCCACGGTCCGAAACAGAGGATAGCGCGTGTATTCCTCGAGCCGCTTCGCCGGCTGAGGCCCGCGATAACGGCGATGGTAGACCTCGCCGGCCCAGCCGTCATAGGTCCAGGTCGACGTCCCGAACCGGATGTTGGCGGGGATGCGCTCGGCGAGCGTCACGACTTCCCTGCTGGGCTGGGGAAGTGTCTCAGGTCCGAATAGATCTGGCTGCGTCATGCAAAGTTCAAATATACCAATCATTTAACTCTTTGGAGGGGAGCTTGCGGGTTCGCCCAGTTTCGGGATATATTCGGGTCCCTTTGGTGATTCGGCAATGTCTCGACGTCCTACGAGCTCGCTCGCTGCCTGCGTTTGGATTCCCCTCTTCCCGCTCCGCTGTGAAGAGGCGCGTCACGAAGGACTAGCAGCCCTTCCAGCGGCGCTGCTCGCCCCGGATACCACACGCAAGCTTTGGCAGGTCTCCTCGCTTGCTCGTCATACCGGTGTGAAACCGGGGATGACGGTGAGCCAGGCAATCGGACTCTGCCCCACGCTGCGGCTGATCGAGCCCGACCCGGTTCACTACGACGAGCAGTTCGCGCAGCTGCTCACCGCGCTGACCGAAGTGAGTCCGGTCGTCGAAGCGGGAGAGTTGGGACTCGTGTATGTGGGTTGTGACGGATTGCAGGGGATTTACGGCGGAGTTGAGAAGATCATTGAAGCGATAGTTGCGTGCGGGCGGCGTGCGGCGTGCGGCGCCGCACGCGACACGCCGCACGCCGCGCGATTGGGTTGGGGAGTGGGGAAGTTCACAGCTTGGGTGGCCGCAAGCCGCGCCAAGCCGAGCGAAGCGGTTGTTGTCCCTCTGGGGGAAGAACGGGATTTTCTCGCTTCCCAGCCCATCGCAGTGTTGCCGCTCGACAGCGACACCCACCATCGCCTGCGCCGGTTCGGCATCCGCACACTCGGCGCGCTCGCCGCGCTGCCCGAAGCGGCGATCACCGCGCAGTTCGGCGCGACCGGAAAGCGCTTGTGGCAGCTCGCCGCGGGCAGAGTCGTCGAGCCGGTCCAGGGCCGCGTCGAGCCCGAGCCGATCGCCGCCGCGCTTTCCTTTTTCTCACCCGTCGGGGAGCGCGAGCTGCTCGTGCATGCGCTCGACCAGCTGATCGCGCGCGCGCTCAAGCATCCGCGCCGCATCGGCTGGCGCGTGCACGCGCTGCGCGTGCGCGCCGAGCTCGAGGGCGGCGGCTCCTGGCTCACCGCGCATTTGCTCAAGGAGCCGACCGCCGATCCCGCTCGCATCGCCGCGCCGCTCCGGATGCGCCTCGAGCAGTCGCCCCCCGTCGGCGGCGTCGAGCGTCTCGTGCTCGAGTTCACCGGCTTCGCGCCGGGAACGACGGAGCTGCAGTTGTTCGCCCGTGACGCACAGGCGGCCGCTCGGGCCGGCCAGCGACGCGCGCTTCGCAGTGCCGCGCGGGAAATCCGCATGCGCGTCAAACGCCCCGGTCTCTATCACATCATCGAGGTGCAGCCATGGTCGCGCCTGCCAGAGCGCCGCTACGCACTGATCGACTTCGAGCCGTAAACGAGCCGGCACCGGTCACGGTGGAAGTGGATGAATTCGGGCTGCCAGTGACGGCCGGGCGGCCGGACGGCCAGACGGCCAGAATCGAATCGGTAAACGAGACGTGGAGAATTGAGGATGAGTGGTGGAGGAAAATTATTTCGCGTGAGTATTTCGAAGTGTTGATGGAAGGTGGGAAACGAGTTGTTCTGTTCAAGGATCTCATCACCAACAATTGGTTTATGCAGCTGCCATGACTGACCGGCCGTCCGGCCGTCAGGCCGTCTGGCCGTCCTATGCGGAGCTCCACTGCCACTCCGCGTTTTCTTTTCTAGACGGGGCTTCTCCCCCTGACGAATTGTTGGCGGAAGCGCACCGGCTGGGCTACCCCGCCCTTGCGCTGACCGATCGCAACGGCGTGTACGGCTCGCTGTCGTTCGCGCACGCGGCACAACCTCTCGGCATCCAGCCCATCACCGGCGCCGAAATCACACTGACCGACGGCGCGCAGCTCATTCTGCTCGCGGAAACATCACAGGGATACGCGAACCTGTGCCGCTTGCTCACGCAGGCACACCTTGGCGCCGAGCGTCTCGATCCCCGGCTGCCGCTCAGCGCGATTGCGGAGCGGCAGGAGGGACTGATCGTGCTTTCGGGATCACGGCGCGACGGACTGCTGCCGCGCACACTGGAGGCTGACGGGCTCGGCGCCGCCCGCAAGCTCGCCGAGCAATGCAGAGCGATGTTCGGCCGCGACCGGTTTTTCGTGGAGATCCAACGAAATCGGGTTCGGGGGGATCTGGCGCTCAGCCGCGCGCTGATCGATGTCGCGAGAGACTTGCAACTTGGCGTCCTGGCGTCCGGCAACGTTCACTACCACACCCGCTCTCTGCACCGCTTGCACGACGTCATGGTGGCAATCCGGCATCGCACCACGCTCGACGGCTCGCACCGGGTGCGAAATCCGAACAGCGAATTCTATTTGCGGCCCCTGGACGAAATCGTTTCACTGTTCGCCGACTGTCCGGATGCTGTCGCCTCCACGCTAGCCATCGCCGAGCGCTGCAAGTCGTTCGACATCACCCGCGACCTCGGTTACAGCTTCCCGGACTTTCGCGGCTCTGAAAAGGCCCCCGCTCCCCAGGCGCTGGCCGAGCTGTGCGTCGTCCGGCTGGTCGAGCGCTACCCGCCCGGCTCCATCTATCACGCACAGGCGGTGCGCCGGCTCGACGAAGAGCTGCGGCTGATTGAGCATCACAAGCTCTGCGGGTTCTTTCTCGTCTATCACGACCTGTTCGACCTCGCGCGCGAAGTCGCCGCCGACGTCCGCAAGGGCTCACGGCGCGCCAGCGGCAATCTGCTGCCCGGCCGGGGCCGCGGATCCTCGGTCTCTTCCATCGTCTGCTACCTGCTCGGCCTGTCGCACATCGACCCGATCGCCAACAAGCTGTTCCTCGGCCGATTCCTGAACGAGACGCTCGCGTCCGTTCCCGACATCGACCTCGATTTCCCGCGCGAAATTCGCGAAGAGCTGATTCGCCGCGTCTACACGCGCTATGGCGCCGAGCATGCGGGACTCGTGTGCTCGTTTCCCACCTACCGGCTGCGCTCGGCGGTGCGCGAAGTCGGCAAAGCGCTCGATTTGCCGCTCGGTGAAATCGAGCTGGTCGCAAAACTGGCGGACGGCCGGGCGGACGGACTGACCGACGAAATGGAGAAGCTGCCGGGATTCGAAGGCCGCAAGGATGCGCCCTTATGGAAAAACCTGTGCGAGCTGGCGCACGAGATCCGCGGACTGCCGCGCCACGTGTCGCAACATCCGGGCGGGATGATCATCTCGTCGCGGCCACTGGTCGAGATCGTGCCACTCGAGCGCGCCGCCATGGAAGACAGGGTGGTGTGCCAGTGGGACAAGGATTCGTGCGACGACGCGCGCTTCATCAAAATCGATTTCCTCGCGCTCGGCATGCTGTCGCTCGTGGAGGAGTGCGTCGAGCTGATCGCGCGCCGCACGGGGAAGCCGCCGGATCTGTCGCGGATCGATTTCGAGGATCCGGCGATCTACGATCGCATCTGCGCCGGCGACACGATCGGACTGTTTCAGATCGAGAGCCGCGCGCAGATCCAGATGATCCGGCGCAGCCGCCCGCGCAATCTCGAGGACCTCGCGGTCGAAGTCGCCATCGTCCGTCCGGGACCGATTGTCGGCGGCGCGGTGAATCCGTACGTCAAACGGCGAGAGGCGGCGCGAAAAGCGGCGGCGGAGGGGCGGCCGTACGAGCCGCCGGTGGATCACCCGCTGCTTCGCGATTGCCTCGGCGAAACGCTCGGCGTGATTCTCTATCAGGATCAGGTCCTGCAGGTCTGCCAGGCGCTCGCAGGCTTCACGACCGGACAGTCCGAAGCGCTGCGGCGCGCGATGAGCCGGCGCCGCTCGCACGATCTGATCGCGGGATTCTGGGAGGAGTTCCGGCAAGGCGCGCTGGCACGCGGCGTTCCCGAAAAGACGGCGGAGAAAGTCTTCGGCCAGGTGATCGCGTTCAGCGAGTTCGGGTTCCCCAAATCGCATGCGGCGGCATTCGGCCTGCTCGCGTATCAATCCGCCTGGCTCCGGCACTACCATCCGGTCGAGTACTATGTCGCGCTCTTCAATAATCAGCCCATGGGCTTCTACTCGATCGACGCGCTCGGCCGCGACGCGGCGCGCAACGGCACCGAGATGCGGCTGCCCGACATCAACGCGAGTGATGTCTGGTGCACGGTGGAGAGTAGCGTGCCCCGGGGCCAGGCTCCGGGGCTCAGAATCGGGCTCGGGTTCGTTCGTCACTGGAGCGAAGAGACTGCAACCGCGACAGTCGAAGAGCGTGAGAAAAACGGCCCGTTCAAAAGTGTCGGCGACTTCGTTCGCCGAGCCCCCGCCAAGCTCAAGCGCACGGCGATCGAGGCGCTGATGTGGGTCGGCGGTTGCGACAGCTTTGGGCTCACCCGCCGCGAGCTGCTCTGGCAGGTGGGGCTGTGGCTGCCGCCCAAGGCCTCACGCTCGGGAGACGGCCGGGGGCGTCGCCAGCTCGAGCTGTCGCTCAACCACCCGCACGAGCAGATCCACTTCCGCGGCCTGGCCGCCTCCGAGCGCCTGTTGGCCGAGTACGCCACCCTCGGCTTCTCGGCGAGCGGGCATCCTTTGTCGTTGGTACGCAAGACTTTGCCATCTGACCTGACGCTCAACCGGGATTTAGACAAACTGAAGTCCGGAACCCGCTGCCTCGTGGCCGGCCTGGTGGTCGCCCGCCAGCGGCCGGAGACGGCCAAGGGGACCGTGTTTCTGCTGGTTGAAGATGAAACGGGGATGACGAACGTGATCGTGCGGACCGATGTCTACGATCGCTTTCGGGCCGCGATCCGCGGTGAGCCGTTCCTGCTGGTGCGCGGCACACTCGCGAAGGACGAAGGCACAGTCAATGTTCTGGCAGAGGAGGTACGAGGGCTCCAATGCGACATCAAAGCGCCGGAACCGCTCGCGAAAGAATCGCCCCCCGCCGCGTTCAGCTTCTTGCGCGCGATGCGGCGCGTTGCTCCCGGCTCCAAGGACTGGGGCTGATCCTCCTGCTGAGCGCCGCCTGCGGCGGCCAGCCAGAGCCCGACCAACCCGCTCCTGTTGCCGCTGCGCCCGTGCCGCCCTCCGCGAGGGTGTTTCCGCGCACGCTCTACGCGCTCGACGTGAACGGGACGCGTCTCGCGTATCGGCTCATCGGCGACAGCGGCGCGACACCGGTCGTATTCATTCACGGCTCGCTCGGAGACTATCGCTCCTGGGGAGGCCAGGAAGCGGCATTCGCCCAGATCTATCGCGTGCTCGTCTACAGCCGCCGCTATCATCCGCCCAACCAGCACGTGGTCGATTCCACGCAGCAGTATTCGCCCAAGCTGCACGCCGAAGATCTGGCCGCGATGCTGCTCACGCTCGATATCGCGCCGGCGCACATCGTCGGATCGGGCTATGGCGCTTATACCGCGCTGGCGTTGGCGCGCGACCATCCCAACCTGGTGCGCTCGCTCGTGCTGGCGGAGCCGCCGATTTTGCACCTGCTCACGATCTCGGAAGCCGGAGATGCCGAGCGGCGCGCGTTCTCCACCAACGCGCTCGATGTGGCGCGCCGCTCGTTTGCCCGCGGTGATTCGGTCGCCGGAATCCGGGCCTACTACGACGGTCTCAACGGCCGCGGCCGATTCGACGCGCTGCAACCCGCATCCCGCGCGGAGCTGCTGGCACACTCGTTCGAGATGCGCCAGGAAATGCTTGCCAACCGCGAGCAGTACTTCCCCCCGATTTCGTGCGGCGAGCTGGGACGCGTCACCACACCGGTGCTGATCGTGCGCGGCGAGCGCAGCCCCCGGGTATTCCAGCTGATCAGCGACGAGCTCGCCCGCTGCCTCCGGAGCGACAGCGCGGTCGTGATCCCGGGGGCGGGGCATCCGCCCAATGCAGGGAACGGCGCCGCCTTCAACCAGGTGGTCGCTCGCTTTCTGGCATCCCACTAGCGCGTACCGGGAGTTATCGTTTCGGGGTGTTCCGCAGGTGCCTGCTTGCCTCCTGCCTGTTCGCGACGCCGCTCGCCGCGCAGAGCCTCAGTGAGAAGCTCGTAACCGTCGCGCGTGAGCGCATGGCGGCGAATGAATGGCCCGCCGCCGATGCCGCTCTTTCGAACGCGCTGGAATCAGCCCTGTATCCGATGGACAGCGTCAACGCGTTCGTGTGGCGCGGCGTGTACGAGTATTTGCAGGGCAGCGAGGCGCGGGCTCGGGCGAGCTTCCGGCGCGCCCTGCAGACGCGGCTGGTCACCAGGATCGACGGCCTCGACAAGATCTCCGCGGGGCTCGCCGCGACGTTCGACGACGAAGCCCGTCCCTACCGCATTTACCGCGCGGCGGATCTCGATGAGCCCGCGTCTTGGCATTCGGGACCGGCGTTCGCGTATCCCGCCGAGCTGCGAAGGCGCCGCGTCGCCGGCCACGCGCTGGTGCGCGCGATCATCGACACGCTCGGCCACGTCGAGGACAAGGGCTTTCTGGTGCTGGAGACGCCCGATTCCGCGTTCAACGCGCCGCTCGAACAGATGGTCCTGGCCGCGCAGTTTACGCCGGGTCGCGTGAAGGGACACCGGGTGCGCAGTCAGATCGATCTCGGATTCAGCCTCAGTCCGCCGCCCCCGGAAAATCCCACGCGCCTCATCAACG
The DNA here is from genome assembly GCA_035706765.1 of Gemmatimonadales bacterium. GTDB lineage: Bacteria > Gemmatimonadota > Gemmatimonadetes > Gemmatimonadales > GWC2-71-9 > 20CM-2-65-7. The sequence goes on from DASSUS010000136.1 coordinate 19,899, forward strand.
CGGCACGCGACCAGCTGCGCGCGCGCCGGACCGATAGCGCGCTGGTCCTGATCGAGCTCGCGCTGGACGAGCTCAATCAGCCGAGCACAGCCGAGCGGGTGTACGGGCAGCTCGTGCTGGGGATCGCATTGAAGAAGAAGGGACGCGACAGCCTCGCGACCATTGCGCTCGACGCCGGACTGGACGGGTATCGCGATCTTACGTCGCGGGGTGTCGATCTCGCGCCGTTTCTGAAGCGCCTGGCGGACTCGGTTCGAATCGCCCGGCGCTCGGCGCCTCCAGGCCCGCGGTTGAGCGTCGTGGGAGCCGTCGATCAACCGCCCGAGCTCCTGACACGACCTTCGATCCGGTACGCGCCCGAGATGCAGGCGCTCCGCATCGGGGGTACGGTCATCGTCGAAGCGACGCTCGATACGGCGGGGCGGGTCGTGCCGGGGACCATGAAGATCGTCCAGAGCCCGAATCCGGTGTTCGACGCCGAAGCGAAGCGCGTCACGGGTGCATCGGTCTACCGGCCGGCGAAGATCAACGGTCGCCCCGTGCGGGTGACGATTCGTCAGCCGATCACGTTTGCGCCCTATTAGCGACTTGACGCCTTAGCGAGAATTGAGACATGGCCGACGAACTTGCGACGCTCGCGGGTGGCTGCTTCTGGTGTCTCGAAGCGGTGTTCGAGCAGCTCAAAGGCGTGAAGAAGGTCACGTCCGGTTACTCCGGCGGGCATGTTCCCAATCCGAGCTACGAAGCGGTGTGCAGCGGCACTACCGGGCACGCCGAGGTCACCCAGGTCACGTTCGATCCTGAGGTGATCTCGTTCCGCGATCTACTGGGAGTGTTCTTCACGATCCACGACCCCACCACGCTCGACCGGCAGGGCGGCGACGTGGGTACGCAGTACCGGTCGGCGATCTTCTATCACGACGACGAGCAACGCCGCATCGCCGAGAACCTGGTGCGTGAGCTCGAGGCCGAGCACGTGTTCGACGATCCGATCGTGACGAAGATCGAGGCGCTGAAAGCGTTCTATCCCGCCGAGGAGTATCACCGGGAGTACTACAGAAGGAACCCGAACCAGCCTTACTGCCGCGCGGTGATCGCGCCGAAAGTCGCGAAGCTGCGGAGCAAATACCTGGAAAAACTGAAAGCCTAGCCCGCGCGACTCTTGCCGAGGTAGGTGCGCACGAGCGGCGCCGGCCGGCGCCGCAGCAGCGCGCCGCGCAGCAGGTCACGCTCTTCGGCCGGGACTTCGACCAGGAAGCGCTCTTTCCCTTCTCCGTCCTTGACCAGGATGGGAACGCCGTCGCGGTACAGCACCCGATTCGTGGTGATGGCGGGGACCGCTTCGTCCGGCGTGAGGATTCCCACGAGGTTGAGCGGGTCGGCGCCGCTCACCGCAATCAGCTCGTCGCCGCCCTGCTCTCTGCGCGTGCCGCGCAACAGCCCGATCGCCTCCGGCAGCGCGTACTGCTCACCGGAGAAGCCGCCCACGAACCGCCCGCCGCGAATTTCACCGCGCGCTTCCAGCCGGCGATACACGCGCAGGATGTCGCGCCACGGCACGAGCAGCATCTCGCGCTGCACGAGCCGGCGGAACACCACACCGTAGCGCCTCAGCAGCTGCCACGCGATCGCTTCCGCCACCTGCTCTTCCGGAACGGCGGGCCTGCCACGCGTGCGGGACCAGCGCCCGGCATTCTCGACCCCGAACGGCGCGATCCGGCCACGCCTGCGATAGCCACCGCCCAGCGGGCGGCGCCGGTCCGAGGGGACGAGCAGCGCGCGCAAGCCGGCGAAGCTGTCGGACGAGACCAGGCCCCAGGCCACCAGCTCGGCGAGTCCCTTCTCGACCTCGGTCCGCAGCAACCCCGTCGCATTGACGAGATCGCCGAAGAACAGGGCGCCGCGCGTGTCGAACGCCGCAAGCAGCACCTTGCCGGTGGAGGAGAGCGGCAACGCCGCCGGATCGACTTCGGGCAACCCGGCGCGCCAGATCTCGCCGCGCTCGCGCCGGTACAGCGCGATCGGCGTCCCCTTCACGGGACCCATCTTGCGATTGCGCGCGCTCACATCGGGATTGCGGATCGCCGTGAGCCGCCCCCAGGCGATTTCGCCCGAGAGACACAGCCCATCGAGCCACAGCGGATCGTAATCCGTGAGCCGCAGCGGCAGGATCTCGGACTCCCAGGCGCCCGCCGCGAGCTCGTAGCCGTCGAGCAGATCGAGCACCGCGGCCAACCCTTCGGGCCCTTCGCCGCGCGAGCCCGTCGCCACGCGCTGCCACTTGAAGAGGAAGCGCAGGAATTCGGCGGCGGTGACCGGCTCGATCTCTTTGCGCAGCCGATCGAGCGTGTAGCGGTGAATGCGCGCGAGCAGCCGGCGCTCGCACCACTCGAGTCCTTCGACGCCGGCGGAGAAGCGGCCGCGCAGCACGAACCCTTCGTGCTCGAGCGCGGCCAGCGCGAACTCGACGTCTCCTGGCGGGAGGCCGAGTGCCGCGGCGAGATCTCCGGCCGTCGTCGGTCCGACGACCTCGAGCCGGCCGCGAATCAGCTCGCGGATCGCGTCCTCGCGAGTCCACGTCTTCGCGCGCTCGCGCTCCGGCGGCGTGACGGCGGGCTCCAACGTGGCGCCCGGGAACGCCGCCTGCGCGAGCGGCACACGTTCGGTCGCCACGAGCAGGCGGCCGTCCATCACGGTCGCGCGGCCGGCCTCGACCAGCTTGGCGAAGTGCGCCCCCCAGTCCGAGGTCTTACCGGCTTCCTCGCGCGGCACCACGCCCATGACGAGCAACGCGTCGTGCAGCTCGTCGGCGTTCTCGGGATCGGGCCAGGCCTGCTCCCGCACCAGATCGATCGCCGCCTGGTCCAGCTTTCCGAACTCCTCAGCGGTTTTCACATCGAGGCCGCGGCGCGTGATTACCGCGCGGGTGCGGCGCTCTTCGAGCGGCGCGTCGTCGAGGAACGCGTAGGGGCGGGCGTTGAGCACTTCGTGCGACAGCGGCGACGGCTCGCTCGTGTCGCGCGCAATCAGCGTGAACTGCCCGGCCTCCATACCCTCGAGCACCTTTTGCAGGCCCGGGAAGTCCATCGCCTCGGTGAGACAGTCGGCGATCGTCTGGTTGACGAGCGGATGGTCGGGAATTTCGCGGTCGCCCACGAGGTTCTCAGGGCAGGCGAGCTGGTCGGGAAACACCGCCGCCACGAGGTCCTCGGCCTCCATGCGCTGCAGCGGCGTCGGGACCTTGCGGCCGCCACGGAAGCGCAACACTGCGAGCGCGCGCGTCGAATTCCAGCGCCAGCGCGTGCCGAACACCGGCGCGTCGAGCATCGCCTGCACGAGCAGGTGCTCCGCGGTGGCAGGCTTCAAGTATTGGAAGACGTCGTCCAGCGGGAAGCTGTGTTGCGGGCCGAGTGACAGCACGATCGCGTCCTCGGTCGCCGCCGCCTGCAGCTCGAAATTGAAGCTGCGGCAGAACCGTTTGCGGAGCGCGAGTCCCCAGGCGCGATTGATCCGGCTGCCAAAGGGAGCATGCAGGACGAGCTGCATCCCGCCCGCTTCGTCGAAGAACCGCTCGAGGACCAGAGTCTTCTGGGTCGGGATCGTGCCCAGGATCTGCTTCGTTGCCGCGAGATATTCGACGATCTGCCGGGCTCCCGCCTCGGTCAGCCCGACGTTGGCGACGAGCCACTGAATGGCGGCGGCCTGGTCGTCCAGTCGGTCGCTGATGTCCTGCCGGAGCCGCGAGACTTCTTCCGAGAGCTCGTTGGTGCGCCCCGGCGCTTCGCCGAGCCAGAACGGCAGCGTGGGCGGTTGTCCCTTCGCATCGGCGACACGCACCTGACCCGATTCGACCTTCACGATCTGATACGAGGTGTTGCCGAGCTGGAAGATGTCGCCCGGCGTACTCTCGATTGCGAAATCCTCGTTCAGCGTCCCGACGAATGTTTCCGTGGGCTCGAGGATGACGCGAAAGTCGCCCAGATCGGGGATCGCGCCGCCGGAAGTGATCGCCGCGATCCGGGCGCCCTTGCGGCCCTTGAGCTTCTTGTTGATGCCGTCGTAGTGAATGTGCGCGCTGCGCCGGCCGCGCCGGGTGGTGAACCCGTCGGCGAGCATCTGCACCACGTCGTCGAATTCTTTGCGCGAGAGGTCGCGGTAGGGATAGGCCGAGCGCACTCGCTCGTACAGCGTGTCTTCATCCCACTCTTCCCCGGCGGCGGCAGCCACGATTTGCTGGGCGAGAATGTCGAGCGGCTTGTCGGGAATGATCAGGCGATCGAGCCGTCCGTCGCGCGTGGCCCGCAGTATCGCGGCGCACTCGATCAGCTCATCACGCGAGAGCGGGAAGACGCGGCCCTTGGGCACCGCGCCCAGGCGGTGTCCGGCCCGGCCTACGCGCTGCAGCAGCGTGGCGATCGAGCGCGTCGACCCGACCTGAATGACCAGATCGACGCTGCCGATGTCGATGCCGAGTTCGAGCGATGCCGTCGCGACCAGCGCCTGCAGCTCGCCCTTCTTGAGCCGCTCTTCGGCCTCGAGTCGCTTTTCGCGCGACAGGCTGCCGTGATGACTCGTGATCCGATCGGCGCCGAGCCGCTCGGAGAGCTGCATCGTGATCCGCTCGGCGAGGCGCCGCGTGTTCACGAATACCAGCGTCGTGCGATGCTGCGTGATGAGCTCGGCGATGCGGGCATTGACCTCTTCCCACACTTCGGCCGACATCACCGCTTCGAGCGGAGAGGACGGAATCTCGAGCGCGACATCGAGTGTCCGGATGTGACCCGCATCGACGATCGTCGGCAGCGGCTGGCCCGTCCCCACCAGGAACTGCGCGATCTCCTCGATCGGCCGCTGCGTCGCCGAGAGCCCGATTCGTTGCGGCCGGTGACCGATGAGGGCGTCCAGTCGCGCGAGTGACAGGCTCAGATGGCTGCCGCGCTTATCACGTGCGACGGCGTGAATCTCATCGACGATGACCGTCCGGACCGAACGCAGCATTTCCCGCGCGCGCTCGGAGGTCAGAATCAGGTAGAGCGACTCGGGAGTCGTGACGAGGATGTGCGGCGGCTTCTTGAGCATCGCCTGCCGCTCCGACTGCGGCGTGTCGCCCGTCCGGACCAGTGTGCGGATCTCGATTCCAGGGAGTCCCTGCTCCGCCATCTGCGCGCGAATCTCGGCCAGCGGCTCGGAGAGGTTCTTCTGCACGTCGTTCGAAAGGGCTTTGAGCGGCGAGACGTAGATGACCTGCGTCTCGTCCCGCAGATCGCCATTCAGTCCTTGCCGCACCAGCCCATCGATGGCGGACAGGAAAGCAGCAAAGGTCTTTCCCGATCCGGTCGGAGCCGCGATGAGGACGTCGGCGCCTCGCTGAATGACGGGCCAGGCGCGGCGCTGTGGCTCAGTAGGCTCGGAGAATCGGCCGGCGAACCAACGTTCGATGACGGGATGGAACAACGACAGCGACATAGAGCCCAAATATAACCCGAAGGTGCCTGGGCCGGTATCAAGGCCTGGACCGTTCGACTTTTTCGAAGAATCGCTCGATCGCGGGCCACTGCGCTCCGACGTCTTCGTACCCGGCTTCTACCAGGCGACCCGTGTGCTCCGGATGAAAGAGGAGGAAGCCGAGGAAGTCCGCGGCCGACGCCTTGTCCCCTCCGATTGCGCGCACCACCTGTCGCACTCGCATCGGCAGCAGATGCCCCTGCCCCGCCGAGAGCTCGTTCAGATTGCGCATGGGATGAATCACGAGCAGCTCGATCGTGCGTAGGCCGTCTGGAGGAGTGGCACCGGCATCGAGCGCCGCGATCAACGTGTTCATGCGCTCAAGCCGCTCGGCATCGGCGTCGAGCGCGTCGAGGAAGATCGCGTCGAACAAGAGGCCCATGGCGTCGGCGGCGGTTGGGTACTGCCCGAGCTCGGCGTGCGGCTTCAGGCCACGCGGCGTCCGCACGCCGATCGCGACGATGGCGCGAGCGCCGAGGTGGATCGCGGGGGCGAGTGGCGCCATCTGCCGGACGCCGCCGTCTCCGTAGAACTCGTCGCCGATACGGACCGCGGGAAACAGAATCGGCAGCGCGGCGGACGCCATGACGTGATCCAGCGTCAGCTCGACACTGACGCCGGCCCGTTGCGTGCGCTCCCAGGTCGGCGTCCCCGGAGCGCCCTGCACGAACGTCACGGACCGCCCTGTGGTATAGGACGTTGCGCTCACACCCACCGAGCGCAGTCGCCCGCGCGCGATGTTGTCGGCAATGGCACGAGGGTCCGCCGTGCGCTCGAGGAACTGGCGCAGCGGCAGCGTATCGGCAAGACCACGGACCATGGCGGGATTGCGGCGGCGCGATGTGAGTCGCTGCCATGCCCAGCGCGCGACAGATCCAGCGAGCCGTCCTTCGCGCAAGCGATACACCGCTTCCGTGTCGAGCGCGGCCCATGCAGCCCGGAGGCCCGCGGCCGCGCCAGCCAATGGACCGGGATGCGTCGCGAGATAGGCGGTGTTGATCGCGCCGACCGACGTGCCCGCAAGGATGGGAAACTCGAGTCCGCGCAGCCGCTCCGCGAGGCCCATCAGCACACCGACCTGGTAGGCGCCGCGCGCACCGCCGCCCGCCATGACGAGTGCGAGATGGGAGGAGTAGCGCCACGACCCGGATGGCCGCTCTCCCGGCGCCGTCCGGGTGAGCGGACGCGGCGAGGGGACGTGACGAACGGGACTCACCGTCGCTAGCCTGAATCTAGTTTTTCGGCTTCAGCAGGGCCTGGTAGGGCGGGTAGCTGCGCAGCGACTCGAACGCGAGATCGGCGTGGAGCGTGTGGCCGTGCGGATATCCCTGACGCAGGGCGTCGCGAATCAGTCCCATCGCGGCTTCGCGCTCGCCGAGCGCCGCCCGAATTCTCGCACGCCACATCGTTTGCCGGCCGTACAGATAGGGCCGCTTCAACGCGGCGAGCTGATCGTCCCGCCGCTGTGCCTCGGCGCGATACTGTTGTCGCGCGGCGATGACCCCGAGGTAGCCCACGAAGTCGAACCGCTCGGGCGGCGTGTTGAGCCAGCCGTGCGTGTCGAGGATCGCACCCGGGATCAGTGTGAGCCGCTCGAACTCGCGCCGCGCGTCGTCCCAGTGCCCCATGCTGTACGCGGTGAGTGCCTTCAGGTAGTGATGCGCGGGCGCGCCGGAATCGGCGCCGGCACGCGCGTCGAGCCAGGTCTGCGTCTGCGCGAGCACGGAGTCCGCGGCGGCAGGCATCCCGTGCGCGCGCAGCTCGAGCGCGGCCAGCAGCATCGCGTCAGCGGGTGAGACGTCGAGCTGCGTGTCGAGGTTCTCGACCCTGGTGAGCACGGCGTGGAGATCGGCGGTGCGGCCCAACGCCGCGAGCGCGCGCGCGTACGCCGTCATGATCTGGATGTTGTCGGGGAAGCGGTGCATCGCTTCCTCCGCATCCTTCAGCTCACCCCGATGGTCGCCGATCATGTGCCACGCCATCGTGCGGTCCTGCCAGTAAACCCACCACCCGTGCGTGAACCCATGATTCGGATCGAGCTCGAGCAACGCGTTGAGCGCCTCGCGCGGCCGATTGGCCTGCATCGCGTCCCCGGCAAACAGGTAGACCGCGTCCGAGCCGGGCGCGAGCTGAATCATTCGGCGCGATGACTGGAACGCGGCCTCCGCGTCGCCGCGGCACACAGCCAGGACCCAGCCGAGGTATGCGCGGTCTAACGGCGCCAGCCGGTCAGCGTCCCGCTCCACGACGTGGCCGAGCGACTCCGCCTTGGCAAAGTTGCCCACGTTCATGTAGGAATTCGCGGCGAAGATCAGCGGCAGCTTGAAGGCCGTGTCCACGCGCGCCGCATTCTCGAAGTGCTGCGCGGCGCCCGCGGGATCGAATGCGGCAAACCGGTCCAGGCCGGCGATGAACTCCTGGTAAGCCGTGAACGTCGGCGGCTGCGTGGCCGTCGTCGCCCAGCGATTGAGTCGTGAATCGAACAACGTGGCCAGCGTCGCCATCACGCGTTGCCGCAGCGATTCGACGGCGCCCAGGGGCTGGCTCGACGGCGCCACCACCGGATCGAGCGCGCGCAACACGCGGCCGTCGCCCGACGACATGATCTGCACCTGGAACCGCACGCTGTCGCCCTGCTGATAGTAGCCGCCCGTCACGACCGTGCCGGCACCCGTGGCTTGGCCGAGCTCGCGCAATGCGGCGGCGTCCCGCAACCCTCCCTGCTCGGCGCTATGCCTGGCCGACGACATCATCGAGATCGAAGGCACGATCTCGACGATACCCGTTTGGGCAAGGCCCTGCGTGATCCAATCCGCCGCCATGAAGCCGAGATTGTCGAGCGCGGCGTTC
>DASSUS010000137.1:0-3870 GCA_035706765.1 Gemmatimonadales bacterium
ACGAACGATCCGGCACAGGATGTATTCGCCGGCGTCGAGGCCCGGCTCTGGGATGGTCCGGTGACACGCCGCGGTGACCGCGTCGTGGTTCGGGGTCGCTACGGCATCTCGTTCGCCCACGGCTACTCGGCCGATCACCAGTTCGGCGTGGGCGCGGAATTCTCGAAGACGGTGGCCCTGGACCTCATGGTCGCGCGTGAGGGCAGCTACAGTGAGCCGTCCTGGCGGCCGGTGGCCGGGCTCAAGCTCGCGATCGGGAAATACCGCATCGCGCTCGCGCGAGACGCGGGGGTCAACGATCTCGGATCCGCCTATCGCGTCGGAGTGGAAGCGCGGTTCAAGTGAGCATCGACCTCCTCAGTCTCACTCCCGACGCGGCGCAGGCGGCCCTGCGGGACTGGCTCGCAGCGGGGGGTGAGCCGGGCTACCGGCTGCGCCAGATCACGCCGCGACTGTGGCAGCGTCCGGTCGGGACCTGGCAGGACGCCACGGATCTGCCCGAATCGCTGCGCCGCGCGCTCGACGAAGCGTTCCCGTTGCGGCGGCTCACGCTGAAGACGCACCAGCGCTCGAGCGACGGCGCCGAGAAATTCCTGTGGGATCTCGGCGATGGCGAAGCGATAGAATCGGTGCTGATCCCCGAAGGAAAGCGCCGGACGCTGTGCATTTCCTCCCAGGCCGGCTGTGCGCTCGGCTGCGTGTTCTGCGCCACCGGGCGCATGGGGTTCCGGCGCAATCTGTCGCCCGCTGAAATCGCGGGCCAGGTCCGCGAGCTGATCCTGCGCGATCCGGCGCTCAAACCGACGAACATCGTGTTCATGGGCATGGGAGAGCCGTTGCTCAACTGGGACGCCGTGGATGTCACGCTGACGCTGCTGAACCACGGCGAGGGATTCGGAATCGGCGCACGGCACATCACCCTTTCGACAGTGGGGATCCTGCCGAGCCTCGCGAAGTTTGCGCGGCGCCCGGAACAATTCCGCCTTGCCGTGTCGCTGCACGCGCCGACGCCGGGATTACGGCGCGAGCTGATGCCGATCGAAAAGAAGTACACACTGCCCGAGCTCATGGAAGCGCTGAAGCAGTTTCGCCGGCGCGTGACGCTCGAGTACGTGCTGATCGGCGGGAAGAACGATTCGATCGAGATCGCCGATCAGCTTGCGGCGCTCGCCAAACCGCTCGAGGCGCTCGTCAACCTGCTGCCGCTGCACCCCGGTGGGGCGCCCGACCTGACCCCCAGCTCGCGCGCGCAGATGGTGGCGTTCGAACGGCGGCTCAAGGAACGGGGCGTGGAGGCGGTGTTGCGCCGCAGTCGCGGCCTCGATATCAGCGCGGCGTGCGGCCAGTTACGGGTGGAACTCGAGGCCCGCGCGCGCCGGGGAAGGCGCAAAATCGGCGCCGAGGAGCACGCTCACATCGAGTAACTTCGAGCTGTCCAGCTGGATCTCGATACGCCCCTGCCCCAGCGCCTCGCGGACTTTTTCTCCAACCGAAGCCGAGCCACGCCGCACGATGATCCGCGTCGAATCGAGCGTGCTCTCGCCCGCGTTCCCGAAGTAGACGACGTCGATCCCCGAGCGGCGCAGTATCCGTGTCCCCACTCTCGCATCGCCCGCTCGGCCGTTCGCGTTCAGGACCTCGACCGTGACGGCCGGTCCGCGGTCGCCCGGTGTCGGCGGCGTGCGCGGGCCGTCGCCCCCGCAGCCACACAGGCCGAGCAACGCTGTCAGGACGACGACGTTCCTCACAAACGCGCCACCATCTGATTCCAAAACGCGACCGTGGCGTACGGCAGCGGCCAATTTGAGCGCAGCACCCAGTCGATCCGGCGCCGGATGACTTCCCGCAGCACGGCGTCGCATTCGCGCGGCACGCGCGCCGCAAGATCATCGCGGTCCGGAATCGGCCGGCCCGGCTCGAGGTAATCGGCCAGATACAGCATCCGTCCCACGTCGTCCCAGTCCGGAGATCCCACGGGGTGATAGCGCACGGCCGCGAGCACGCCTTCATCCCGCTCTCCGTCGGCCGCGGCGCGGTCCGCCGCCGCGGGCCCGTGGGCCGTGGGGTTCGCGTGGGGTGCGTCACGCAGGGCGTCATGCAGCCAGCCTGCGCGGAGCCAGCGCTCACGTTCCTCCGGGGTCACGTCCATCGCGCGCGCCCAGCGGTCCAGCAGCGCGACGACGCGTTCGATGTGAGCCCGCCGCTCCGGGGTCACGACGGCCCACCCGGGCAAACTCACGGCCTGACTCGTGGATCGGCGCCGATGCCTTCGCCCAGGACGACGTTGTCGAGCAGGCGCGTCTTCCCCACGCGGGCCGCGACCACGGCGACGGTACGCGCCGTCACGCGCTCCACCGGCTGCACGCTCTCGTCGACCAGCGCGCAGTACTCCGGGATCACACCGGGTACGTGCATCGCCTCGAGGCCGGCGCGCTGCAGCGCGAGCGGATCGGCTTCCCCGGCGCGCCACGACTGCTCGAGGGTCCGCAACGCGCGCGACAGCGCCAGCGCGGCACGGCGCTCGTCCGGATTCAGGTAGCTATTGCGCGACGAGAGGGCGAGTCCGTCCAGCTCGCGCACGGTGGGCGCGACGTCGATGGTGACGGGGAAATCGAGGTCCTGGACCATCCGTTTCACGAGCATGGCCTGCTGAAAATCCTTGCGCCCGAAGACGGCGATGTCGGGCTCCACGATGTGGAACAGCTTGGCGACCACGGTGAGGACGCCGCTGAAGTGTCCGGGCCGCGCCATCCCTTCGAGCGTGTCGGCGACCGGCCCGGGAATGATGCGCGCGAGGGGCTCGCCCGGGTACATCGCCGCGGTGTCGGGCACGAACAGCAGGTCGACGCCGCGCGCTTCGGCCAGGGCGCGGTCGCGCGGCAGATCGCGCGGATAGCGCGCGAGATCCTCGTGGGGACCGAACTGGAGCGGATTGACGAAGATGCTGATCACGACGCGCTCGCTCAGCTCGCGCGCGCGATCCACGAGGCGCAGGTGACCCTCGTGGAGATATCCCATGGTGGGAACGAATCCGATGCTGTGGCGGCGGGAGCGCTCAGCGCGGGACCAGGCGCGCATCTCGCCAATAGAGGTAAGCTCGCGCAACTAGAACTCGCGCTTCTTCATCTCCGAAAAAAAGTCCCGACGCTCGATGTCTTCATCGGTCGTCTCCGGCGGCAGCGTCGGGTCATAGCGTTTGCGGGCCTTCGGCTTCTGCTTCTCCGCCTTGGCGATGTTCTTTTTGATCAGCTTCGCCATGCGTTCGTCGTCAGTCTTCGACATGCGTGGTCCCGGATGAAGGTGCCTTCAATTTAATATCACTTTCCGAACGAGTGCTCCGGCCCCGGATAGCGGCCCTCGCGTACCTCGGCGGCAAACACGCGCGCCGCTTCGCGCACATCCTCCGCGAGCGCAGCGTACTTCTTCACGAACTTGGCCGAGAACTGATCGTTGAGTCCGAGCATGTCATGGAGCACGAGAACCTGGCCGTCGCACGCGGGACCCGCGCCGATTCCGATCGTCGGGATGCTCAGCGACTTTGTGATCTGGGACGCCAGGGGGGCCGGCACGAGCTCGAGCACGATCGCGAACGCGCCCGCGTCCTGGAGCGCCGCGGCATCGTCCTTGAGCCGCCCGGCGGTGGCGTCGTCTCGCCCCTGCACGCGATAGCCGCCCAGGGCGTGCACCGATTGCGGCGTGAGGCCGATGTGGCCCATGACCGGAATGCCGACGTCGACGAGCCGGCGCACCGTCGCGGCCATCGTCCGCCCGCCTTCGATCTTCACGCCGTGACAGCCGGTCTCCTTCATCGCGCGGCCGCAGTTTCGCACGGCATCGTCGGCGGAAACCTGGTAACTGAGGAACGGCATG
>DASSUS010000138.1:0-2253 GCA_035706765.1 Gemmatimonadales bacterium
GCTCTAAGTAAGCGTCTCCACGCCCGCGCGCGTCACGCGGTGCGACACGAGCTTCAGCGGTTTCTCCTTCAGCTTGTCTCCGATCACGATCGCCTGCCCGAGCGCCTCGAAGCCGGTCCGAATGCCGTCCGCATCCTTCGCGAACACTGACGCGATCGGCTCCCCCTCGAGGACCTTGTCGCCAGGCTTGACGGTGATCACGAAACCGACGGTGGGATCGATCGTGTCCTCCACAGTCCGGCGCCCGCCGCCCAGCGCGGTGATCGCCCGGCCGATCGTGCGCGGCTCCACGCGCTGCACGACGCCGGTGCGCGGAGCGGCGAACACCTCCACCGCTTGCGCCTGTGGCAGCACCGACGGGTCCTCGATGCACTTGGGATTGCCGCCCTGTGCCTCGATGATCTGCTCGAATTTCTCCGCGGCGAGACCGGACTCGATCGCCGTCTCGAGTTTCTTGCGCGCCTTCTTGCTGTTCTTCTCGATCCCGCCCTGGATGAGCATCTCGACGCCGAGCGCGTAGGTTACCTCGAGCAGGTCCGGCGGCCCTTCGCCGCGCAGCGCGAGAATCGCCTCTTCCGTCTCCAGCACGTTGCCGCACGCACGGCCCAGCGGCCGGTCCATCGCGGTGATGAGCGCGATCGTGGGACAGCCGCGATCCTCGCCCAGCGCGATCATCGTCTTCGCGAGCTCTAGGCCGCGCTCGACTTCGGGCAGGAACGCGCCGCTGCCGTTCTTCACATCCAGCACGAGGCCGTTCAATCCCTCGGCGAGCTTCTTGGACATGATGCTGGCCGAGATCAACGGGATCGATTCCACCGTTCCAGTCACGTCGCGCAGCGCGTACAGCTTGCGGTCGGCCGGGGCGATCTCCCCCGTCTGCCCGATCAGCACGCAGCCGAGCTTCTGGACCTGCGCCTTGGCCTCGGCGAGCGAAAGATTGGTGCGGAATCCGGGGATCGACTCGAGCTTGTCGAGCGTGCCGCCGGTGTGGCCCAGCCCGCGCCCCGACATCATCGGGACGGCGACGCCGCACGCGGCGACGAGCGGTCCGAGCACGAGCGACACCTTGTCCCCCACGCCGCCGGTCGAATGCTTGTCGATCCGCGGGGTGGCGAAGCCGTCGAAGGACAGCCGGTCGCCCGAGGCGAGCATCGCGTCGGTGAGGGCCGCCAGCTCCTGGCGCTCGAGCCCGCGCATGAACACCGCCATCAGCAGCGCGGCGATCTGGTAGTCGGGAATGCGGCCGCCGGTGTACTCCGCAACCAGCGCCGACCATTCTTCGGGGCTCAGCGCGCCGCCGTCACGCTTGCGCTCGATCAGGGGCACCACGATCATACTCGCATGATCTCCATCGTTCTCGCTTTGAGCTGCGTAATCCAGAGTCCCGCTGATCATATCGCCCTGGGCGACAGCGCCAACCCGATGCATCCTGACGTCGCGCTGCGCCACTACCAGGCGGCGCTCGCCGCCGATTCGCTGAGCTACGAGGCGAACTGGAAGGCGGCCCGGGCGATCGCCGACGTTGCCAAACAAATACAGGGCAATGCCGATTCCCTCAAGAACCGCCGGGACAGCCTGTATTCAGTGGGTCGAACCTATGCCGAGCGCGCGATTCGCGCCGACTCGACCAAGGCCGACGGGCATTACGTGCTGTCGATGGTCCTGGGGCGGCTGTCCCGCACCAAAGGCAGCAAAGAGCGCGTGCGGTACGCCAAAGTCATCTTCGACGAAGCGACGCGCGCCGTGGAGATCAATCCCGACCATGACAACGCGCACCATGTGCTGGGCGCGTGGCATGCCGAAGTGAAGCGCCTGTCCGGGATCCAGCGGTTCTTCGCGAAAACGCTGTTCGGCGGCGGGTTCATGTCGCGCGCGAATTGGGACGACGCCGTGCGCCATCTCGAGCGCGCCGTCGCCATCTACCCCGCGCACATCTATCACCGGCTCGAGCTCGCGGAAGTGTACGTCGATCTGGGACGCTACTCGAAGGCGCGCGAGCAGCTGCAGGTGATTCCCACCCTGCCGAACTACGACGTGCTCGATGCCGAGTACAAACGCGAGGCCGCGGCGCTGCTCGACGACATCAGGAACGAAAAGGACGAGTCCTAGCGTCCTCGCATGACGCGCTCGATGTCGGCCGTCGTGCGCGGAGCCCCAGCCGACAGCCACTCGCCGCCGCGCGGCGTGACGAGCACGTCGTCTTCGATCCGCACGCCCAGCCGCTCCGCCTGGATGTAAATCCCCGGCTCGAGG
>DASSUS010000139.1:0-13120 GCA_035706765.1 Gemmatimonadales bacterium
ACGACGCCCAATCCCACTGTGGCGAGATACCGAATCAGTTTCTTTCCCATGGAACCCTGCCTCCTCATCCAACGGGTCTGCGCATGGACTTCAGGCCGTCCTTCGCGATCACATCACGGTAGGTCAACAACACGACATTGCACGCATTAGCGACAACTCGCCCTGCCCATTCCTGCTCATGTCCGGCGCTCGTAGCCGCCGTCATCGGTCCAAATGATCAGCGACACGTGTTGTGCGGAGATTTGAGCGGGGAGCGCGGCGGGTGCGGCGGGTGCGGCGGACACACCAGGAGCCAAGCTGGCGCATAGCGCCCAGCTGGAGTTCACTATGGACCTGTTCTGGTGCATAGGACGGCTCCGTTGCCAAGAACACTGTGATAACGTGACGGACGCTACCATATCCCCGCTGTGGAGAACTGCCAGACCCCCGCTCCGGGTCACCTGATCAGGCTACAATGCCCGGGGCCGATTCTCCGAACGCTTCCGAGCGAAACTCGATTTTTTGGGGAGTGATCTGAACTCTGCGAACACGCGGACCAGCAACTCTTCCCGACTCTGCACGTGCAATGTGCGGTAGATCCGCCACAGATAGGTGTGCACCGTATGCGGCGACAACCCGAGACGCTCGGCGGTTCGTTTCTCAGAATCGCCGTCGAACACGGCGCGCACGATGCCGCACTCGCGAGGCGAAAGACCGAGCGTGGCCGCGAGCGAGCGCCACTCTCCCGGAACGAACACCGCCTGCCCCCGTCCCGCAGCGGTCACCATCGTTTCTCTCATGGGGTTCCAATATGGTGCGCGTTCCGTTCCCACCGCCAGACCGGTCCGTCGTCCGGGTCGACGACTTCGCCGGTGTGCACGAACCCGCATTTTCGCAGCACGCGCGTCGAGGCGTTCAGCTCGGGCAACGTATGCGCGCGAATCGTGCGCACGCGCGGCTCGGCGGCGGCGAATCGCACCAGCGCGCCAGCCGCTTCCGTCGCATAGCCGCGACCTTCTACGGACGGGACCACGCCGTATGCGATTTCAACCATGCCGTCGGCATCGGGCGGTCCCTTGAACCCCGCGGTGCCGATGACTTCGCCGCGGGACCGCTCGGCGAGGAAAAACCCGTGATGCCAGGGATCCGGCGCCGAGGCGCGCAAACCCGCGAGCCATTGCGCCGAGACCTGCGACTTCACGCTCGCGTAGAATCGGCGCAGCTCGTCGGCGACGCGAAAGCCGGCGATGCTGAGCGCCTCGTCGGACCCCTCGTACAGAATCGTTAGCTGGCGCGGGTCGGAGGGCACCAGAGTGAGCCGCGCGGTCTCGAGCAGATGGTTCTCAGGTGGCATCGAGCCCGGCGTATTCTCCCGTCTGATACACGTTCCCCTTGTAGCCTTGATCGTCGTGGATCCCGATCTTCGACGTGTAATAGGCGCCGATCGTCGCGCCCTTGATCTCCTTGAAGAACTGCTCGGCCGGCGTCTTTGCGTTGGACTCTCCCGCCGCCATCCGCGTGAGCACGGCGAGCCGCTGTTCGGCCGATGAATCCATGAACGCTTTCCCGCTCAGCTCGCGCGACAGCGCGTCCACCGCCTTGAGCCCGGCGCGCCAGCGCTGCGGCGGCTCCTTCTCGAACGACTCGGCCATGCGCGCGTCGATATAGGCGGCCACGCCCGCCGCGCGCGCGCCACCCGATTTCTCATCGGTGGGAATGATCATGTCGCTGAGCTCGTCGACCAGCGCGAACTCGGCCGGCGTGAAAAACCTGGTCTGATACAGCGGCGGCTGGGCGAGCGGAATCCGCACCAGGGGCAGCGTGAGCGCCGCGCCGGCGAGGGTCTGCACCAGCTCGCGCCGCGTGAGGGACTGGCTCATAGGTTCCCCCGCTTGAATTCGTCGGCCAGGTGCTCGCACGAGCGCCACGCGAGCGCCATGATGGTCCAGGTGGGATTCTGGCACGAGGCGCTCACGTGACTCGAGCCGTCCACGACGAACAGATTTTTCACGTCGTGCGACTGCTGGAACTGATTGAGCACCGACGTCTTCAGATCGTTCCCCATCCGCGCCGTGCCGAGCTCGTGAATCGACCAGCCCTCGGTCAAAATCGTCTTGTCGACGCCGACGACCTCGATGCCAGCCTCCTCGAACATCTCCTTCGCCGTCGTCGCCATGTCCTCGCACATCTTTTTCTCGTTATCGCTGAACTGATAATGAAAGCGCAGCGACGGAATTCCCCACGCGTCCTTGACCGTGGGATCGAGGTCGACGTAGTTCTCGTAACGGGCCAGCACTTCGCCGAACCCGCCCATGCTGACGAACGCGCCCGCATGCTCGCGCACCGATTTCTTGAACTGGCCGCCGAACCCGGGCGTATCCCACACGCCGGACGGGAAGATCGAGAACCCGCCCCCGCCTTCGAACCCGTAGCCGCGAATGAAGCCGGGCTGCTTGTCCTGCAGATTGCGGAACCGCGCGACGTAGAAGCCGCCCGGCCGCCCGTCCTCGAGCGCCGGCTCGCGGCCCACCAGCTCCTTCACGAGACCGGTCGCGCCCGGTCCCATCACATGCTCGCAGAAGTTGTGGCCGACGTGCCCGCTCGAGTTGCCGATCCCGTTCGGGTGTTGCCGCGACTTGGACAGCAGCATCAACCGGGCGCTCTCGAGCGTGGATGCCGCCAGGATGACGACCTTTCCTTTTGCTTCGTAGGTGCGCTTGTTCTCGGCGTCGACGAATGAGATGCCGCGCGCCTTGCCGGTGTTGGGATCGACCAGCACCTCGTGCGCGATCGCGTTCGTGCGCAGCGTGAGATTGCCGGTATCCATCGCCGGATAGATCAAGCCCGTCGGCGAGTCGAACGCGGCATGAATGTCGCAGCCGCCGGGCCGCCGGCTGCACGCGCCGCGCCCGAAGCATTTGCTGCGGTACTTGTTGTGCTTCACGCCGTCCGTCGTCACCCCGGCGCGATAGGGCGTCAGCGTCCGGCCCATCCCCTTGAGCGTCGCGCGCAGCTTCACTTCCGCGGGCATCAGCTTGTTGGGCCGCTGGAACAGGCTGTCGGGCAAGTGCGGCAAGTTCTCCGGGTGCCCCGAGATCCCGAGGTACAGGTCGACCTTGTCGTAGTAAGGCGCGATGTCGGCGTATGAGATCGGCCAATCCTCGCCGTAGCCGTCGTGCGACTTGCCCTTGAAGTCGTAGTCTGACAGCCGCAGCGCGAGCCGTCCCCAGATGTTCGTCTTGCCGCCGAGCAGGCGCGCGCGCACCCAGGCGTACTTGGTGCCGGTGTACGGGTGGTCCTTCTCGTCGACCAGGATGTTCTTCACGTAATCGGAGCCGCCCCACCCGCCGACGTAGGAGAAGACGTGGCGGAACGCCGAGCCTTTGGCGTAGGGCGGCTGGCGGACGTTGTACTCGTTGAAGCTGATCGCGTGGAATCCGGGCGGCGCGTCGCCGCGTCGCGGATGATCGTACGGCCACTCCATCGAGCGCAGCTCCTGCTCGATCGGGATCCGCTTACCCGCCTCGAGCAGCAGCACCTGCATCCCCTGGGACGTGAGCACGTGACAGGCCATCCCGCCGGCCGCGCCCGACCCGACGACGATGGCGTCGTAGGTACGCGAGAGATCGACATCCTGCTCCTGCGAGGCCTTGAAGCGAATCAGCGTCATACGTCCTCTTCCTTATTAATGCACGATTTCATAGGACACGAACGCCACGCGCTTCGAGTCCGGTGACCAGGATGGAACGTTGAAAGTGCCCTGCCCTCCGAAAAACGGCGGCGTCAAATCGCGCACCGAGTGATCGCGGAGATCCATCAAGCGCAGCTTCACCTGCTTGCCGAATGGGTGGCTCTGCCCCTGATCCTCGAGATAGGCGAGGTACACGACCCAGCGGCCGTCCGGCGAGGGATGCGGGAACCAGTTGGAGTAGTCGTCGCGCGTGAGCTGTTCCTGCCTTGTGCCGTCGGGACGCATGCGCCAGATCTGCATCTTCCCGCTGCAGTAGGAGTTGTAATAGATGAACGCGCCGTCGGGCGAGTAGTCGGGCCCATCGTCGAGCCCGATGCAGGTCGTGATCCGCTGCTCCTCCCCGCCGTCGACGGAGATCGTGTAGATGTCGAACTCGCCGTCACGCCTTCCCACGAACGCCAGCGTCTTCCCGTCCGGCGACCAGCCGTGCCAGAAGCTCGGGCTCTTGGTCGTGACCTGGCGCGGGCTGGTGCTGCCGCTGATCGGGAGGTGGTAGATCGTGGAGGTTTGCCAGTCTTCGGTGGGCTCGTGGCTGATCACGAGCGACTGCCCGTCAGGCGAGATGCCGTGATCGTTGTTCGCCCGTGTGGCAAAGCCGGTATGAATCGGCTCGAGCCCCTGCGGGTTGCGGCTCTTCAGCAGATACAGCCGGCCGCGACTGTTGATGATGAAGAACTCGCCGTCGCGGGTCCAATTCGGAGCTTCGAAGTGGCGCCGCTCGGTGTAGACCGTTTCGATTTTTCCCGAAGAGACCTCGACCGTGTTCAGCGTACTGCGAATGGTGTCCTGTGCCACGCCGTTGCCGGCGACGAGGAGCACCGCAACGACGATCACAATATCCGCTCCAGCAGCGCGACGAGACCGGTTGGATTAGTGCGCTCGGGGATATGATCCGCCTGCATCCGGTGCACCGGCCAGCCGCGCGCGGCCGCACGATCGGCGAAGCGCTGGAACGGATCGGGATTTACCTGCGGCTCGAAGGTGAGGATGTAGGTCGCGGCCACATTGCGCCGCGCCGGATTCACCAGGCGTAGCGTGTCGGTGAACGTCTTCAACGACATCGGGACGTCGCGCGGGATGACGGTCGTGTCCTGCACCCAGATCGGGACCGTGTAATCGCCGCGAGTGATGTTCGTGACGAATCCGGTGTCGACTCCCTGCAGGCTCCGCACCGACTCGCCGGAGTCCGGAACCATCGCGTCGAGATAGACGAGCCGCTTGATCCTGTCGGGGACGCGATCGGCGACGCCCGTGATCACCATCCCGCCGTAGCTGTGACCCAGCAGGATGACATCGCGCAGATCGTCCCAGAGGATCTTGTTGACCACGTCGTCGATATGGGTGTACAGCCCGACGTCAGGCGAGGCGAGATGACGGCGCTCGCCGAGTCCGGTCAGCGTGACGCGCTCCACGCGATATCCGTCCTTGGTGAGCAACGAATCGACGGTGCGCCAATCCCAGCCGCCGCCCCAGGCGCCGTGCACGATCACGAACGTCGGCTTCGCCGGGCGCGGCCCCTGCGCCAGCAGCGCCGCCACGAGCAGCAGCGGCGTCACGCTAGAACTCGAGGTTCTTGAGGTATTGGAAATTCGCCCGCGCGGCGGCCATCTGGCCCGCCGCGTCCCGCGCGCCTTCCTCCTCCACGTGCGCCGGTTTTTGGTCGAGCTGCGGGACCGACGCGAAAAACTTCTTGAAGTCGAACATCCCCGTGCCCAGCGCGGTGTCGCCCGAGCGGTCGGCCTTGGCGTCCTTCACGTGGAAGCTCCAGAACCGGTTCGGGTACTTCTGCATGTACTGGAACGGATCGCCGCCGCCGAGCAGCATGTTGCCGATGTCGAGCTGCAGCCGGGTCACCGAGGGATCGAGCCGGTCGATGAACACGTCGAGCGGCACCTGTCCTTCGACCGGTCGCTGATGATATGGCTCATTGTGGAAGCCGAGCCAGACGCCGTAGCGACGGGCCACGGCGCCCGCGGCGTTGAAGCGATCGGCCCACTGCCGCCAGTGATCGAGCGACGTCTTGGTCCAGCCGTCGAAATCGGGGACGAAGCAGTACTCCTGACCGAGCATCTTGGCGATCTCGAGGCTCTTCTCCCAGCCCACGAAGATCGTTTCGGCCGACATGTGGCAGGAGGGAGCGCGCAACCCTTCGTTCTTCAGTGTCGCGGCCACCTGCTCCGGCGTGCGTCCGAAATTTCCGAACGACCACAGCAGCTCGACGTCGGTGTAGCCGATCGCGCGAATCTCGGCGAGAGTGCGCTCGGGGTTTTCCTGCATCGCGTTGCGCACCGCGAACAGCTCGAGCCCGATACGGTCGAGCTTCTTCGGAAGGAGCGCCGTGGGAAGCTTCAGGGAGGCGCCGGCAGCGGCGGCACCAAGCGTTCGAACAAAGTCGCGTCGTTTCATAGCGCGCTAATCTAACCCGCGGGGGGCAAACGGCTACGCGGCAAGACGACGGCCGGACGGCCGTCAGGCCGTCCTCCTGTAGACACGCACGTAGTCGATCACCATACTCGCGGGAAAAATCGAATCGGATTTTGGATCACCGTCGAAGTGGCCGCCCACCGCCTGGTTCAGAATCACGTAAAACGGTTGATCGAACACCCAGGCGCCATGCTGCCGCACCTCGGCGCGCGTGACCGTATAGTGGACTCGGTCATCGACGAAAAAACGGATCGCCGAGCTGTCCCACTCCACCGCGTAGACGTGAAAGTCCGTCGCGCTGCCCGGCTGCACGTGCGCGAACGGCGTATTACCGGAGTATCCGGGGCCGTGGACCGCAGAGCTCGTGGCGTTCGGCTGGCTCCCCTTGTTCTCGAGGATGTCGAGCTCGCCCGAGGTCGGCCAACCGACCGTACCGATGTTGGTGCCGAGCAGCCAGAACGCCGGCCACAGTCCCTGTCCCTGGGCGAGCTTGATCCGCGCTTCGACGCGGCCTGGCTGCACCGAGACCTTGTCGCGCGTCGTGATTTTCGCCGAGGTGTAGCGGCAGCGTCCGTAGTAGCAGGACAGCGAGTCGGTGGCGACGCGCGCGACGATCGTGAGGTAGCCGTCTCCGGTGTGGGCGATGTTGTCGGGGGACGCGCGGTAGTACTGCTTCTCGTTGTTGCCCCAGCCGCAATTGTTCTGCGTGCATCCGTCGGCGGTATCGTAGCGCCAATGGGTCGTATCGACGCCGGCGCCCGCCGGCGCCGAGAATTCGTCGGCCCAGACCGGCGTCCAGCCAGCCGGGGGCGCGGGGGGCGGGGGCAGCGCTGCGGCGCAGCCGAGCGCCGCGCCGACCACTAGTGTGCCGAGTGTTGTTCTAGCGGCTCGCGCAGAGCGCGACGGCGAGCAGGATCGCGCACGCGCCGGCGAGCAATGCAATAAAGAAGCGCCGGTGGTATTCACGGCCGAGCGGGGTCAGGTCGGTGCTGCTGAACGGCACCGGCTCCCACCAGACGAGCGGCCTGCGGCGTTCGTAGCGGAGTTGAATGAGGCACCACGCGGCGTAGATCCACGCGGTCGATGCGGCCATCAGCAAGACGTAGTCGGCGACCGAAGCCGCCTCGCAGTTCCAGAAGAACATGGGCTCCCAATATACGCGGCGACTTAATGCCGTCGCGACCCGTCGAATCGCAGTCCATTACAAATGTGCCGCGCGGCGCCACTGCTCCGCGATCACCGCGTGACCCGCGGGTGTGGGATGCACGCCGTCCGCCGCCCAATACGCGGGCGCGGTCGAGCGCGTGCGCCGATCGAACTCCGCTTGCAGCGGAACGAAGCTGGCGCGCGCTTTCGCCGCGACTCGCGCCGCGGCGGCGCGGCGCTCGTCGAACTCCGGGAACCAGCGGTCCGTGACGGCGCCGACGCGCAGCACGAACGGCTCGAGCACGATCAGGTGCGTGCGCGGCAACGCCTGCCGCGTCTCGTCCAGCAGCGCGGTGTACTGCTGCTCGTAATCCTGAACGCTGCCGGTGTATCCCAGGTCCAGCTTGTGCCAGAAATCGTTCACGCCGATCAGGATGCTCAGCACGTCCGGCTGGAGCTCGATGGCGTCGACGCGCCAGCGCGCCTGCAGATCGGGGACTTTGTTGCCGCTGATGCCGCGGTTGTAGAATTTCAGCGCGCGGTCCGGATGCGCCGCGAGCATCGCCGCAGCGGCCAGAAGCGGGTAACCGTTGCCGAGGACCCTGGCGGTGTTGGCGTCCTTCGAGTTTCTGTCGCGGCCCGCATCGGTGATGGAGTCGCCCTGGAACAGGACGACGGTCTCCTGCTTTGCCGTCGGCGCCTGAAACCGGGGCGCGGCCGCCAGGGCCGCCGTCGTCGCCACAAACTCACGTCGATTCATGCTTCAGCTCCTGTGAGCGGCCATCGCGTTCTCTTCAAACGGCCAGGTGCGAGCCTTCCACGACCAGATTCCGAAACAGACGATTCCGAGCAGCAGCGCGCCAAGCCCGAAGCCGATGACCTTCAGCGGCGTCGTCGCAAACACGAAGATCCACCCGACCAGCGCGATCAGGCTCGGTAATGGATAGAGCCACATCCGGTACGGGCGCGGCATGTCGGGCGCGGTGCGGCGCAGCAGCGTGACGGCGCCGATCTGCCCGATGAACTGCACGAGGATGCGCGTGGTCACGAGGGCATCGATCACCACGCCCAGCGACGCGAACCCCGCGATGATCGCGAGCACCCCGAGCACGACGAGTGAGATGTACGGGAACTCTCCCGTGGGATGCAGGCGCGCGAACACCTTGAAGAAGTAGCCGTCGCGCGCGGCGGCGTACGGAATGCGGGAGTAGCCGAGCAGCAGCGCGAACACGGAGCCGAACGCGGTCCAGAGAATCATCGCCGTGAAGACCGTCGCCACGCCCGATCCGAAGATCCGCTCCATGAAGGTCGAGACGATGAAGTTCGACTCGGGGTGCTCGGCCGCGGGCACGAATTGGCGCCACGGCACGACGCCGATGATCGAGAAATTGATCGCCACATAGATCAGCGCGACGGCGATCGTGCTGAGCAGAATCGAGCGGGGGATGACTCGACCCGGGTTTTCCACCTCGTCGCCGATGTAGCAGACGTCGTAGTAGCCGAGATAATCGTAAACGCCGATGCGCGAGGCGGCGCCAAGACCGAGCAGGAACCCGATGGAGAACGTGAAGGCGCCGGGTGGGAAGTCGAACGCGATCCGCGCGTCGAAATGGATGACGCCGGTGAGAATCACCGCGGCCACGGTGACGATCGTCCCCACCCACAGCGTGAGCGTGATCGTCGCGATCGAGCGGATCCGCCGATACAGCAGCGCCACGTTCAACAGTCCCAGCAGTACGACGACCAGCATCGTCTGCTGTTTCGTGATGCCCTTCCAGATGTAGCCGAGGTACTGCGAGAACCCGATGTAGCCGGAGGCGATCTCGAGCGGGCCGCTGAAGATGAACTGCCACACGAACAGGAAGCCCATCAGCCTGCCCAGCTTCTGCTCGCCGTAACCGCGCCGCAGATAATTGAAGGAGCCGCCCGAACCCGGCATCGCCGCGCCGAGCTCGCTCCAGACCATCCCGTCGCACAGCACGATGATCAGCGCGACCGCCCAGCCCAGCATCGCCTGCGGACCGCCGAGCGCGGACATGAGCAGCGGGATCGTGATGAACGGCCCGATCCCGATCATGTTCGTCATGTTGAGCGCTGTGGCGTGCAGCAGGCCGAAGCGGCGTTCCATCGACGCCTAAAGTGCCTCTTTCTCGTGTCGCTGCAACCGGAGCTCCAGGTGGCGCCGCACATCGGGCCATTCGGCCGCCAGAATGCTGTACATCACGCTGTCGCGCACCGTGCCGTCGCGCCGCGCGGCATGATGCCGGATGACGCCGTCCTTCTTGGCGCCGAGCCCCTCGATCGCCCGCTGCGAACGGAAGTTGAAGTTGTCGGTCCGCAGTCCGACCACTTTGCAGCCGAGCTGCTCGAACGCGTGCGTCAGCAGCAGGAGCTTGCACGTCGTGTTGACGTTTGTGCGCCAGCGGCTTTGCGCGTACCAGGTGTACCCGATCTCCACACGATCGACCGCGGGGATGATGTCGTGGTAGCGCGTCGAGCCGATCACGGCGCCGCTCGCCACGTCGCGGACGACCCACGGGAGCATGTGGCCGTCGCGCTGTCCCTCGAGCGCGGCGGCGATGTACTCGCGCGTCTTCTCCGGCCCCGGGACCGCGGTGAACCAGAGCTCCCACAGCTTGCCGTCCGCCGCCGCCTGGGCGAGCGCCTCCGCGTGCTCCTCTTTCAGCGGCTCGAGCCGGATGCCCCGCCCTTCGAGCACGATCGGTTGCACCCGAATCATGTCACTCTCCCAGGACTTTGATGATCACGCGCTTCTTTCTCTGGCCATCCCACTCGCCATAAAACACCCGCTGCCACGGCCCGAAGTCCAGCTTGCCGGCGGTAATCGGCACGATCACTTCGTGCCCGATCGTGAGGCTGCGCAGATGCGCGGCGGCGTTGTCTTCTCCCGTTTCGTTATGGCGATAACGCTTCGGATCCCAGGGCGCGATCGTCCCCTCGAGCCATTTCAGGATGTCGTGCCACAATCCCGATTCGTGATCGTTGACGAACACCGAAGCGGAGATGTGCATCGCGCTCACGAGCACGAACCCTTCCTGTACCTTGCTCGCCTCCACCTGCTGCTCGACTTCATCGGTGATGTCGATGATTTCCTGGCGCTGCTTCGTGTTGAACCAGAGGTAGTGCGTATGGCTCTTCATTGACTCTCCCAGGACGTGCGGCGTGTGGACGTGTGGCGTGGGGCGCAGATGTGCTGGTTGCGCGCGCACGAAGGCTAACTTGCAGCGCCGCACGCACGCACGCCGCACGTCGGCTTCGGCGTGTCGAATTGTCACAGGGGATGGGATTCCCTAGATTCGGCCGCATGGCTTTGCCGTTCCGGCGCCGGATCTTCCTCATTCTGGTCGTCATGACCGCCGTCCCGACGGTGCTGGCGGTCGCGGGCTGGGTCGTCTCGGCCCGCAGGCTGCTACCGGCCGCCGGCGCGCGCGCCTCGACCGAGCGGGTCGCCGCCACTGCCCGCGTGCTGCGCGAGGGCGTCGACACATTGCACCTGAGCGTGCGGGAGCGCGAGCTCGTGCGCCAGCACCTGAGCGAGGTTTCGGCATCGGTGAGCCTTGCCCGTCGCGCCGAGACGTTCTTGCGCTACTACACGGCCGGCTTCGCCGTCGTGATCCTGCTGCTCGGCGTGGCCGCCTTGTACACCGCCGTGAATCTCGCCGGCCACCTCTCGCGCCAGCTCTCGCGCCCCATCGACGAGCTGGTCGGGTGGACGCAGCTGATCCGGCGCAACGAAGCGCTGCCGGGCGGCCCGCCCAGTCGCGGCGCCCCCGAGTTCGAGGCGCTGCGCCAGGCGTTGCGCGAGCTGGCCGCGGCGCTGCAGGCGGCGCGCGAGCGCGAGCTGGAAGCGGAGCGCCTGCGCGCATTCCGTGAGGTGGCGCGCCGGGTCGCGCACGAGATCAAGAATCCGCTGACGTCGATGCGGATCGCCGTGGATCAACTCGGACGGCCGGGCGGTCAGACGGGCGGCCGGGCGGAAACGGCGATCCAGGTCCTGGTCGCCGAGACGGACCGGCTCGAGCGCCTGGCGAAAGAATTCTCCGAATTCGGCCGGCTCCCCGAGGGGCCGCAGAGCGAGGTCGATCTGGTCGAGCTGCTCGAAGAGCTGGGCCGCACCGGGGTACCCGAAGGCGTGCGCGTCTCGGTCCGCGCGAATGGCGGAGCGCACAGCGTCCTCGGTCACTACGAGCCGCTGCGCCGCGCATTCTCGAACATTTACCGCAACGCATCCGAGGCGATGCAAGGCAGCGGCGCGATCGACGTCACGGTGAGCGGCGACGCGGCCGGGCTTGCCGTCACCATCGCCGATCACGGTCCCGGCATTCCCGCCGAATACCGGCAAAAGGTCTTCGAGCCCTACTTCACGACCAAGGATGACGGCACCGGTCTCGGGCTCGCGCTCGTGCGCGTCACACTCGAAGCGCACCGCGGGACCATCAGCGTCGGCGAGACGCCGGGCGGTGGCGCGACGTTCTCGATCGTCTTTCCACCGCCCTCGACCGCCCTCGACCGCCCTCGCCCCTTATGAGCCCTCGCGTCCTCCTCGTCGACGACGAAGCAAACATCCGCCGCATGGTGGGCGCGCTGCTCCAGTCCGACGGCTATGAAACCGTCGAAGCGCCCGACGGCAACCTGGCGCTCACCCGGCTGTTCGAAGACTCGCCCGACGTCGTGCTGCTCGATCTGATGATGCCGCCGGGACCCGATGGGCTCGCGACCCTCGAGCAGATCCGCAAGCGGGCGCCTCATATCCCCGTCGTCATGATGAGCGGCAAAGCGAACCTCGCCGACGCGGTGCGCGCGACGAAGCTCGGCGCGTTCCAGTTCCTGGAAAAACCGCTGACGCCCGAGGGCGTGCTCGTGGCGCTGCGCAGCGCGCTCGAGCTGAGCCGCACGCGCGCCGAAAACAAGCGGCTGCACGAGCAGCTCGGTCACGCCGACCCGCTGGTCGGCTCGAGCCTGGCGATGGTGGAGCTGCGCGCCCTGATCGCCCGCGTCGCGCCGACCGAGTCGCGTGTGTTGATCACGGGGGAATCGGGCACAGGCAAGGAGCTCGTGGCCTCGGCGATCCACCGGCTGAGCCCGCGCGGCAACAAGCCGTTCGTCACGGTGAACAGCGCCGCGCTGCCGCGCGATCTCGTGGAGTCGGAGATGTTCGGGCACGAGCGCGGCGCGTTTACCGGGGCCACCGAGCGGCGGCAGGGCCGCTTCGAGCTCGCCGACGGCGGCACGCTGTTCCTCGATGAAGTCGGGGACCTCGGCGCCGAAGCGCAGGCCAAGCTGCTGCGGGTGCTCGAGAGCGGCGTCGTGGAGCGCGTCGGCGGCGAGCGCCCGTTCGAGGTCGACGTGCGCGTGCTCGCGGCGACGAACAAGGACCTGAAGACCGCCGTGCGCCAGAATCAGTTCCGCGAAGACCTGCTGTTCCGCCTCAACGTGATCCCGATCCACATTCCGCCGCTGCGGGAGCGACCGGAAGACGTCGCGCCGCTGGTCAAGCACTTCGCCGACCGCTGCTCCGCCCGGCTCGGGCGGCCGGTGAAGTTCGATTCCGGCGCGGTGCCGCTGCTCGCAGCCTACGGCTGGCCCGGAAACGTGCGCGAGCTCGCCAACATCGTCGAGCGCATGGCGATCCTCGCGACATCCGACGTGATCACCGCGGACGATGTGGCGCGCGTGCTGCCGCAGGACGGCGCGCTGCTGCCGGCGGTCCTGCCGACCGACTCGGACACGCCGTGGCGCGATATCGCGCTCAGCGAAACACTCGACAATTACGAGCGCGAGCTGATCGCGCGGGCGCTG
>DASSUS010000140.1:0-7216 GCA_035706765.1 Gemmatimonadales bacterium
GACGCGATCCGGTCGGTCAACAGCGGCCAGAGGCCCGCATTCCTGTTGGTCTGCGCGAGGGCGATCAGGAAGATCCCAATGGCCACGCCGGCAATCAGGGCGGCGCCGATTCCGGCGGTCTTCACCTCTTGCCTGGCTCCGGTCGAGGAGGAAGGGGCACGGCTTACCAGCACGATGGATGCGATGCCCAGCACGATCCCGACGACCGTCAGCGCGTGCGGACGCTCGCCGAGGACGATCGAGGTGAGGACTGGAAGGGCGACGGCGGTAACGGCGGTGACCGGCGCGACCACAGACATCGTTCCGGTCGCGAGCGCGCGGTACAGCAAGCCGACGCCGATGCCGCCGGCGACCCCCGCGGCGGCGCCCCACCAGAGATCGGCGCCGCTTGGGGTGGCACGCGGCAGGAGCGGGATCGCGAGCGCCACGAGAACGAGCCCGCACGCTTGCGAAATGAAAACGACCGGGAGCGCCGCCGCGCGGCGCGTGGCGAGCCCGCCGGTGAAATCAGCGGCGCCGTAAAAGCCGGCCGACAGCAGCGCGAGCAGGTACGCCACGCGCTAGCGCGCCAGCTCGTTGACCCATTGCTCCTCGCGCGGCTCGCCCGGGATCGCGATGCCGCGCGTCTCTGCCCAGCGGATGAGCCATGACATCCCCGAAGGCCCGACGTACATGTCGCGAGCACGGTACGCCGTATCCGCGAGCACCTGCTCCAGCTTCGCAAACCGGTAGCCGCGGGCTTCGAGCCGGCTCAACACGGTGCCGAGGTGATCGGCATTCAATTCGTTCGCGTGCAAGAGCAGGACGAGCGGAATCTCCCGCCCAAACAGAGTGCGAGACAGTCCTTCCGAGTACGCAAACGCGCTATCCAGGTGCCGGAAATAGAAGCGCACCACGCGCTGCATCAGCGCGGTGTCGCCCCGCTCTTTGGCGTTCACGTACGCCCGCGCGTAGACCCATTCCTGATTGTCGACCGTGACCGGGGCAATGACGTACCCGTGGTCGGTCAGGTAGCGCTCCACGGCGCGGCGATACTCGAGCGTGCGCCCCGCGTGCAGCTGGGGATGACGGAAATACCGGTAGGCCCGGCCTGAGCGGCGCGAGAGCTCGCGCGTGACGACCTCGCCGCGCGCGATCCCATCGAGGTACTCAGCGAGCGGCGTCTGATGCGCCCCGCGATGCGCAAAGGTGTGATTGCCGAGCTCGTGCCCCGCCTCCAACCACTCCGACAGCAGCGCGACGCGGTTGGAATCGAGCACGCTACCCTGATACAGCTTTCCTTCGTTGACGAAGCCGATCGCCGGCACGTTGTGCGCGCGCAGGTTCGCGAGCAGGCGCCCCGTTGCAGCCTTCCAGTCACTCGACACGGAGACCGCGGGCAGGTCGTCGACCGTCACGGCGACGACGCGGTCGGGGCGCTGGCACGAGGCGCCGCCGAGCAGGAGCGAGCACAAGAGGATATGCATCACGTGAGCCTCGTCACTCCTGAGAGATGGAGCCGATGGTTAGCGTAGAAGCCTTCCCGAAGCTGGGGGTACAGATGCCGTCGTCCAGAACCGACCTGACTACCGCCATGGGCCTGCTGTTGATTGCAGAGGCCACCCTTTTCTTCACTTTCCTCTTCTTTATTGGCCCGCTCGCCACGCCCGCCCGGCTGGTGCCCCTGGCTATCGTGATCGTACTCTGCGCCGCGCTCTACTGGGGCCAGGAGTGGGCACGCTGGGCCCTGCTCGCTCCCATCGCCTTTCGCGTCTGGCGTGTAGTCCTCGTGGTCGCGGCGGCGTGGGGCCTGGGACGCACCGGCATCGCATTGTTCCTCACGTTCATCGTGCTCGCCGAGCTGTTCTCGGCGTTCATCCTGCTCGACAGCTACATCGTGCAACGGCGGGGTCTCAGCACCTCCTGACGCGCCTCACGAGCGCGTGTATGCAAACCCGCGCTCGTGCGCCTTGGTCATCGCAATCAGCACATCCGGCACCACCGTGACGCCGGGCAGCACGTGCGCTACGAGATCGTCGTGAATCGCCGCGGCGCTCCCCTTTCCTTCCTTCTCCAGCCGGGCTGACCACCGTTTCAGCGCGTTGTTGCACACGACGAACGCCGCGCCGCGCTTCTGCAGCGATTCGATCGAGCTCTCCGGCGTGCCGTCGGCCACCGGGTCGCCGGGCTGCGGATGAGCGAAGTAGTTACGGGCGAGCGGCGCGGTGGTCATGGGATCGGTCAAGTTCAGCGCTGCCCCGAGCTGGTATTTCGCCCACATCGCATCCTGCAGCGCGAGTGGCGTGGTGCGCGCGTACAGCGCGATCACCACGCTGACGTCGCGCTCCGCGACTCCGTAGTCGTCGCGCCAGGAGTCGAAGTAGTTGCGCACGTGCCGCAGGATTGTTCCACCCTCCGGGTCGGGCGCGTCGAACAGCTGGCGATGCTTTCCCTTGAGCCGATCGAGCCACGCGTCGGATGCAGCGTGGCCGTCGAGATGTAGCATCGTCCCTGCGCTCAGCGTGGCAACGGCGCCGAGAAAGGCGCGGCGATCGGTCATTCAGCCCTCCGGGTCGTGGGATCGAGCGAAGGAGTGTAATCTAGAGCGCCATGAGCTCACCCGCCCCCGCCCCCGCCCCCGCCCCCGCCCCCGGTCCGGCGCGGGACCGGAACGCCACAGTCGTCGCTGGCTTCCTTGGGTGGACGCTCGACGCGTTCGATTTCTTCCTCGTCGTCATGACGCTGACCGCGATCGCGAAGGACTTCGGCAAGTCCGACGCGGCGATCGCGCTCTCGATCACGCTCACGCTCGCGTTCCGGCCGGTGGGCGCTTTCATCTTCGGTCTCTTGGCCGATCGCTACGGGCGCAAGATCCCGCTGATGATCGATCTGGTGTTCTTCTCGATTGTCGAAGTGCTGACGGGGCTGGCGCAGAACTACACCACGTTCCTGATCCTGCGCGCGCTGTTCGGCATCGGGATGGGCGCCGAGTGGGGCGTCGGGGCGTCACTCGTCATGGAGAAGGTGCCGCCGCGGCTGCGCGGGCTCGTGTCCGGCTTGCTGCAGCAAGGCTATGCCGCCGGCTACCTCCTCGCCGCGCTCTGCTATCTGCTCGTGTTCCCGATCTGGGGGTGGCGGCCGCTGTTCTTCATCGGCGGCATTCCCGCGCTGCTGGCGATCTTCGTCCGCGTCCGCGTGCAGGAATCGGAGGTCTGGCGCGAAACGAGACACGCCACGTGGTCGCACCTCGGCCGCGCGATCGCGTCGCATTGGAAGCTCTTCCTGTACATCACAGTGCTGATGGCGATGATGAACATGGTGTCCCACGGCACGCAGGACATGTACCCGACCTTCCTCGAGCGCGACTGGGGTTTGGGGGCCCGCGCGCGGGCAGCCGTGACGGCATTCTCGCAGGTCGGGGCGCTCGTCGGGGGCGTGCTGCTCGGCCTGTACTCCGACCGCCTGGGACGGCGCCGCACCATAGGTCTCGCGCTTCTGGGGGCGCTGATCGCGATTCCGCTGTGGGCGTTCGCCCCGGCGACGCCGCTGCTCGTGATCGGCGCCTTCATCATGCAATTCTTCGTCCAGGGTGCGTGGGGAGTGATCCCTGCGCACATCAACGAGCTCGCCCCCGACGGGGTGCGGGGCTTCCTGCCGGGCTTCGCGTATCAGTGCGGCGTGGCGCTCGCGAGCCAGATCCCGCACGTGCAGGCGCTGTTCGCGGCACACGCGACGTACGCGCAGACGATGGCGCTCTCGGCGGCGCTGGTGTTCGTCGTGGGAGGCGCCGTTGCGCTGGCGGGACCTGAGCGAAACGGCGTGGCGTTCGGAAGAGTCAGCGTCGCCGGATGACCCGACCCGGGAGCGCTCCGGTAACGGCGCCGTTGAAAACGAGCGAGCCGTTCACCCACACGGCGCGGACCCCGCTCGACGTGAGATGAGGCTGCTTGGGCGTAGCACGATCGGTGAGCGCCAGGGTGTCGAGTAGCACGAGATCGGCATAAAAGCCCGGCGCGATCCGGCCGCGGCTCGAAATCCCGACGTTCTCGGCAGCGAGCGAGGTCGCGCGCCGCACCGCCTCCTCGAGCGACAACACGCGTCGCTCCCGCACCGCCATGCGGAAGAAGCGCGGGAAGGCCCCGAAGCCGCGTGGGTGCGCGCCCGCGAGCGATCCGTCGCTGCACACGTTCGCGAACGGCCAGCGCCACAGTCGATCGATGTCCGGCTGCACCATGCTCACCGCCACGACGCTTTCGTCGTAGCTCCCGCCGTCGGGCTTCGGCTTCCCAGCCTCGGCGATCAGATCCATCAGCGTGACCGCCGGGTCCGTGCCCCGCAGCGCCGCGATTTCCGCGATGCTCTTGCCGGCGAGCGATGTATCCGGTTCGAAGTCGCCCAGGATCGCGCTGTCGGGCGTCGTGACTTCCGTGAGCGCGAACCGCGCCTCCGCCGTGTCCTGGAAGTTCCGCTCGGGAAACAGGACGGTCAGCGTCGATTGCCAGTAGGTGTACGGATAGATGTCGAGCGTGACGTGGACGCCGGAGGCTCGCGCGCGGTCCAGGACGCCGATGAGACTGTCGGCGCGGCCCCACACCGGCCGCATGGCGAGCTTGGCGTGTGAAAGCTGGACCGGGATCCCCGTTTGCCGGCCGATCGCGATCAGCTCATCGACCGCCGCCCAGAAGTGGCGATCCTCGCTTCGAATGTGGCTGATGTAGCGGCCGCCGTGCCGTGCAGCGACGCGGGCCAGCGCGACCAGCTCGTCGGTGGCCGAATAGATCCCGGGATCGTATTCGAGTCCGCTCGAGAGGCCGAGGGCGCCGGCGCCCATTTCGCCGTCGAGCAGCGCGGCCATGTGCCGGATTTCGGCGCTGGTGGCCGGACGCTTGAAGTCCATGCCCATCACCATGTCGCGCAACCGGCCGTGGCCGACGTAGGACGCGACGTTCACGGCGGCCGGCCGTCGCTCGCGCCGGGCGAACCAGTCGGCGAGCGGGAAGCTCGACCAGCCGTCCTGGCCGACGACGATCGTCGTGACCCCCTGGCTCACCACCGCGAGGGCGCCGGGGTCCGAGTCTAGGCCGCGGTCGTGATGGCTGTGGGTGTCGATGAACCCGGGCGCGAGCACGAGCCCGCGCGCGTCGACGACAGAATCGCCGGGACCGGGGGTGAGCTTGCCGATTTGCCGGATCGTCATCCCGACGATCCGCACGTCGGCGGAGCGCGCCGGACTGCCTGATCCGTCCACGACGAGCGCGCCGCGAATCAAGACCGGACGAGCGGGAGCCTGTGCGAGCAGGGTGTGAGCGAGGAGCAGGAGCGCGATCACTTTTTCCGAAGATACGCGTCTGTCTTCTGCAACCAGTCGGCGCGCGGCGGCGAGAAGATGTCCACGTCGAGCGTGTCCTCGAGGGCGTGCGCCTCATGCGGGACATTGCCCGGCAAAAAGAGCACTTCGCCGGCGCTGACCACCACCTCTTCGCGCGGCTCTGCGTCGCCAACGAAAAACTTGAGCGCCCCCTCGAGCACGTAGGTCAGCTGCTCGTTGTGATGGGAATGCTTGGGGACGATGCACCCTTTCTTCAGGTAGACGTGGGTGAGCATCATCTGGTCGCCGGTGATCAGGCGACGGGAGAGTTGCGGGTTGACTTCCTCGATCGGGAGGTCGTCCCAACGATACCAGGCGGATCGATTCATGGCTTCAACGCTACCGCCTATCGGGGGGCCCGGGAGGGGGGATGGGGGGGGACGAGGGGACGGGGGGCGGGACGGCCTCGTCTACACCCCGCCTCATGCGCCGCAAGTTGTCGCCTCTCTCCCCCGCTATCGGGGCTTCGATTCGGCGTCTAATTTCTTGTGTCGCAGGATCACCGCTGTCTCACCCTTATTCCAAAAGTGGGCATGACTACTGTACTCCGTGATTTCCTCGAGATCCCCTACGACGAGCTCGAGGACCGCAATCTCGCGGCCAAGAAACAGCGTCTGGACCGCGTCGCTTCCGACAAGATCCAGGAAGAACGCCTCAAGTACCTCACGGACGAGAAACGCATCAAGGCCGTCACGGTCTGCTTCACGGACCTCGAAGGCCGGTTCCACATGCTCGATTACGACAAGAAGTTCCTGCTCGGCTCGGTCGACAACCTCACGTTCGACGGGTCGTCGATCCGCGGCTTTTCGCGCCAGCAGGAATCCGACCTGCGACTGCGCGTGGACTGGCCCGCGTTCTACTGGCTCCCCGCCGACGTGTTCGGGCCGGGCAAGGTGCTCGCGATGGCGGAAGTGCTGGAGCGCGACGGCGCGCCCTACGCCGCCGACTCGCGCGGGCTGCTGAAGCAATACACGGAGAAGCTGTTCGCCAAGGACGGCACGACCTGCTATGCCGCGAATGAGATCGAGGGCTTTTTGTTCAAGGGCCGCGATGCGGAGCGGCGCTATCACGAGACCGGGAAATTCGAATTCATCTCGACCGGCGGCTACTACCATTCGCTGCCGGGCGACGCGCTGCGCCTGTTCATCGACACGTCGGCGGAAGTGCAGCGCGCGATGGGATTCCAGAACGAGAAGGACCATCCCGAGGTCGCGCCTTCGCAGTTCGAGATGAACTACAACTACGCGGAGGCGGTGATCGCCGCCGATCAGGTGCAGCTGTACAAGCTGCTGTCGCGCCAGGTCGCGGCGCGCATGGACATGACCGCCTGCTTCCTGCCCAAGCCGGTGACGGGCGTCAACGGCAACGGGATGCACACCAACGTGTCGGTCGCGCGCAAAGGCAAGAACCTGTTCTGGGACGAGAAGGGCCAGGATCAGCTGTCGGCGGCGGGCTGGGACTTCATCAAGCGAATCCTCTCCAACGGCTCGGAGATCTGCCTGTTGCTCAACTCGAGCGTGAACAGCTATCGACGGCTCGACCCGCACTTCGAGGCCCCGAACCAGATCAAGGCGTCACCGATCGACCGCGGCTCCATGATCCGCATTCCACTCGGCAACGAGCGCTCCAAGCGCGTCGAAGTTCGCTCGATCGCGCCGGACGCGAATCCGTACCTCGCGATCTACACGATCTTCAAGACCGGGCTCGAAGGACCGATCGACGAGGCGAAGGCCGGCGGCGCGAAGTACCTCTCGGATAACATCTACGACGCGATCCGGCTTCATCAGGGCAGCAGCTTCCTGAAGCAGGCGCTCGGCGCGGATGTGCACGGGAAGTTTGCGGAGCTGAAGCAGATGCAGGCCGACCGCT
>DASSUS010000141.1:0-4157 GCA_035706765.1 Gemmatimonadales bacterium
CTAGTGGATTGAGAGTAAGATGCGTATAGCATCCGTCTTGCAGTGGGCGTGGGCATGTTTACCGCGCCTATGGAGCTCACACTCACTGCGGCGGAACGCGCCGATCTCGAACGCGTTATCCGCGCCACGACCACGCCCGCCGGTATCGCGCGTCGCGCGCGCTGCATTCTCCTCCTCGCCGACGGGCACAGCTACAGCGCCGTGTGTACCGCGCTCGCCGTGACAGATCGGTTCGTGGCGCGCTGGAAACGGCGCTTCCGCGACGGGGGCGTGCTCGCCCTCGCCGACGACGCCCGCGCGGGGCGGCAGGACCACCGGCTCAGGCCCGCCGTCGAAGCGCGCATCCTCCGCATAACGCGAGAGGAACCGCCGCCCACGCCCCTCACCCACTGGACGTCGCGGCGGCTGGCCGCGCGGGTCGGCGTGAGTAATTGGACCGTGTTGCAGGTGTGGCGGCGCGCCGGGCTGAAGCCCCACCGGCTCGAGCGCTACGTCGCGACCACCGACCCCGAGTTCGAGCAGAAGGCGGCCGACATCATCGCCCTCTACCTCGAGCCCCCGGAGCACGCGGTCGTCCTCTGCGTCGACGAGAAGACGGCGATCCAGGCCCTGGACCGCGTCGACCCGGTGCTGCCGCTCTCGCCCGGGCGCGCCGAGCGCCACGGGTTCGAGTACTACCGGCACGGCACGCTGTCGCTCTACGCGGCGCTCGAGGTGGCGACGGGCCGCGTGGCGGGGATGCCCGCCGCGCACCACACGAGCGCGGACTTCCTCGCGTTCATGGACCGGGTCGTGGCGGGCTACCGGCGGCGCCAGGAGTTGCACGTGATCCTCGACAACCTGTCCGCGCACAAGACCCAGGCGGTGCGGGCGTGGCAGGCGGCCCACCCGCACGTGCACTTCCACTTCACACCGACCTACAGCTCGTGGCTCAATCAAGTGGAGCTCTGGTTCGCGAAGATCGAGCGCGACGTCATCGCGCGCGGCATCTTCACCTCCGTGCCGGACCTCCGGAAGAAACTGCGGCAGTACATCGCCCTGCATAACAAGACGGCGCAGCCATTCCAGTGGATCTACGACAACCCGAAGCGCCGCGTTCGTGCCATCAGAAACTCACTCTCAGTCCACTAGCCGCTCGCCGCCGAGCGCTTTCGCTTTCTCGCGCCGTTCACCGCCGGCTTTTTCTTTGCCACCTTCCCGATCTCGATCGGCACGATGTCGGGGGTCTCGACCGGCTCGGTCGTCACGCCGCAGCCGCCGCGGTGCTTGGGCTGCTTGTAGACGTAGCGTTCGCCGGCGTAGTTGCGGAAGATGACCTCGGTGTCGGTGATCTCCTCGACGTACTCGGGGAGGAGGGGCACCTTGCCGCCGCCGCCGGGGGAGTCGATCACGAAGTGCGGCACGGCGAGGCCGGAGGTCCAGCCGCGGAGCGCCTTGATGATCTCGAGGCCCTTCTGGACCGTCGTGCGGAAGTGCTCGCCGCCGGCGACCTGGTCGGCCATGTAGATGTAGTAGGGGCGGACGCGCGCCTTGAGCAGCTCGTGCATCAGGCGCTTCATCGTGTCCGGGTCGTCGTTGACGCCGCGGAGCAGCACCGTCTGGCAGCCGAGCGGGATCCCGGCCTTGGCGAGCATGTCGAGGGCCTTGCGCGAGGCGGGGGTCAGCTCGTCGGGGTGGTTGAAGTGCGTGTTCATCCACACCGGGTGGTACTTCTGCACCATCTCGCAGAACTCCGGGGTGATGCGCTCGGGGAGGTGCGAGGTGATGCGGCTGCCGATGCGGATGATCTCGACGTGCGGGATCGCGCGGAGGTTCTCGAAGATGTACTCGAGCCGGCGATCGCTCAACATCATCGGATCGCCGCCGGAGAGGATGACGTCGCGGACCTGCGGCTGGCTCCGGATGTACTCGAAGGCCGAGTCGTACTGGTTGAGCGGGATCTTCTCCGGGTCGCCGACCTTGCGGCGGCGGGTGCAGAACCGGCAATAGCTGGCGCAGACCGGGCTCACCAGGAACAGCACGCGGTCCGGGTAGCGATGCGTGATGTTCGGGACCGGCGAGTCGCCGTCTTCATCCAGAGAGTCGATGATCCCGTCGACGATGTCGAGCTCCTGCACCGTCGGGACGTACTGGTTCCACATCGGGTCGCCGACTTCCTTGATCCGATCGAGCGCCGCGGGGGTGATGCGCATCTGGAAGTTCTCGAACGCCGGCTTGAGGGCTTCGACGTCGATCGCGTCGCGGCCGAACTTGTCGGCCAGCTTCTCCAGGGTGTCGACTGCGCCATCCCGCAGAATCCGCTGCCATTCGCTCATGACACCACTCCGGCCCCCTCCCGGGGGCGCACGAACCGCTTGGTGAAGATGATTCGGTCATCATCCGGCGCGTAGAAGTGGCCGACGCGCGCGGCCTCGACGTAGCCGCGCCGCGCATAGAACCCGCGCGTCGCCGCGTAGTCGGCACGTGACGAGGTCTCGATCACCAGCAGCCGCGCGTCGTCATCGCGCAGCCGCCGTTCCACTTCGTTCAACAACACCGTGCCCGCGCCCGCCCCTTGAGCCTCGGCATGGACGGCGATCCAGTAGAGGTCGTAGGTCCGGTCGGTATCGGGCGTCGGGCCGTAGCAGGCGAAGCCGATCAGCGCGCCGGCGTCATCGAAGAGGCCGAGGAGCGAGTAGTCGGTGTTCGGCTTCAGCGATCCTTCGTCGAAGAGCTCGAGCGCGACGTCGACCTCCTCATCGCGGAAGAGCTGCGTGCTGCGGAGGATCTCCGCGACACGTCCACGATGGGTGGGCTGCAGTCCGGCGGCACGCAGGGCGGACATGGTCGTTCGGTGGCTCAGCGCTGCGCCGCGGCGATCTGGTGGGCGTCGTAGCCGGAGAGAGCCCACGAGAGCGCCCACTGATCGGAATCGAGCCGCGGCCGGTCGAGGCCGTGCTCGACGATGCGGCGCACGAGGTCGGCGTACGAGAGACCGGCGACGCGCGCCATGCGCGCGAGGCCGGCATCAGGCGAAAAGTCCGGATTGGCGTTGACCTCGAGGATCCACGGCCGACCGGCGCGATCGATGCGCATGTCGACGCGGCCGTAGCCGGTGCCGCTGACGACGCGCCACGCCGCGAGCGCGATGCGCTCGATCTCGGCGCACAGCGCCGCCGGGAGATCGGCCGGGCACTGCGGCACGGAGCCCAGATCTTCCTCGCACCCCGTTTCCCACTTCGAGCGGTACGAGACGATCTTCCAGAGGTTCGCGGGCATCCCGCTGAAATCGATCTCGGCGATCGGCAGCACGGTGTTGCCGACGATGCCGACGTTGATCTCGCGGCCGTCGATGAAGCGTTGGACGACCACATCGGACCAGCGCTCGTGCATCGCCTCGAGGCGGGCGGTGAGCGCCTTCATGGTGCGGACGACGGAGCGCTGCTCGACGCCGATGGATGCGTCTTCGGCGGCGGGCTTGCAGATCGCCGGGAACCCGACGGTGGGGGGCGGCGTCTCGGGACGCGACAGTCCCCAGCGCGGCACGGGAAGGCCGACGCTCCCGAGCAGGGTGTTGACGACGTGCTTGCGGAGGCAGATCGAGGTGGTCCAGCTCGAGCTGCCCGAGTACGGGATCGCGAGGAGCTCGAGGACGCCGATGACCGGCGGCTCGAGCGCGGCGGTGCCGTCGATGCTCTCGCAGAGATTGAAGGCGAAGTCGAACTTCCCGCGGCGCAGGCGCTCGATCCACCGGGCATCGGGGTTCACCGGCACGCGCACGACGTCGTGCGCGTCATCGGCGAGGGCGGTCTCCACGGCCTCGACGGTTTCGAGGATCGCCAAGTCGGGTGACTTGCCGAGCGCCGAGATGCCGTCGAAGAGCAGCGCAACCTTCATGAACGTTCCCCTTCCACCTGGTCGAAGTGCACGATCACCGCTGTGCGGCGACCCTCGGCCCCGTCCGCGCTCCACCGGCGCCGTGTGCACCGATAGGACGGGCGGGCGCCGCGAGCGAAACACCCTGGCGTTCAGCCGCGAGCAAGAGACACCGCTGAATGAGCTCGTCGTAGCTCATGCCGGCGGCGCGCGCGGCTTTCGGGAAGCACGAGTTGTCCGCCGGGTTCGGAAGAATGCCCGGAAGCGGGTTCACCTCGACGACGTTCGGCACGCCCGCGGCA
>DASSUS010000142.1:0-42327 GCA_035706765.1 Gemmatimonadales bacterium
CGACATGGGCGACTGGAAGCCGGTGGCCGAGCAGCAGGTCGGCTCGAGCACCGTCTACTACTGGGTCGTCCCCGAGAAGAAGTGATCTAGGAGCCGGGGAAATCCGCGGCGCTACGCGGCGCGGCGCGCGGCATGGCTGCCTTCGCCGATCTCCTCGATCAGCTTGCGGCTGAAGGCCGGGAGGTCGGCCGGCTTGCGGCTCGAGACGAGGCCCTTGTCGGTCACCACGTCCTGGTCGACCCACTTCGCGCCGGCGTTCTGCAGGTCGGTCTTCAGCGAAGGCCAGGACGTCATCGTGCGGCCGCGCACCACGCCCGCCTCGATCAGGATCCAGGGACCGTGACAGATCACGGCGATCGGCTTCCCGTCGCGCGCCATCGCGCTCACAAACTCCACCGCCTTCTTCTCCATCCGGATGGTGTCTGCATTGATCACGCCGCCCGGCAGGAGCAGCGCGTCGAACTCGGCCGGATCGGCCTTGTCGAACGTCTGATCGACGCGAATCTGGTCGCCCCAGTGATCGTGCTCCCACGACTTGATTTCGCCGCTCTTGGACGAGATCACCGTGGCCTGCGCGCCCTCGGCGTCCAGCGCGCGCTTCGGTTCGGTCAGCTCGACCCGCTCGACCCCATCGACCGCCAGAATCGCCACCCGGTGACCCTTCAATTGATTCGCCATTTCATTCCTCGTGAGTTGGGAGACAGTCGCCGTACACCAGCGAACCCCCGAGGTGTCGCGCGGGTCTTAATTACAGAATCTGAATGCCCTCCGAGCGGAAACGCTCCTGGAGACGTTTGATGAACTCGTGCCGGACCAGACGCTGGTCCATCAGCTCGCGCCCGCGCATCGCGATCGTGAACGCGATTCCGGGCTTTGCGAACGCCGAGTACCGTACGAACGGCTCGAACCCCGCGACCCCGCCGGCAAGGTCCTGCATGACGTTCCTCGCGACGTCGACCGACACGTGCTCTACACGGGCGAGGTCGCTGTCATTCGCTACCGTCACGTCAACGAGGACTGAGGTCTCCCGGATCGGCAGATAGAAGTTCGTCAGCACCGTCGTCGCGAGCTTCGCGTTCGGGACGATGCTGAGGTTGTTCCCGAGCTGCCGGATCGTCGTGTACCGCCAGGTGACGTCCTGGATGTAGCCCTCCTCCCCGGTGGCGAGCCGGACGTAATCGCCCGGGCGCACCTGGCGCGAGGAGAGGATGTGAATACCCGCGAAGAAATTCGCGAGCGTATCCTGCAGCGCGAGGCCGACGGCGAGGCCGCCGATGCCGAGCGCCGTGAGCAGCGGCGTGATCGACACGCCGAGCGTCTGCAGCACGACCAGAATGCCGAAGCTCAGCACGATCAGCCGGACGATGTTCACGAGCAGTGTCGCCGACGCCATGCTGCCCGCGAGCGGCCGCGCGAGATGCGCGATGACGGCGCCGATCAATCGCGCCACGGACCAGCTGATCGACAGCACGACGACGACGAACAGCGTGGTGCGAAGCCCGGTCACGAACCGGCGTTGGATCGTCAGGATTTCGGTCGCGAGATAAAGTCCCGCCGCCACGCACCACAGGACGATCGGTCCACGCAGGACCGCATTGAGAAGGTCGCCGATCCACGAGCGACTGCGCCGCGTTCCAGGCAGGATGAGGAATTGCAGCGCGATTCCTACGATGAGACCCACCGTGGCCAGTGCCGCCGTGGGTCCCAATGCCTTCCAGAGATCGGCCTCGAGCATGCGGGAATGTTACCCGGCGGGACCGACTGCTAGCGCGTGCTCACCTCGATCACGCCACCACCATGATTAGGCCCGTACCGCATCGTGGCTTCTTGCGAGCTGCGAAACCGGATCTCGGTGATCTCGGCGATCGGAATGTCGTGCAGCCGCTCCACGTCGCCCAAGCGCGTTCCGTCGACGTACACCACCACGGAGCCCGCCGTCGGATCGTGCAGGCTGGTGGGTCCGCGTGAGCGCAGCCAGGTGGGACGATACTGCTGGACCACGCCGTACGCGTCGCTCGCGGACGAGGGCGCGAAGTCCTGCGGTGTGAGGATGTCGCGCGAGCGCGACCGCGTCGTCGCCGGCCGGGTCTGATCGACGGCCTGAGCGGGCGGCTGGAACGCCGGAGGCGGGGGCGGGGGCGGGGGCGGGGGCGGGGGCGGGGGGGGCGGGGGGGGCGCGGACCCGGACGCGGCCGCAGCCGCGATTAGCTGCGCCGTATCACCGGAGCTGTATACGATCGCGCCCTCGGTAGTCCGAATCAGATGCGCCGCGCCACCCCGTTCGCGGTGCCCAACCACGCGCGGGAACGTCATGCCGCCGGTCGGCATTCGGGCCGCCTCGGCAATCGGCATCCGGATGATCCACTCGCGCACCATCCAGGCACCCGTCGGGACGCGCAGGAACTCGACCCGCCCGCCGGCCCTGGGCGCGTTCAGTCCCTGCGGCAGCCGCACGTACGTGAACTCGAGATGGCGCAGCTCGGCGCTGCGCCGGTCCACCCACAGCGTCCCGTTGATGTCGGGCAGACGGCGGCAGCGGGCGGGGGAGAACCCGAGACCCACGAGCCCCTCAGTCTCACCCTTGCCGATCTTCGTTTCGAAGCAGTGGGTGCGCAGGAACGGCTCGCTGAGCAGCACCTCCGCGTCAGGCTCGTTGTACGTCCAGCCCTCGTCGTCGACGACCACGAACCCGTGGCGCTCGAGCTGCTCGGCCGGGACGCTCCGAAACGGCACCTCGTAAAAACCGGAGCTGCGCCAGACGGAGTCGATGCCCTTGCGGAAGTCCTGTGAAAAACGCTCGCGCTCGAACTGCGTGACCTGGTACCAGTACCCGGGCGCCTTGGATGTCCATGCGACGGCCGCGAGTGCTTCCTTGACTTCCTCCCACAGCGCCGCGACCGAGGCGCCGGCCTCGAGATCGCATTGGCGCTCGCCGGCGACGATCACCTCGTCGAGCGGCACGGCGATCGGATCCACCGCCGCAGAGAAAGAAACGGTTTGGCCCGAGCCTAGAACGAGGGGTGACGACAGGTAGGGCCGAAATCCGATTCGCTTGGACCGCAGCCGGTACGTGCCGGCGCTCGGCGCGGTCAGCGTGAATTCGCCGCGCTGGTTCGTCATGGCGCGGGCCCGCTCGGTGCCATGCTCGTCGATCAGCGTCAGGAAAGCGGACTGCAATGGTGCGCGGCTGACGCTGTCCCTCAACTGCCCGCTCACCGTCTGTGCCTGGGCGCACGTGGCCAGCCATACGAGCGCGATTGCGGCGCCCGCGAGTCGTTTCAGCGCTGTTCCCACCACCGGAACCTCTGCGGCTCGAGTTTGGCGAGGCGATAGAGATTGCGCGCGAACCGTCCCACGAACAGCGCTACCATGCCCGCGAGCACGACGGCGAGCGTCCAGTTCGCGACGACTTTGACCGGCACGGGCAACGGTGAGGGCCATC
The DNA here is from genome assembly GCA_035706765.1 of Gemmatimonadales bacterium. GTDB lineage: Bacteria > Gemmatimonadota > Gemmatimonadetes > Gemmatimonadales > GWC2-71-9 > 20CM-2-65-7. The sequence continues at coordinate 3,443 of DASSUS010000142.1, forward strand.
CCGAGGTCACCGCGCAGATCGTATTGAACAGAATGAGAATCAAGCGCACTTCCGTCGGTCCGATGCGCCCGTACGAAATCTTGAAGACCCCGAAGACGGTCGACTCCAGGTACACGTTGATCGACATCGCCAGATACACGACGACGATGCCGAGCGCGAGACCCAGGTAGACGTAGGGTGAGAGCCCGAGCCCGAGGCCGATGATCGCGGTCGAGTACGCGTCGACGATATGATCGAGGTAGTAGCCGTACTTGGGGCGCTGCGTGCCGCGGACCCGCGCGAGCGTCCCGTCCAGGCTGTCGCCCAGCCAGTTCACGACCAGCATCGCGCTCGCCACCCAGAACCAGCGATGATCGAACGTCGTGAGCGCGTATGCCACGCCGGTCGCGGTGGCGCCGAGCACGCCGAGCGCGGTGAGATGGTTCGAGCGGATGGTGCGCGGGACCGCCGCCGCGAGCCGGAGGAGCAGGGGACGCTCCAGGTTCGCCAGCAGGAACGTCATCTCACGCGTGCCGCCGGCTCTACTTTCGTCTGTCAACGATCGCTCCAGGCCTCGGTCTTGACCTCCGCGAGCACCGATTCGAGCGGATTGAGCAGCACCTTCTGCGGAACCTCGGGCAGCCGCACCGTGGCCTCCGCCCCCTCGTCGCGCACCAGTACCCGGATCATCGCCTCGCCGCCTCCGGCGAATTGAATCAACACGGGAACGTACATCACGAAGCCCGGCGGGACGTCACTCTGGCGTACGCGCAGCCGCACCGCCGGTTTCCCGGCGCTGTCCGTCTCGGCCTTCCACGAGAAGGTGTAGGTCGGCACCGACGTCCCGTACACCCATTCGTTGAAGAACCAGTCCATCGGCTGGCCGAAATGGGTCTCGACCGTGCGCTGAAAGTCGAGCGTGGACGCGCGCTTGCCCCGATAGGTCTCATAGAAATCGCGCATCATCGCCTTGAACTTGCTTTCGTCCATGTTGCGTGTGTTGAGCATCATGTTGCGCAGCATGTGCAGCACCCACGCGCCCTTGCGGTAGGTCATGAGCGAATAGCCGCCGCGCCAGCTTTCCGCGGAGCGGTAGCCGAGGCCGATCGGGGCGACCTTGTTCCGCTCGCGCCGGATGTCGTCGCGCGAGCGGCGCAGCGCCTTCAGGTACTTCTCGTTGTCGTTCAGCACCATCTGCATGTACCACATCCCGGCAAACTCCGCGAACCCTTCCGAGATCCAGGCGTCCCGGTAGCCCGCGGGCTCGACGCCGATGCCCCACCACTGGTGCGCCATTTCGTGCGCGCGAAACATCTCGTCGTCGCCGTCGGTGGAAATCCCGAGGAACGTGACCCAGGAGAGATGGATCATCCCGGGGAACGCCTGGCCGTGCCAGTACGGGATCTCGGTCGCGTAGTACTGGCTGAACAAGGGCTTGCCGAACACGCTCGTAAAGAAGGAAAGGCTGTTGGCGACGTCGGCCCCGACGAACTCCTCGGGATGGCGCGCCGACAGGATCAGGCGGGCGATCGTGTTGTGCGCTTCCGTGTTCACGTGCACCGTGACCGGCGGAATGCGGGGATCGCGGATCTCGAGCTGCTCGAACTTGCCGATGTTGAACGAGACGTGATTGGTCGGCGCCTCGCTCATCCACTTCGTCGTGAAGATGTCCCCGCTGGTACTCGAGTCCACCATGCGCCCGATCGTCGCGAACTTGAGCTTGCGCGGCGTGTGGAACGTCAGCGTGAACGGCGAGCTCTGCTCGGTGGTGTAGCGCGGATACCAAAAGGCCGTGGACTTGATGTACGCCCAGCTGTCCAGGACTGGAAACATCTCGCGCCGGCGCGGATTCCAGATCGAAGGCAGAAAGTCTTCGATGGCCGAGCCGAATCCGATCAGCCCGCCGTGGTAGGCCACCTTGAGTGTGATCGAATCGCCGGGTCCCACCGCTCTCGGAAAGCGAACCCACAGCTCGGGCTCATTGTTGCGCCTGAAAAATGACGTCGGCGGTCCCTTGTCGGTGCTGATCGAGTCGACGTCGAGCTCGCTGTACAGCACGAACCGCGCCCAGTGCTGCGGATCCCTGCCGGGCCGCCCGACGAGCCGCTGCGTCGCGATGGCGGAGAACTTGTAGTTGCCGTCGATGCGGGCGTCGATCTCGTAGGAGGCGAGCTGCAGCGGCTCGGTCTGTTCCGCCGCGACGGACACGTTTGCCATCAGATCCGGGGCGCGCTGGAATTGGCAAACGGTCTCGAACCGCTGTCCCACCATCTTGCCGCGCCGGTACAGCGACACCTCTTCAGGTTGCAGCGGATCGTACTCGAACATCACGCTCTCGCCGCGGGCGCGCTTGATGTAAGCGCTGAAGTAGCCGGTGGTCGTCCCGTTGAGGAGCGACGTCATCAGTGTCGGAAACGCGCTGCGGCTGCCGCCATCGACGATGTAATCGAGCGCGTCGCCCACCGCGCCGCCCGCATCGCCCACGCGCGCAGCGTCGCCTGAGCCGAACGTGAGCCGGCGCTTCAGCTCCCGCGCCGTCGAGTCCGCAAAGACGAATACCGCGGCGGTAATGGGTCCGCTGACGCTCGAATCACCAAAGACCCGGCGCAGGTTGTATTGCTCGACCATCAGCGGCGGCTCGAACGTGAGCCGCCCCGAGCCCACGAACGCGATGCCGATCGTGCGGCCCGAGAGTGGCGTGAGCAGAAACGCGGTGCCCGATTCGAGCCGCAGCTCCATGGCGTCGCGCCGCAGCACGACGTTGCGCACTGCAGCGACCGAATCCCGCAGCGGGGCGATGCTCTTGAGCTGCTCGAATACACTGTCGTAGGGCGACTGCTGTGCGGCGGCGGCGAGGAGCGCGACGAAGGCGGCGTTCATGGGACCTCCCGGGACGGAGGGTTAAGACACGGAGGGCACAGGATTCGAACCTGTAAGGGCTTGCGCCCGCCGGTTTTCAAGACCGGTGCCTTAGCCATTCGGCCAGCCCTCCAACGCCTCTAACCTACCGTCTCCGTTATGCGTACCACAGGGCGCATATGACTTTTTGGGCGCCCTTGCGGGATTTTCTGGCTTCGGTATATCTTCGGGTCCCCTCACTCCACACCAAAACGGGACCGACCGATGTCGATTTCCCGCGTTTTCTTTCGACGTACCAGCAGAGGACCTGGAACCAGGGTATGACAGGTCCCGTTACGTTCAGGGTCGTCCGGCCGAATCATTTTCCCGGGAAGAATTCGCGCGTATGAAGCTCTCCGACATCTCGATCAAGAGGCCGGTACTGGCCAGCATGATGAGCGCGGCGCTCGTCCTGTTCGGCGTGATCGGCTATCGCCTCCTCTCCGTCCGCGAATTCCCGGACATCGATCCGCCGGTCATTTCGGTGAGCACCGTGCTCCCCGGCGCCAACCCGCGCGTCGTGGAATCGGCGGTCACGGACATCCTCGAGGAAGAGCTCTCGACGATTCCGGGCCTGCGCACGCTCACCAGCTCGAGCGCCGAGCAGGTCTCGAACATCACGCTCGAGTTCTACCTGAACCGCGACGTCGAAAGCGCCGCGCAGGACGTGCGTGACAAGGTATCGCGCGCGCGCGGCCGCCTGCCCGAGGACGTGCTCGAGCCGGTCGTGGCGAAGCAGGAGGCGGACGCGAGCCCATTCTATTTCCTCGCGCTCACGGCGCAGAACTACGATCTGCTGCAGCTCTCGGATATCGGCGACCGCATCGTCAAAACGCGGCTGCAGAGCCTGCCCGGCGTCGGCTCGGCGCAGATCTTCGGCGAGCGGCGCTACTCGATGCGCGTGTGGCTGTCCGCCAACGAGCTGTCGGCGCGCGGGCTCACGGTGCAGGACGTGGAGAACGCGATCCGCGCCCGCAACGTCGAGATCCCCGCGGGGCGCATCGAGTCGGTGCGCCGTGAGTTCACGATCCGCTCACTCGGAGAGCTCAAGACGCCCGAAGAGTTCGCCGACATGACCGTGGCGAATCAGAACGGCCGGCTCGTCAAGATGCGCGACATCGCGCGCGTCGAGCTCGGCGCGGAGGACGAGCGCACGGTGATGCGCTATAAAGGAACGCCGGCGGTCGCGGTGGGCGTCATCCGCCAGTCGAAGGCCAATCTGATCGAGGTCGCCGACGAGATTCAGAAGGCGCTGCCGGGCATCCAGCAGGCGCTGCCCCCGGGCGTGAACCTGATCTCGGCGTTCGACCAGTCCGTGTTCGTGCGGCGCTCGATCACGGAAGCGCAGGAAACGCTGGTGATCGCGGCGATCCTCGTGATCCTGATCATCTTCGTGTTCCTGCGGAACATCCGCGCCACGATCATTCCCGGCATCGCGATCCCCGCGTCGATCGTGACGACGTTCGCGATCATGTACTTCCTCGGGTTCTCGATCAACAACCTCACGCTGCTGGCGCTGATCCTCGCGATCGGCATCGTGGTGGACGACGCGATCATCGTGCTCGAAAACGCGTACCGGCATCAGGAAGAGCTGGGCAAGGATCCCGAGACCGCGGCCATCGACGGCACGCGCGAAATCGCGTTCGCCGTGATCGCGACGACGATCTCGCTGATCGCCGTGTTCACGCCGCTCGCGTTCCTGCAGGGGACCACGGGCCGGCTGTTCAACGAATTCGGCATCGCGGTCGCCGGCTCCGTCGCGATCTCGGGCTTCGTGGCGCTGACCCTGACCCCGATGCTCTCGGCCAAGATCCTGCGCGTTCCCAAGCAGCACGGGCGCTTGTTCAAGGTGCTGGAGCAGGGATTCCAGGCCCTGGCCGAAGCCTACAAGCGGCGGCTGCGCTGGGCGCTCGAGCACCGGCCCGTGATCATCGCCGGGGCGGCGGGCACGCTCGTGCTCGCGTTCGTGCTGTTCAAGTGGGGCTTGCAGCGCGAGTTCATTCCGGCCGAGGACCGCGGCTACTTCATCACCGCGGTGATCGCGCCCGAAGGGGCGTCGCTCGAGTACACCGACGAATACATGAAGCGCATCGAGGCGATCATCGGGCGGACGAAAGACGTGCAAGGCTATTTCAGCGTCATCGGTTTCCGCGGCGTGAACTTCGGCATCATCTTCGTCCGGCTGACCGACTGGGCCGAACGCGACCGCAACGTCCAGGCCATCATCAACGAGGTGCAGCCGCAGTACTTCATGGTGCCGGGCGTGCTCGCATTCGCGCAGAACCCGCCCGCCATCGGCGGCGGCTTTGGCGGCCAGGTGCAGTACATCGTCCAGAACCCCGATTTCGACAAGCTCGTCGCGGGCATGGCCGCGTTTGGCGGGGCCGCGCGCCAGATTCCGGGCCTCGTCAACGTCGACATCGACTTGAAGGTCAACAAGCCCGAGCTGACGGTGTCCTACGACCGCGACCGGGCTGAAGATCTCGGCGTACCGGTGCGCGACGTCTCGAGCGCCCTGCAGACGATGTTGGGCGGCCGGCGCGTCAGCACGTTCACCCAGAACAACAAGCTCTACGACGTGATTGTGCGTCTCGAGCCCGGGGAGCGGAACACGCCGAGCGACCTGCGCGCGATTTACGTGCGGGGCCAGAACGGCAACCTGGTGCAGCTCTCGGCGATCGCGACCATCGATGAGGGCGTCGGACCGCAGAGCCTGCTGCACTACAACCGCGTGCGCTCGTTCACGCTCTCGGGCAGCCTGGCGCCGGGAGCCACCCTGGGTGAGGTCCGCGATGCGCTCGACGCGGCGGCGGCGAAGGTGTTGCCGTCCGGCAGCACGACCGCCTACGCCGGCGAGCTGCGCGAGCTGCAGGAGAGCGGCTCGTCGCTCGGGTTCGTCTTCGTGATCGCGCTCGTCGTGGTGTTCATGGTGCTGGCGTCGCAGTTCGAGTCGCTGCTGCACCCGTTCACGGTCCTGCTCGCCGTGCCGCTCGCCGTCACCGGGGCGCTGCTGCTCCTCTTCATCGCGCGGCTGCTCGGCGCCGGCGGCGCGACGATCAACCTGTACAGCCAGATCGGGATCATTCTGCTCATCGGGCTGGTGACGAAGAACTCGATTCTGCTCGTCGAGTACGCCAACCAGTTGAAGGAGCGCGGCCTCTCGACGCTGGACGCGATGCTCGAGTCGGGACGCATCCGGCTGCGGCCGATTCTGATGACCTCGGTCGCGACCATCATGGGCGCCATTCCCATCATGCTCGGCCTGGGCGCGGGCTCGCAGAGCCGCAAGCCGCTGGGCTACGCGATCGTCGGCGGCATCACGTTCTCGACCGTGCTGACCCTGTTCCTCGTGCCCGTGGCGTACGTGATGCTCGACCGCACGCGCGAGCGCGTGAAGCACTGGCGGGCGCGCCGTCGCGGGGAGCTGGTCCCGGCCGAAGGGCACCACAGCGCCGGGGGAAGTGACTGATGCTGTATTTGCTTCTTGCTCTGCAAGTCGCTGCCGCGCCGGCGGCGCAGGATTCGCTGCCGCGCGTCACGCTTGCGGAGGCGCTCCAGCGCTCCGCGCGCCTCGATCCGAACTACGTGTCGGCGCTGGGCCAGGTCGACAATGCCGTCTGGGCGCGGCGCAACGCGTTCCTGGCCTTCATCCTGCCGTCGATCACGCTCGATGCCAGTCGGCGCAGCACGGACCCGGCCGGGTTCTTCTTTACCGATTCACTGATCAGGGTGCAAACGACCTACTCGGCCGGGTTCACGGCGCGCTACGACCTGTTCACCGGCGGCCAGAAGTTTGCCGAGCTGACGCGCTCGGCGGCCGGCCTGGAGGGCGCGCGCGCGAGTGAGCGGGCGCAGCAGTTTGCGACCGCGCTGCTCACGGAGTCGGACTATTACAACGTGCTCGCCTCGAGTGAGCTCGACCGCGTCGCGCAGGATCGCCTGCGGCGCGCGCGCGAGCAGCTCGCGGTGGCGCGCGCCCGCGTCATCTCGGGAGCGGCGGTCTCGACCGACTCGCTCAACCTGCGGCTCGAGTTCACCCGCGCGCAGGTGGGCGCGCTGGAGCAGGCGTCGGAGCTGCGGTTGGCGCGGCTGCAGCTGGGCCGGCGCGTGGGCGCGGCGGGCCCCGTGGATGCAGCGCCGCTGGACACCGCGCAGACTCCGGAGCTGCCCCTCACCCTCGCCGATGCCGTGGCCGAGGCGGCCCGGCAGGGCCCCCAGTACCGCGTCGCCGCCGCGAACGAGCGCGCCGCCCGCGCGAGTTATCGCGCGCAGCTCGGCGCCTATTTGCCGCACCTCACGGTGACGTATAACCGCAACTCGATCGACACGAAGTTTTTTCCGAACCTGTTCACGCAAAGCTCGTTGACGTTCGGCGTGTCGTTCCCGTTGTGGGACAATGGGCGGCGGGAGCTCGCGCTGTCGCAGGCGCGCGTCAACCGCGATGTGGCGCGCGCGGTCCGGCAGGACATGGACCGCGCCGTCCTGCACGACGTCACCGCGGCATACGACCAGTACGTGACCGCGCGGGCGTCGCTGGTGCTCGCGCAGGAAGGCGTCGTTGTGGCGCGCGAGAGCTTCCGCGTGCAGCAGAACCGCTACCAGGCGGGCGCCACGACGATTCTCGACCTGCTCGAAGCCCAGGTGAACCTCTCGACCGCGGAGGCGACGCTGGTGCAGGCGCATTACGCCACCCGCCTCGCGCTGTCGGGATTGGAAAGCATCCTTGGCCGCAGACTCTTCAACGACAGAGGAACACCGTAATGCGTAGTGCAATCGCAGTTCTGATGCTGGCGGCCGTCCTCGGATGCGATAAGGCAAAGTCCGCGTCTCCCGGGGGCGAGGGCCCGCCGCCGATGCCGGTCGAAGTCGTAGCCGCGATGACTGATACGGTGGTCGACGCTATCCAGGCGACCGGTCAGATCGAGGCGATCCAGTCCGTTGAGCTGCGCCCCGAAGTGCAGGGACGCATCACCGACATCCTGGTCCGGGAGGGACAGGAGGTCAGTGCCGGCACCGGGCTGTTCAAGGTCGATGACGCCGAGCTGAAGGCGCAGGTCGCGCAGGCGCAGGCCGAGCGCGAGCTGGCGCGTCAGGCGCTGCAGCGGACCGAGCAGCTGATGGCGCAGAACGCGTCGTCCGCGGCGGACCTCGAGCAGGCGCAGGCGCGCGCCCGCGGCGCCGAAGCGAATTACGATTTGCTCAAGACCCGTCTCGACCGCACCGTGGTGCGCGCGCCGTTCTCCGGCGTCGTGGGCCGGCGGCTCGTGAGCATCGGGACGTACGTGACGCCCCAGACGCCGCTCATCACGCTGCAGTCGGTGAACCCGCAGCACGCGGTGTTCCAGGTACCCGAGCGCTACGCCGAGCGGCTGCGCAAGGGGCAGCTCGTGAGCTTCCAGGTGGCGGCGCTGCCCGGCCGCAACTTCTCCGGCGAGGTCGTGTTCGTGAGCCCGGTGGTCGAGCTGCCGTCGCGCACGATCACGATCAAGGCGCGCGTCCCCAACACGCAGGGCCAGCTCGCCGCGGGCATGTTCATCGAGGCCCGGCTGGCGACCGACATCCGGCCGAACGCGGTCATCGTGCCCGAGGACGCGATCCTGCCGCTGCAGGGTCAGATGTTCGTGTGGGTCAACAAGGACGGAAAAGCGGAGCGGCGGCCGGTACAGCTCGGCGTGCGCACCGCGGGATGGGTGGAGGTCGTGAGCGGCGTGCAGGCGGGCGAGCAGGTGGTCGTCGGGGGCACGGCGTTCCTGTTCCCCAACGCGCCGCTCATGCCGCAGGTCGTCGAGCGCCGCCGCGGCGCTCAGACCGCGGAGTCTACCGCGACGGCGGCGCCGACTCGCTAGCCGGCTGCTCCGGCAGAGGCTGCTGCAGCGGCGTCCCGGTATTGCGGAAGATCGCCTGCGCGAGCGCCTGGCCGCGCGCCGACAGCGCCGAGTTCGTGGTCTGCAGCTCCTGGGCGATCGTGTAGTACGTCAGCCCGTAGAGTGACAAAATCCCCTCCGACGGCTTGTCGACCCAGCCGCGCGGCCGTGGGCGCGCGGCGGCGTCGGCATGGTACACCTCGAACAGCAGCGACGTGGTGCGCGGGATATTCACATACCCGAGCGACTGCACCGGCTTGATACTGTCATTGGGCGCGAGCTCGTATTCGCGCAGCACCCGCGCGAAGCCGTGTCCCTCGAGCCGGCCCGTGAGACCGAACTGATCGGCGTACAACCCCACCGTGCGTGAGAAGTAGATCGGCCGCTTGCCCAGCTGATCCTTGATCACCTGCAGCACGACGATGTCGGCGCGCTCGAGGTAGGGATGCCCGAGCATCTGCGGATCGAGCGTCACCTCGAGCGGGCCGAGCCGGGCGACGCGCTTCTGGTCGATGATGTAGTACTGCTGGAGCGCGTCGAGCTGCTCGTCGCTGAAGCTCATGAGCTTGCCCTGGGGCATCGGCCACCGGCGGCCGCGATAGATCGCTGGCGCCTCGAGCGAATCAAACGGCTCGACCGGCCGGTTCTGCACCTGGCGCACGTACCAGTCGGTGTTGGCGAGCGAGAGATTGAGCACGACGACGTCGCGCCGCACGCCCTCGACTTCCTGCGCGTACCAGAGGGGGAAGGTGTCGTTGTCGCCCGCGGTGACGAGCACGCCGTACGGCTCCACCGATTGCAGCAGGTCGACGGCGAAGTCGCGCGCCAGCGTCTCGCCTTTGCGCGACGCGGTGAGGCGGTTGCCGAACAGCGGCACCAGCGCGACCAGGAGCAGCGGGGTTCCGTACAGCCAGCGGCGCTCGAGCACGGGCTCGCGCGCGCGGAACGCCTCGGCGATCCACTCGATCAGGCCCGCGAGTCCCATCCCGACCCAGATGCCCCAGATCGCGAACGAGCAGATGTAGAAGTAGTCGCGCTCGCGCACCTCGTGCGCGCTCACGTGCGCGTCGGGCTTCAGCGAATAGCCGTACTTGAAATTGAGGTAGAAGATCAGCGCGAAGGTGAAGAAAAACACCAGCACCGTCATCGCGAGCGCGGTGCGCTTGTCGGCGCGCCAGTGGCGAACCGCGCCGCCCACGCCGAGGAACGCGAACAGCACCGCGAGCAGGCGCTGCGCCCGCTCGCTCCAGTCGTGGCCCCACTGCCAGCTGAAGTACTGCGCGTAGTTGACGAGCTGATACCAGTAGAGCGGGAGCCGGCTCACGAGGTCGTTGCCCGGTCCGGGGGGCTGCGTGGGATCGGAGAAGATCGACGGCTTGCCGTACTGCTCGCGCGTGAGCACCGCCCACAGCGCCTTCCAGTTCGTCGGCTCGCCCTCGTTGATCGGCGGATGGAACGCCGCGCGGATCGGGAGGAACGCGTACACCGAGAGCCCGATCACGACGAGGGCGAGCGCGGTCAGCGCGAACGCCGCGTTGCCGACGGTGAACGCGTACGTCAGCGCCGCCGCGAACAGCACGCCCGCCACGACCATGATCTCGGTCCGCTCCATCCCGAGCGCCATGATCAGCGCCCAGATGCTCGTGAACACGTAGAACTGCGACCACTCGAGCCCGCTCTCTTCGGAGCTCAGCGGCTGCTGCGGCTTGAGCGGCGGAAACAGCAGCACGATCACGACCGGCCCGACGAGCACGCCCATCATGTGGTTGGTCGACGTGAGCGCGAGCAGGAAGACGATGAGCAGCAGGTAATGATCGTGGGACTGCCCGGCCGGCTGGTCGTCCCAGCGCACGATCAGCCACAGGATCAGCGCGATCGAGAGCAGGCTCAGCGTGTAGACCTTCTCGTTGACCACCGACTGATTCCATACCGTGAACGCCGTCGCCGCGACGAGCGCGCCGGCGAGCGCGGCCAGCCGCCTCGGCCAGCGCGCCGGAACGAAGCTGCGCATCCAGCGCTCGCCGATCAGGAACCAGCACCCCGCCGACACGGCGCTGGTCGCGGCCGCGAACAGATTGATCCGCTCCGCGTAGCTCTGGGCCCACGGGATCATGCCCCAGACGTGCGCCATGAGGACGAACAGCGGGTTTCCGGGCGGGTGCGGGATGCCGAGCGTGTACGCGGCGGCGATGTATTCGGAGGTGTCCCAGAACTGGGTCGTGGGGGCGAGCGTGAGGATGTAGAGCAGCAGCACGCCGGCGGTGACGCAGGCGGCCATCAGATACGGCGGCGGCTCGATCTCCCCGGGAGACACGGATGCGACTCTCCCCCGATCGGTGTAGCGCACGGCGGTTGCCATCTAGTTTTCGCTTTGGGTCAGACCGTAAGTGGTATTCGCGAGAATTGAATCGCGCAGCGCGATCGCGTGGGTCGCGAGTGCCGGGTCGCGCTCGCGTAGCGCGGCGGCGATCGTGTCGTACACCAGCACGTACCCAAACAAGCTGTTTTGCGACGGCTTGTCTACCCAGCGCCGCGGCCGGGGCCGCGCCGATGCCTGCCCGCCGCGGTACACCTCGAACGCCTGCCGTCGCAGCTTCGCGACGTCCACGAACCCGCGTCCCGGCAGCAGCCTGATATCGCCGGTCTCCTTGACCGGCGCCGGCATCAGCCGCCGCACCAGCCCTTCATTGACCAGGTACGGCGACAGTCCCATGCGGTCCGGAATGTCGGCCGTGGAGCTCGAGAAGTAGATCGGACGTTTGCCCGCCTGGTCGCGGATGATCTGGAGCAGCGCGAGGTCCGAGCGGCCGAGGTAGGGGCGGCGCAGCACCTCGGGATCGAGCGTCACCTGGATCGGCCCGACCGTCCCGGTGACGGGCTGATCGATGATGACGTAGGGCGGCAATGTGTCGGCTGGGCCCTTCAGATACGACCGGCTCATCCAGGGCGTCTCGGGGACCGGCGCGCCGGGGTAGGGCACCGGCTTGCGGCGCTGCAGCTGGTCGAGATACCAGTTGGTGTTCGCGAGCGAGAGCACCATGACGCTCACGTCGCGCCGCAGTCCTTCCACCTCCTGCGCGTGCCAGAGCGGGAAGGTGTCGTTGTCGCCCGTGGTGACGACCAGGGCATACGGATCCACGGAATTGAGCACGTCGCGGGCGTAGTCCCGCGCCACCGTTTCGCCGTTGCGCGGCGCGCTCAGGCGGTTGCCGATCAGCGGGATCAGGGCGACGAGCACCAGCGGGGACGCGAGCGCCCAGCCTCGGGCCGGTACGCGCTGGGCGATCGCCTCGGCGATCGCCGCGAGCCCGATGCCGACCCACACGCCCCAGATCGCGAACGAGGCGACGAAGAAATAGTCGCGCTCGCGCACCTCATGCTCGAGCCCGGTGAACGGCTGCGAGTAACCCCACTTGAAGTTCAGATAGAAGACGAGCGCGATCGTCAGCGTGAACACCAGCGCGCCCATCGCGAGCGCGGAGCGGCGGTCCGCCTTCCAGTGGCGCCACGCCCCGATCCCGCCGATCAGCAGGAACACCACCGCCAGCAGCCGCTGGGTCAGCTCGGACCAGTCGCGGCCGAACTGCCAGGTGAAGTACTGCCAGTAGTTCTGGTACTGCTGAAAGATCAGGGCGAGCGAGCGGCCCGGGTTGCCCTCGCCGGTGGGGTACATCGGGTTCTCGAACACCGACGGCTTGCCGAACTGCTCGCGCATCAGCACGTCGCGGAGATTGGCCCAGGTCCAGGCGTCGCCCTGGTTCATGTACGGATCGAGCGCCGCGCGAATCGGAATGAAGAGGTTGACGCTGAGCCCGACGATCGCGACGAGCGCGATTCCCACGAGCATGCGGGGTCGCAGCAGCGCGGCCGGATCGGTCATGAACACGTACACGAGCACCGCGGGGATCACGAGAATGCCCATGAGGTGGTTCGTCGCGCTCAGCGCGATCAGATAGGCGACGACGAGCAGCAGGTGGTCCCGGCGCTGCGCGGGCGGCTGGTCGGCCCAGCGCAGCGTCAGCCACAGACAGATCGCGATCGACAGCACGCTCAACGTGTAGACCTTCTCGTTCACCACCGACTGGTTCCAGACGGTGAACATCGTGGCGCCGACGATCGCGCCCGCCGCCGCCCAGAAGCGCCGCCAGAAATCGCTCGAGATGATGGGACGCAGCCAGCGCTCGCCGATCAGAAACCAGAGCCCCGCCGAGACCGCGCTCGTCACCGCCGCCATCAGGTTGAGGCGTTTGGCGTAGTCGGCGGCGAGCGGCAGCAGCCCCCACACGTGCGCGACGATGATGAAGAACGGATTCGCGGGCGGATGGGGAATGCCGAGCGAGTGCGCCGCCGCGATGTACTCCGAGGCGTCCCAAAACTGCGTGGTGGGGGCCAGGGTGAGGACGTAGAGAATCAGAATGGCCACCGAAACTCCAGCGGCTTCCACCCACGGCGCCTTTACTGCGCCTAAGTGCGCAGCCGGTGTCTCTCTGAGATTGGTACTCGTCATCGGTCCCGGAATCTAATGACGGAATTGCCGCATTCCCGTCAGGATCATGGCAAGGCCGTGTTCGTCCGCGGCCGCGATCACCTCGGCGTCCTTGACGGAGCCGCCGGGCTGGATGATGGCGCTGACCCCCGCGGCGGCGGCTTCGTCCACCCCGTCGCGGAACGGAAAGAAGGCGTCACTCGCCAGCACGGCGCCGGCCGGATCGTGGCCCTGCTGCCGCGCCTTGTGCACCGCGAGGAACGACGAGTCGACTCTGCTCATCTGGCCGGCGCCGATTCCGATCGCCGCCTCCTCCTTGACGAGGACGATGGCGTTGGACTTGATCGAGCCCACCGCCGCCCAGGCGAACCGCAGATCGTTCCATTGCGCCTCTGTCGGGTGGCGGGTCGTGGCCACTTTCCACTTCGACTCGTCCGCCACGGCGCTGTAGCGGAACCGGTCCTGGACCAGGAAGCCGCCGCGCACGCGCTTGAAATCGAGCGTCGGGTCGTCGCCGAGCCGGGGCAGCTCCACGACGCGCAGGTTCTTCTTCTCGCGGAACACCGCGAGCGCGTCGGCGTCGACGCGGGGCGCGACCACGACCTCGACGAACAGCTCGCGCATCGCCTCGGCGGCGGCGCGATCGACGACCGTATTGAACGCGATCACCGAGCCGAACGCGGAGGTCCGGTCGGTGGCGAGCGCGCGGGTGTAGGCATCGGCGGCGTTGCGGCCCAGCGCGATCCCGCACGGCGTCGTGTGCTTGATGATCACGCAGGCCACGCGCGCGTCCCTGGTCTGCCACGGCGCCACCGCCATGACCGCCGCGTCGACGTCCAGGAGATTGTTGAACGAGAGCTCCTTGCCGTGGAGCTGGCGCATGTCGCGGATGCCGGGCTCGTCGGTGGCATAGAGCGCGGCGCGCTGGTGCGGGTTTTCGCCGTAGCGGAGCGGCTGAACGTTCTGGAGGATCTGGACGATGGTGGAGGGCAAGGCGTCCGACGAGCGCGTCAAATACGACAGGATGGCCGCATCATATGCGGCCGTGTGCGCGAATACCTTGGCCGCCAGCGCCCGGCGCTTTTCCGCGCCAACCCCGCCGGCCTTGAGATCCTCGATGACCTGCCCGTAGTCCGCGGGATCGACGATGACGATGACGTCGTGATGGTTCTTGGCGGCGGAGCGGAGCATGGACGGGCCGCCGATGTCGATCTGCTCGATCGCCTGCTCGAACGTCGTTTCCGATTTCGCGACCGTTTCGCGAAACGGGTACAGGTTTACGGCCACGAGATCGATGGGGGTGATCCCGTGCTCGCGCATCGCCGCCATGTGCTCTTTGTTGTCACGCCGGCCCAGCAGGCCGCCGTGCACTTTGGGGTGCAGCGTCTTGACCCGCCCGTCCATCATCTCCGGAAAGCCGGTGACCTGATCGATCGGAATGACGGTGATGCCCTCACGCCGCAACGCGTCCGCGGTGCCGCCCGTGGAGACGATCTCCCAACCCATCTCGACGAGCGCGCGGGCGAAGTCCACCAGTCCGCGTTTATCGGATACTGATAGCAGAGCTCTCACGACGCGTCCCATCCCTCCATCGCCCATCGCTTCATCGCCGATCGCTTCATCGCCGATCGCTTCATCGCCCATCGCTCCATCGACCGTCGCTCCATCCCCATCCCCCCATAGCAGATTAGTTAGCGTGGCTAACTAATCCGTTGCGCTGGCACCCCCGCCGAGTGCCCGGGCCAGGTCGTGCACGACCCTCGGCAGCAGCCGATGCTCCGCTTCCAGCACGCGGGCCGCGAGCGTTTCGGGCGTATCCCCCCGACGCACCGGCACCCGCTCCTGCGCGATGATCGCGCCACGATCGAACACTTCGTCGGCGAAGTGTACCGTCGCGCCCGATTCGATGGCACCGCTCGCCAGCACCGCCTCGTGCACGTGACGGCCGTACATCCCGGGACCGCCGAAATCGGGCAACAGGGCAGGGTGAATGTTGATCATGCGGCCGCGAAACTGCTTCACAACCGGCGCGGGGACAAGCTTCAGATACCCGGCCAGGACCACCAGGTCGATGTCGCGCAACACCTCCAGCAGCTCGCCGGCATCGCCGGGCGCGCGCAGCACGACCGTCGGCACGCCCGCCGCGCGCGCGCGCGCGAGCCCGCCGGCGTCAGGCCGGTTGGAGATGACGCGCGCGATGCGCGCGATGGTCGAGTGCTGGAATGCGTCGAGGAGAGCCTGGAGGTTCGTGCCGCCGCCCGACACGAGCACGGCGACACGAACCGCGTTCTGCGTCACTGACTACGATTGCACCGCGCGACCGATTTCGGCTTGGACCCGTTCGTGACGCTCAGCGTGAACGCCCCGGTGGCGTAATGGTCGGCCGTGTTCACCACGATCTCGTACGAGCCGTTCTGCGGGAACGTGGCGGTCAGGCGCGCGTGGCAGTTGCCGCCCGAGTCGTCGTCCTGGAAATCGCGGCCGCCGGAGATCCCCGGGCCCCGCAGGAACAGATACGAGTCGAACGCGTCCGACTCGAGATCGATCGTGATCGTCGAGCCGGCGCGTCCCTGAATCGTCCAGGGCTGCGCGTAGGTGCTGTCGCTGGTGAGCAGGACGTCGTTGCGCGTCAGCGTGCCCTGCTGCGTCTGTCCGATCGCGATGCTGTGCTCGGCGTTGCCGCTGCTCGCGCTGGACGCGTTGCCGGTCGGGCGCTGCGGCGGCTGGCAGTCGGCGTTGCCGCCCGTTTCCTGCACCGGCTTCGAGCCCTGCGTGATGGACAGCGAGAACCGCCCTGTCTGTTTCTCGGGGTCGGCGGTGGTGTTCACCAGAATTCGGTAGGGACCGCGGCCCGGGAACGCGCGCGCGATCCGCGCCGAGCATCCGGGACCGCCGTCGTCGTTGATGACCGAGGCGTCGAGGTCGTCGCCGCGCACGATCAGCACCGGATCGAAGTCGTCCGACGACAGATCGATCGTGATCGTCTGCCCCGGCGTCGCCGTGAATTGATAGAACTTGAAGTAGCTGTTGTCGGGATACAGCGAGTCGCTGCTCGTGAGCGCGCCGTTGAGCGTCTCGCCGATCCGAATCGACTGAATCGACGCCGTGCCCTGCGCGGTCCGGGAGACGTTCGACTGCATCGTCTGCGGCGCGGACGCCGCCGTGGCCTGCGCAGCGGTGAAGCGGCAGTTGCCCTTCGTTTCGGTCGCCGACTCGCCGTCGGTCACCTTGAGCGTGAACCGGCCGGTCTGGCGCCGGGGCCGCGACGCCGTGTTCACCACGACGCGCAGCGGATGATCGTCCTGCGAGGTGTACACGAGGCGCGCGTTGCAGCCGCCGCCTCCGTCGTCGTTTTCGATGATCTTCTCGCCGCGGCCGCGGGTCAGCAGCAGATAGGCGTCGAAGTCGTCCGACTCGAGGTCGACGGTGAACGCCTGATTGGCGCGCACGGGCAGAATCCAGCGCTGGAAGTACGTCGAGTCACTCGGGAATTCCGGATCGTCCGACGTGAGATTGCCGGTGATCGTCCGTCCGATCTCGATCATGCCAGCCACTCGTCCAAAGCCGCGGCATACCGTATCGGCGGCAGCGCGCGCGGCGCCCCGGGACAACGTCAGCTTGTATTCGCCCAGCTCGGCCTGCGCGCTCGAGTTGGCGTAGATCCGGAAGTTGCCGGTCGAGGGCGGCACGAATGTGAGCTTGGCGTTGCAGCGCTCGCCGCTGTCGTCGTTGCGCGCCAGCGAGTTACCCGACGCGTCGGCGATCAGGAGATTCGCGTCGAAGTCGTCCGAGCTGAGATCGACCGCGACCGTGTCCCCCTTGTTGCCGACGAACGCATACATCTTGTAGCGCGAGCCGTCCGAGAACGTCTGATCGCCTTGCACCAGACGGCCGGTGACGGTCTGGCCGACGCGAATTGGGGTTTGAGCGGAAAGGGAGGCGGCACCGACGAGCGCTGCCACGATGAGGACGGATCGCACAGGAGGCTCCTTGGGCAACGAGGCCAGGGGCTGAGGGCGTGCGGCTAATATTGGATTCGCCAAACTCAAAAACAATCGTGAACCGAGCGTCAGCCGGACGCTCGAAGGCGGAGAATTTCATGAACGGCCGCCGGCAGGTCCGCGACCACCATCACACCGAGCGCACGCGCTTGTCCCTGATGGAGATTGCCCTCGCCGGTCGCCACCAGAATGCCGCGGCCGCCCAGCGCCAGCGCGGGCTGGACGTCGGATAGCCGGTCGCCCACCCACCAGGAGCGGCGCAAGTCGATATCCAGCGCTTCCTGGGCCTCCCGAAACAGCTTCGGTCCCGGTTTCCGGCATTCGCAGGGGCCCGTGACGGCAGGGTGATGCGGGCAGAAATAGGAGCCGTCGAGACGCGCCCCGTGGCTTTCGAGCAGCTCCGCCAGCCGGCGCTGGACCGCCGCGTAATCCTCGACCGTGTAGCGCCCGCGCGCGATCCCCGACTGGTTGCTGACCGAGATGACCAGGAATCCGTGCTCGTTGAGCAGCCTGATCGCTTCGGCGACGCCGGGCAGCAGCTTGACCTTGCCCGGCTCGTGCAGAAATCCCGGGTCTTCGACGATCGTGCCGTCGCGGTCGAGAAAGACCGCCGGGTTAGCCACGCAGCGCCGCGCGGACGGTCTCGATCTGGTCGGGAAAGATCGTGCGCGCGTCGAGCAGCACGCGGTTTCCCGCCACGCGCGCGATGATCGGCGGATCGTGCCGCCGCAACCGCTCGGCGAGCGACTCGTCGGGGAATCCGGCCAGCCACGTCCTGAGCTTGGTCCCGGGAAACGAGCCTCCGCCGACCTCCGAGTCTCCTTCGATCAGCTGCGCGTCGTTGACGCCGGCGATCAACGCCTCCGCGCGCCGTTTCACTTCGTCCAGATCTTCCGTCAACATCCGCAGTACCGGGATCTCCCGCAGCGCCGTGTCGCGGTCGCGATAGAGCGCCAGCGTCGCTTCGAGCGCGGCGAGCGTGAGCTTGTCGGCGCGGACCGCGCGCGCGATCGGATCGGCGCGGCATGCGGCGATCGCCTCGCCGCTGCCGATCAGAATGCCCGCCTGCGGCCCCCCGAGCAATTTGTCGCCGCTGAACACGACGAGGTCCGCGCCGGCCGCGACGCCCTCCTGAACGGTCGGCTCCCCGCTCAGGCCCCAGTGCGAGAGGTTCAGCATCAGCCCGCTGCCGAGGTCGTAGACGCACGCCAGGCCGCGCGACCTGGCGAGCTCGGCGAGCTCGACGACGGCGACGTCGGTCGTGAAGCCCGTCACCTGGAAGTTGGAGCGATGCACCTTGAGCAATACTCGGCTGTCGGCGGTCAGCGCCCGCTCGTAATCGTGCGGGTGAGTTCGGTTCGTCGTCCCGACCTCCACGAGTCGCGCGCCGGAGCGCGCCATCACGTCCGGAATCCGGAACGAGCCGCCGATCTCCACCAGCTCCCCGCGCGACACGACGGCGTCGCCGCCGCGCGCGAGCGCGCTGAGCGCGAGCAGCAGCGCTCCCGCGGCGTTGTTGACCACGAGCGCGTCCTGCGCGCCGGTCAGCTCGACGAGCAGATCGCGGCAATGCGCGTGGCGGGAGCCGCGCGTCCCCTTCCCGAGATCGTATTCGAGCGCGGCGTACCCGGCGGCCACGCGAGCGATCGCGGCGATCGCGGCTCGCGCGAGCGGCGCGCGACCCAGGTTGGTGTGGAGCACGACGCCGGTGGCGTTGATGACCGGCGCGAGCGACGGCTCGGCCAGCCGCCGTACCGCCGCGCCGACGGCGGCATCCCACCCTTCCGCGGGCGGCGCGCCCCCGTTGGCGCGGGCGGCGTCGACGGCTTCGCGCGCCGCTTTCACGACGAGCGAGCGGGGATGCGCGCCGAGCAGCGCCGCTACGCCGGGGCCCGCGAGCAACGCGTCGATCGACGGGAGCTGGCGGCGTGGGTCGGGCATCAGCGCCTGGAGGGTGGGGGTGGGGGTGGGGGTGGGGGTGGGGGCGGGGGCGGGGGCGAGGGCCGAGCCGTCGTGTCGCGCGCGGCCGGCTTTGGAACGGTGAAGCTCACGTTTCCCTCGCCCTTGCGGCCGGTGAGATTCGTCGCCGCCTGGATCTGCACCACGTAGCGCGTGTCAGGCTTCAGCGGATTCGCCACCCGCACCACGATCTTGTCGGACGGCACGGGACGGCGGGCGAGCAACAGTCGCACGAGTGCGGTGTCGACCGGCGGAGGGCTCGGGCGGGTGGGTGGGCGGACTGCCTGCCCCGAGCGAAGCGAGGGGGGCGGAGGGGCGGACGTGTCCGCGGCGGGTGCCGCGGTGTCCGCCTTCTCACACTCCACCGCCTGCAGCGAATCGAACTGACGCTGCGTGTAAATCTGCGCGAGCCGAATCGGGGTCGAGTCGGGGAGCTCGAGCACGCGCAGCGTCGTCGTATCGATCGGCACACTCGGATCGAGCGGCTGGCTGAACTCGACGCGCACCGTGACCGAATCGACGAAGGTCGCCGCGCGGGGCCGCGGCGGATTGGTGTCGTGCACGAAGGTGAACAGGGCGACGTTCGCGGTCGAATCGATCGTCACCTCGAGCGAATCGTACGGCTCGCGCAGCCCGCGGCGCCGGTCGTTGTTGTCGTCGGCCCATGCGTAGATGATGTACGGCCCCGGTCGCAGATTCTCGAGGTTGAACTGGCCGCCCGAATCGGCGAGGGTCAAGTAGCCGACGCTGTCGGGGAGGGGAACGGCTTCAACAATCGCGCGCACCAGGATGCTCTGCTCCACCCACTTGAGCGCGAGCCCGCCCACGCGCGCGTGTCCGATCTCCGGTCCCGTCGTAAACAGCACGGTCGCGCTCGAATCGAATCGATTGCGGCGCAAATCGTAGAACCCCGGCAGAATCTCCAGGCGGTACACGCGATTCTTCCACCCCTCCCGCGGTTTGACCGTCACGCGGCTGCGATGCCAGCCCACATTCACGCGCCCTGCAACGGGGGACAGCAGCACCTGCTGCGCCAGGCCCGTCTCGGCGCCGCCGCTCGAGCGGCTGCCGGGCTGCTCGTCGATCGTTTCGTCGAACTGGATCACCAGCTCGTCCTTGAAATTGGGGACGACGGCGCCCGACTCGGGCTTGATCGAAATGATTCGGGGCGGCGCGGTGTCCGGCGGCCCGCCGGGCGGGTCGCCGACACTCGCGCACGCCGCGAGCGCGACTAGGAGCAGCCCAGCGACTTGAGCTTGCCCGCGAGAACGTCGCGCTGGTCGCGCCATGCCTTTTCCTTTTCGCGCTCCTTGGCCACGACTTCCTGCGGGGCGCGGGAGACGAAGCTCTGGTTGGTGAGGCGTGCCGCCAGACTCGTGAGCTGCTTCTCGAGACGTTCGTATTCCTCGCTCAGCCGGCGACATTCCTGTTTCACGTCGACGAGTCCCTCCAGCGCGACCACCACTTCGCTGCCGTCGCCGAACACCGCGTGCGCGGCGCCCGCGGCGATGTGGTCGAGGTTGTCGACGATGTCGAGGCTTTCGAGGTTCGCCAGGCGGACAATCGTGTCAGCCTCGCCGTTGAAGGTCGCAGCCTTGTCGTTGCCGCGCGGCACGATCGTCGCCTTGAGCCTGGTCTTCGGCGTCACACGATACTCCGCCCGAATCGAGCGAATGTGCTCGATCGCGATCTTCACGCGACCGAATTCCTGGTCGGCGCGCGGATCCTCGAGCTCCGGCCGCGGCGCGGGCCATTGGGCGACCGCAAGCAGCTCAGCGGTTTTCCGGCCTGGGAGTTTCTGCCACATCTCCTCAGTAATGAACGGAACCACTGGATGCAGTAGCCGCAGCACGGTGTCGAAGCAGTAGGCCAGGACTGCTCGGGCGGTCTGCCCGTCCTCCCCCCTCGCTTCGCTCGGGGCAGGCAGTTCGGTCGCCTCAAAGCGCGGCTTCACCGCTTCCACGTACCAGTCCGCCAGCTCATTCCAGGCGAACTCGAAGCAGCGTTTGGCGGCTTCGTCGAGCCTGAACTGCTCGAGCGACGCGGTGACTTCGCGGATCACCGCCTGCGCGCGCGACAGGATCCAGCGATCCGCGAGCGTGAACGAGCGCCGGTCGACCGATTCGAGCGTCTGCACCTCGCCCTTGAGCTGCCCCAGCACGAATTGCCCGATGTTCCAGAGCTTGTTCGCAAAGTTGCGGCCCGGCGCGAACGTCGTCTCGAGATCGTTCGGATCGAGAATCACGTCGGCGCCGAGTGAGCTGCCGGCGATCAGCGTCCAGCGCAGCGCGTCGGCGCCGAACAGCTTGACCACGTCGAGCGGGTCGATTCCGTTGCCGAGCGACTTCGACATCTTGCGATGCTTCGTGTCGCGCACCGTCCCGTGCAGGTACACGGTGGTGAACGGCAGGCGCTTGTCCATGAAGTGGTAGCCCGACATCAGCATGCGGGCGACCCAGAAAAACAGAATCTCCGGCGCCGTGACCAGCGTGTGCCCCGGATAAAAGCGCTTCAGGTCGGGCGTTTCGTCGGGCCAGCCGAAGGTCGCGAACGGCCACAGCCAGGACGAGAACCAGGTGTCGAGCACGTCGGGATCCTGCTCGATCGTGGCCGCGGGCCCGGCACAGCGCGGGCACTGATCGGGATCGGTGCGGTCGGCCCAGACATGCCGGCACTTGCCGCAGGTGAACACCGGAATCCGGTGCCCCCACCAGATCTGCCGCGAGATGTTCCAGTCGCGGATGTTCTCCATCCACTGGTCGTAGGTCGCGCGCCAGCGCTCCGGCACGATCTGGTACTCGCCCGCGCGGAACTTCGCGAGCACCGGCTCGGCCAGCGGCTTCATCTTCACGAACCACTGATCGGAGAGCCGCGGCTCGACCACGGTATCGCACCGATAGCAGCGACGCACCGAGTGACGGTGCTGTTCGACTTTGTCGACCAGCCCCTCCTGCTCGAGCCGTTTCATGATGCGCTTGCGCGCCTCGAACCGGTCGACGCCCTGCAGGTCCGCCGGCACGCGATCGCCACTCATCTTGCCGTCCTCAGTCATCACCAGCGGCATCTCGAGGTTGTGGCGCTTGCCGATCTCAAAGTCGTTGGCATCGTGCGCCGGGGTAACCTTCACGAACCCCGTGCCGAACTCCTTGTCCACGACTTCGTCGGCGATAATGGGAATCTCGCTGCCGACGATCGGGAGCCGAGCCTTCCTGCCGATGTAGGCGCGCGCCCGCGGGTCTTCGGGATTCACCGCTATCGCCGTATCACCGAGCATTGTCTCGGGCCGCGTCGTAGCGACGGTCACGTATCCCGTACCGTCGGACAACGGATAACGGATGTGGTACAGATTGCCGTTGGTCTCGTGGTGCTCGGCCTCTTCATCTGAGAGGGCGGTGAGGCAGTTCGGGCACCAATGGATCACGCGGTGGCCGCGGTAGATGAGCTCTTGCTCCCAGAGGCGCACGAACACCTCGCGCACCGCGCGCGAGTATTCGGGATCGAGCGTGAACCGGGTGCGCGTCCAGTCGCACGAGCAGCCGATCTGCTTGAGCTGCTCGATGATCGTGCTGCCGGTTCGATTCACGAATTCCCACACGCGCTGCACGAACGCCTCGCGGCCGAGGTCGAAGCGGGTCTTGCCCTCGGCCTTGAGCCGCTTCTCGACCACGTTCTGCGTCGCGATGCCGGCGTGATCGGTCCCGGGCAGCCATTCCGCCGCGCGGCCGCGCATCCGCTCGAACCGGATCAGGACATCCTGAATCGTGTTGTTGAGCGCGTGGCCCACGTGCAGCACGTCGGTCACGTTGGGCGGCGGAATCACGATCACGTACGGCTCTGCGTCGGGACGAGGCTGAAAGACTCCCGCCTCGAGCCAGCGCTTGTAGATGGAAGGTTCTACGGGCCGCGGATCGTATGCCATTCCTTAATATAGAAGCGACCACTAGAATACCGTCGATGACATCGCCCCAGGCGTCAACCGACGATCGTCTCCCGCCCGCGCGCATGGTGCGCTGGGTGCTGCTCGCGGCCGTGATTCTGTTTTCGGCGGGCGTCTATTTCCGGTTCGGATTGGACGTGCAGCCGCTCGGCTCCGTCCCGGCGACGACTCCTACTCCCTAGACATGCCCTCATCCGAGATCCAGGTCGTCCTGCCGGATGGGAGCACGAAGACCCTGCCGGCCGGCGCGACGGGCGCCGATCTGGCCAAAGCCATCGGGCCCGGCCTCGCCAAGGCGGCGCTTGCCATTCGCGTCAACGGCGAGGTGCGCGACCTCCAGCGGCCGCTCGAGAACGGCGCGACGGTCTCGATTCTCACGAACAAGGACCCGCAGGCGCTCGACGTGCTGCGGCATTCCTCGGCGCACGTTCTGGCGACGGCGGTGCGCCAGATCTTTCCGAAGGCCCAGATCGGCTTCGGCCCGCCGATCGAAGACGGCTTCTACTACGATTTCGACGTCGGCCGGCCGTTCGGGCCGGAAGATCTGGAAGCGATCGAAAAGAAGATGGCCGAGGTCGTGAAGGCGGACTATCCGTTCGTGCGGGAGGAAGTCTCGCGCGCGGAGGCGAAGAAGCGCTTCGCGGAAGATCCGCTCAAGCTGGAACGCATCGACGACCTCAAAGAAGGCGAAGTCATCTCCGTCTACACGGACGGCCCCTTCGTCGATCTGTGCCGCGGCCCGCACGTGCCGAGCACGGGGAAAATCCAGCACTTCAAGCTGCTGCACGCGGCGGGCGCGTATTGGCGCGGCGACGAGCGGCGCCAGATGCTGCAGCGCATCTACGGCACGGCCTGGTTCAGCAAGCAGGATCTCGATCAGTACATCACGCGGCTCGAGGAAGCGCGCAAGCGCGATCACCGCGCCATCGGCAAGCAGCTCGACCTGTTCTCGATCCAGGAAGACGTGGGCCCGGGGCTCGTGTTCTGGCATCCCAAGGGCGCGATCCTGAATTTCGAGCTGCGCCGCTTCATCGAAGACATCATCCTGGCGCGCGGCTACCAGCTCGTCTACACCCCGAACATCACGCGCGAGCAGCTGTTCCTGCGCTCGGGGCACCTGCCGCTGTACGCGGAGAATCAGTTTCCGCCGATGGCCGCGGGCGAAGGCGAGTCGGAAGAGGTGCGCTATCGCGTGAAGCCGATGAACTGCCCGATGCACATCCTGATCTACGCGAGCCAGCAGCGCAGCTATCGCGACCTGCCGATCCGGCTCGCCGAGATCGCCAATGTGTATCGCAACGAGCGCTCGGGGACGCTGCACGGGATGCTGCGGGTGCGCGGCCTGTCGATGGACGACGCGCACATCTTCCTGCGCGAAGATCAGATCGAAGAAGAGATCTTCGGCATGCTCGACATCGTCGAGCTCGTGATGGGCAAGACGTTCGGGCTCGACTATCGTCTCGACCTCGCCACTCGTCCCCCGGGCAAGAAGCTCGGCACGGATGCGATGTGGGATGCGGCTGAAAAGGCGCTCGAAAGCGCGTTGAAGCGCAGAGGGTTGACGTATCGGATCGACGCGGGTGGTGGGGCATTCTACGGTCCGAAGATCGACGTCAAATTCAACGATGCGATCGGCCGCGAATGGCAGGGCGCGACGATCCAGCTCGACTATCAGCTGCCGGAGCGGTTCAACCTGGAGTACACGGGGGCGGACAACAAGCCGCACCGCACCCTGATGATGCACCGCGCCATCTTCGGCACGATCGAGCGGTTCACGGGCTTCCTGATCGAGCACTTTGCGGGCGCGTTTCCGCTCTGGCTCTCCCCGGAGCAGGTGCGGGTCCTGCCGATCGCCGAAGCCCAGGTCGAGCCCGCGCGCGCGGTGCACGAGACGCTCCGCAAGGCCGGGATCCGTTCGCATCTCGACGAGCGCTCCGACACCCTGAACTACAAGATCCGCGACGCCGAGCTGCACAAAGTGCCCTATATGGCGGTCGTGGGTCAGCGGGAAGCAGAGGCTAAGTCCGTCGCTGTGCGGGTAAGAGGATCAGGAAACAAGCAGGTCGTCATGCCGGTTAGCGAGTTTGTCACCACGCTTAAGGAAGAGATACACAGCAGGAGTCTGAAACCGCTAATTTGACGTGTGGCGTGCGGCGTGCGGCGCAGAACTGAAAGCGCCTGCGCCACACGCCACACGCCACACGCCGCACGTCAAATGGGATCTTATGGACAACGCTTCAACCACACCTGTAATTCTGAGCGCTTGTCGAACACCGATTGGGAAGTATCTCGGTGGCCTGGCTCCATTATCCGGTCCTCGTTTGGGTGCGTTAGTGATCCGCGAGGCGCTGCGCCGCTCCGCCGTGCCCGACGATCAAATCGACGAAGTGATCATGGGAAACGTGCTCCAGGGCGGCGAAGGGCAGGCGCCCGCGCGCCAGGCCGCGATTCACGCGGGACTTCCGGGCGTCGTTCCCTCGCTCACGATCAACAAGGTCTGCGGCTCCGGGCTCAAGGCGGTGATGCTCGCGGCGCAGGCGATCAAGGCCGGCGACGAGCAGGCACTCGTCGCCGGCGGTTTCGAGTCGATGTCGAACGCGCCGCATTACGTGTACGGCATGCGCGGAGGGATCAAGGCCGGCAACTCCGAGCTCGTCGACGGCATGATTCGCGACGGGCTGTGGGATTCGTTCTCCAACACGCACATGGGCAATCTCGCCGAGTACACGGCGAAAAAAGCGGGAGTCACGAGGCAGGAGCAGGATGAATTCGCCCTGAAGAGCCATCAAAAAGCGGTGAAGGCGATGGAGGCGTGCCACTTCAAGGCCGAGATCGTGCCCGTCGAGATTCCGGGCAAGAAGGGCGTGACCGTCATCGAGAAGGACGAATCGCCGCGCAAGGACACGACGCTCGAGGCGCTCGCGGCGCTCAAGCCTTCCTTCGAGAAAGAGGGATCGGTGACGCCGGGGAACGCGCCCGGACTCAACGACGGCGCCAGCGCGCTCGTCGTGACGTCGCTCGCGTTCGCCAACACGCACGGCCTGAAGCCGATCGCCAAAATCACCGACTACGCGACGGGGGGCGGCGAGCCCAGGGACCTGTTCTTCGCCCCGATCGTCGCGGTGCAGAATCTGATGAAGAAGACCGGCGCGTCGATCAACGATTACGATCTCATCGAAGCGAACGAAGCCTTCGCGGTGCAGGCGCTCGCCGACGGCAAGGCCCTGGGCTGGGATTGGGATCGCGTGAACGTGCACGGCGGCGCGGTGGCGCTCGGTCATCCGATCGGCGCGTCCGGCGCGCGCGTGCTCACGACGCTGTTGTATGCGCTGCGTCAGTACGGCAAGCAGACTGGTTTGGCAACGCTGTGTCTCGGTGGTGGGAATGCAGTTGCCCTCAGCGTGGAGATGCTCTAATGACAGATCTAGCGTTGGGCGTTCGGCGTGTAACGTGGGGCGTGCGTGCGTGCGGCGTTTTGCTTGGCGCGTTTCTGGTTGCAGGGGCGGCGCAAGTGGCCATCCCGCTCCCCGGCACCCCCGTTCCGATGACGCTGCAGCCGATGGCCGTGCTGCTCGTCGGCGGCCTGCTCGGCGCGCGTCTGGGCGCGCTCAGCATGATCCTCTATCTCGCGATGGGCGCTGCAGGACTGCCGGTGTTCACGCCGACGGTGCCCCTTGCCGGTTTCGCGCGGCTGATCGGCCCGACGGGTGGATATCTCTTGGCCTATCCGGTCGCGGCGTGGGCTGTGGGTGCCGTCATCCAGGAAGGATCTCGCGTGTGGCGTGTGGCGTGCAGCGTGCTCGCGGGCCTGGTGCTCATTCATCTCGGCGGCCTCGCGCAGCTCGCGATTCTCACCGGCGAGCTCTCGGCCGCCGCGCGATTCGGCACCTTACCGTTCCTGCTGGGAGACCTGCTCAAGCTGGCCATACTCGTGCCGGTCCTTACGAAACTGACTCCGACGATTCGCGCGCGCCTCTGATGGCGCGCGTTTCGTTTGAGGACGTAAAACGTGTCGCGATCGGCCTCGGCTGGATCGCGCTGTTCGCCGTCGTCGGCCTCACGATCACCGTCGGGCTGTCGGCGCTGCTTCCCGGCTGGGGCGGGAATCTGTGGTTTCTGTTTCGCAACGGGCTGTACGAGGTGATCGGATTTCTCGCCGCGACGATCGTCGTCGGGCAGCTGCTCAACAAATACTCGTGGGACCGGATGGGCTGGCACACAGAGCCGGGCGGCCTTCTGCCAAGACTGATGCGCGGCATCGGTCTGGGCGCGGTGATGGCGGCGCTCGCCATCGGGCTCGCGTTCGTTTTCGACCACGCCACGGTTCGCGTCGCGGGCAACTGGAGCATCTGGCCTCGCGTCGCGCTGCCGCTGCTCTTCGGGCTGCTGCTCGCGGCGCTCGGCGAGGAGCTGATCTTTCGCGGCTACCCGCTGCGCCGCCTCGCCGACGCGATCGGCGCGCCCGCGGCGATGTTCGTGCTCGCGCTCCTGTTCGGACTCGCCCACGCCGGCAATCCCAACGCGACGTTTCTCAGCACGGTGAACGTCGCGCTCGCCGCGATCTGGCTTTCGATCGCGTTCTTCTCCGCGGGCGGCATGGCGCTCGCCTGGGGACTGCATTTCGGATGGAACGCCGGCCTCGCCATCCTGTTCGACGCGCCGGTCAGCGGCTACACCTTCGACGTGCCGGTGGTCGACTACATCCCGGGGCGGCATCGCTGGGTGGACGGCGGCGCCTTCGGCCCCGAGGGCGGCATCGTCAGCACCATCGTCCTCATCGCCGGCACGCTGGCCGTGCTCGGCACGCGCGTGAAGCAGCCGCGCACCTGGCTGGCCGGATGAGCAAGGTCGCCGTCATCGGTGCCGGCACGATGGGCAACGGCATCGCGCACGTGTTCGCCCAGCACGAGTGGCAGACGCTGCTGATCGACGTCAACGCCGAGCAGTTGAAGAGAGGGCGCGCGATGATCGAGAAGAACACCGAGCGCCAGGTGAGCAAGGGGACGCTCACAGAAGATCGGCGTCATCAGATGCTCGGCCGCATCACGACGACGAGCAATATCGAGATCTTGAAGGGCGTATCGGATCTCGAGCTCGTGGTCGAGGCAATCACTGAGAACCCGCAAGTCAAGTTCGACACCTTCCGCGCCTTATCGCGCCTTACCGCGCCTTCGGCGATTCTTGCCAGCAACACGTCATCGATCTCCATCACCGAGATCGCCGGGCACACCGGGCGGGCGGCCAATGTCATTGGCATGCACTTCATGAACCCGGTCCCCGTGATGCCACTCGTGGAGGTGGTGAGGGGACGGGAGACCGGGGACCAGGTCGTCGATCGCGTCGTTGAAATCGCGAAGCAGCTCGGCAAGACGCCGGTCGTGGTGCGCGACGCGCCGGGATTCGTGTCGAACCGGGTGCTGATGCCGATGATCAACGAAGCGATCCTGTGCGTCCAGGAAGGGGTCGCCACTCCCGCCGCGGTCGATCAGGTGATGACGCTCGGCATGAAGCATCCGCTCGGGCCGCTCGCGCTCGCGGACCTGATCGGACTCGACGTGTGTCTCGCGATCATGGAAGTGCTGCGCGACGGATTCGCGAACCCCAAGTACGAGCCGGCCAGGCTGCTGCGCGACATGGTGGCGCAGGGCAAGCTCGGCAGAAAATCAGGCGCCGGATTCTATGGCTATAGCGACTGACGTCCGCGACCAGGTCGTCGAGCTCGCCCGCGAGTTCGCGCGCGAGAAGATCGAGCCGTACGCGGCCGAGTGGGATCGGACGAGCCATTTCCCGCGCGACGTGATCGACGAGCTCGGCAAGCTCGGCTTCATGGGGATGGGGACGCCGGAAGAGTACGACGGCATGGGGCTCGACGCCGTCACGTACCTGATGGTGCTCGAGGAGATCTCGGCGGCCGATGCCGCGCTCGCGGTGTCGGTCGGGATCCACAACGCGATCCCGACGACGATGCTCGTGAAGCACGGCACGCCCGAGCAGAAGGAGCGCTACCTGAAGCCGATGGCGCGCGGCGAGATTCTCGCGGGGTTCGCCCTGTCCGAGCCCGAGGCGGGATCCGATGCGGCGTCGCTGCGCGCCCAGGCGGTGCGCGACGGCGCCGGCTGGGTGTTGAACGGCGCCAAGGCGTGGGCCACCAACGCGGGCACCGCCCATCTGATGATGATCATGGCGCGCACCGATACCCCCAACGCGCGCCGCGGCGCGAAAGGGATCTCGACGTTCATCGTGCCGACCGACTCGAAGGGCTACAAGCCCGCGAAGCCCGAAGACAAGATGGGCCTCAAGGCCTCGAACACCGCGGGGATCGAGCTGGCCGATCTGCGGCTGCCCGCCGATCAGCTGCTCGGCGACGAGGGGATGGGGTTCGTGTACGCGATGGAAGGGCTCGACGCGGGCCGGCTGGGGATCGGCGCCCAGGCGGTGGGGATCGCGCGGCGCGCGCTCGAGCACAGCCTCAGGTTCACGGCGGAGCGGCACCAGTTCGGCAAGCCGCTGCACGATTTCCAGGCGGTGCAGTTCAAGCTGGCCGACATGGCGACGCGGATCGAAGCGGCGCGGGCCCTGTCGCATCGCGCCGCGGCGCGCAAGGACGCCGGCGAAGACATCACACTGTACGCCAGCATGGCGAAGCTGTTCGCGTCCGAGACGGCGATGTGGGTGACGACACAGGCGATTCAGCTGTTCGGCGGGTATGGTTACATGCGAGATTTCCCCGTCGAGAAACTCTTCCGGGACGCAAAGGTCACCGAGATTTATGAAGGAACGAGCGAAATCCAGCGACTTGTTATCGCCCGAGCGCTCAATCGCGCCTGAGGCGTCGAGCGCCCTGTTCGCGCTGCTCGAAGAGCACCAGCACGAGCAGGTGTCGCTCGTGTACGAGCCGTCGTCGGGCTATCGCGGCATCATTGCGATTCACGACACGACGCTCGGTCCGGCGCTCGGCGGCACGCGGTTCTGGAAGTATTCCAGCGACCGCGAGGCGCTGATCGACTGTCTGCGGCTCGCGCGCGGCATGACCTACAAGGCCGCGGTCGCCGGGTTGAATCTCGGCGGCGGCAAAGCGGTCATCATCGGCGACAACAAGATCCGCAATCGCGAGCCGGTGTTCCGCGCCCACGGGCGCCACGTCGAAGCGCTTGGCGGCCGCTACATCACGGCGGAGGACGTCGGCACGTCGGTCGGCGACATGGAGTTCATCAAGGCCGAGACCGATCATGTGACGGGGTTGATCGGGAAGTCGGGCGATCCGTCGCCGGTGACCGCGTTCGGCGTCTATCAGGGGATGAAGGCGTGCGCGCGCCAGCGCTGGGGCGACGACAGCGTGGCGGGGAAGACGATCGCGATCCAGGGCTGCGGGCACGTCGGCTACTATCTCGCCGACTATCTCCACCACGATGGCGCGACGCTGATCGTGAGCGACATCGACGCCGAGAAGGTGAAGCGCGTGGTGCAGGCGTTTCGCGCCGAGGCCGTCGCCCCGGACGAGATCTACGCCGCCAAGGCCGACATCTTCGCGCCGTGCGCGCTGGGCGGCATCATCAACGACAAGACGCTGCCGCAGCTCAGGGTCGAGATCGTGGCGGGTGCCGCGAACAATCAGCTTGCCGAGGAGCGCCACGGCGATCTGCTCGAGGAGAAGGGGATTACGTACGCCCCTGATTACGTGATCAACGCGGGCGGGCTCGTGAACGTGAACGCCGAGCTGCAGGGATGGACGATGGAGCGGGCGCGCAACAAGGCGGGCGAGATCTACGACACGATCTTGACGGTGTTCGAGATCGCGAAGGAGGAGGGGATACCGAGTTATCGGGCCGCTGATCGGCTGGCGGAAAGAAGGATTGCGGCGATCGCAAAAGTCAGGCAAAACTTCGTTTGATTCACACCCTAAAGGGTGTGCTCGGCAGGCACTGTCCTTAAGGACAGTGATGGCCGAGCGCACGCTTTGGCGTGTGAACTAACTAACGGAACTATGGCCGAAAAAATCTTTCTGGGCGCCGATCATGTCGGCTACAAGCTCAAGAATCGGCTGGTCGAGGAGCTGAAGCGGCTCGGCTACGATCCGATCGACGTGGGGCCGAGGCAGTTGGATCCGGCCGACGATTATCCCGACTTTGCGAAGCCGGTCGCGCAGGCGGTGAGCAGCGGCGAAGTGCAGCGCGGCGTGCTCACCTGTGGCACAGGTTTGGGCATGTCGTATACGGCGAATCGCTTTCCGCGCGTGCGCGCGGCGTTGGCATGGAACGAGCAGGTAGCGGAGTTGTCGCGCCAGCATGGGGACTCGAATCTGCTCGTGTTGCCGGCGCAGTTCGTCAGTGAAGAGCAGGGGGTCAACATCCTGCACAAGTGGCTGGAGACGAACTTCGAGGGTGGGCGGCATCAGCGCCGCGTGGAGAAGATCGACAAATGACCGACCGCCAGGCACCGCTCTCCGACGTCGATCCGAAGATCCGGGCGCTCATCAATCAGGAAGTCTCGCGACAGGAGCACGGTCTCGAGCTGATCGCGAGTGAGAACTTCGTCTCCGTCGCGGTGCTGGAGGCGATGGGGACGGCGCTGACGAACAAGTACGCCGAGGGGCTGCCGGGGAAGCGCTACTACGGCGGGTGCGAGATCGTGGATCAGGTGGAGCAGCTCGCGATCGACCGCGCCAAACAGCTGTTCGGGGCGGAGCACGCGAACGTGCAGCCGCACTCGGGGGCGCAGGCGAACATGGCGGCGTATCTCGCCGTCGCGAAGTTCGGCGACACGCTGCTCGGCCTGGCGCTGCCGCACGGCGGCCACTTGACGCACGGCTCGCCGGTGAATTTTTCGGGGACGCTGTTCAAGGCGACGGCGTATCAGGTCAACGAGCAAACCGGGCGGATCGATTACGACCAGGTGCGCGAGGTGGCGAAGCGGGAGCGCCCCAGGATCGTCATCGGCGGCGGGAGCGCGTACGCGCGGATCGTCGATTTTCCCGCGCTGCGGTCGATCGCGGATGAGGTCGATGCGGTGCTGGTCGTCGACATGGCGCATTTCGCCGGGCTCGTGGCGGGTGGGGTTTACCCGTCCCCCCTCCCACACGCCCAGATCGTGACGACCACGACGCACAAGACGCTACGCGGTCCGCGCGGCGGGATGATCTTGTGCAAGGCGGAGTTCGCGAAGGCGGTGGACAAGCAGGTGTTCCCGGGGACGCAGGGTGGGCCGCTCGAGCACGTGATTGCGGCGAAGGCGGTCGCGCTGCATGAAGCGGCGCAGCCCGACTTCAAGCAGTACGCGAAGGATGTGGTGAAGAACGCGCAGGCGCTGGCGAGCGCGCTGATCGCGCGCGGGTACGCGATCGTGTCGGGCGGGACGGACAGTCACCTGATGCTCGTCGATCTGCGGAAGAAGAACATCACCGGGAAGGATGCGGAGCAGCTGCTCGACCGTGCGGCGATCACGGTGAACAAGAACACGATTCCGGGCGATCCGCAGTCGCCGTTCGTGACGAGCGGAATTCGGCTGGGGACGCCGGCGGTGACGACGCGGGGGTTTGGGGTCGAGGAGATGGAGAAGGTGGCTGAGTTGATCGATCAGGTGTTGACGAAGCGGGACGCGGGGACGGTGGAGAAGGTGAAGCGCGAGGTGAGGGAGTTGGTGGAGGAGTTTCCGTTGTATGCGAAGGGGGTGGGGGTATCGGGGTGAAGGACTGGTCCGGCATGCCGGTGCCCTAAAGGGCCGGCTCGGCTACTTCACGCGTCCTAAAGGACGTCGGTGGCGTTCGTTCGGTTATCTCTCATCCCGTCGTTCTTTCATCTTCCAGCCAATGGCAGCAGCGAATCCGCGTTCATGTACGTGTCCTAAAGCACCGACTTGGCACTACACGCGTCCTTAAGGACGCCCGTCTTCGCCGAGCCGGCGCTTCAGCGCACGGATAGCGGGGTATCCGACGGGAGAGTCCCTCCGTGACGCCTCAACTAAGTCATTGTTCGTAGTAAGATTCCTTCCAATCGAAGCTCATTTCATCCTAGTCGAGGCTCTCCGCTGCCAAATCGAAGCTCACTGCGATCAAGTCGAAGCTCACTGCCTCCCAATCGAAACTCATTTCCTCCGAGTCCTCGCTCACTGCTCCCGAATCCTCACTCACTGCTCCCGAGCCCTCGCTCACTGCTCCCGAATCCTCGCTCTTCGCGGCGAAGTGCACCCTCTGTGCTGCTAAAAGCTCGCTCACGCAGCCAATAACCCCGGGCTCGCAGTCCGAGTGGTCGAGATTTGTGGACAAGTAGACACGCTGCCACAATCGAAGGGTTCGCTACACGACTTTACGGACGCGCAATCACAATCGAAGGACGCTCACTCCGTATCGAAGAGCTCGCGTTGCCTGGAGAAGTCGTGGCAACGCGTAAATTCCGCGTCATGCCTACCTTCGGAGCCCTCTCACTCCCTATCGCACTGGCCTCCTGCCGCACGCAAGGCCCGATGCCGCCTATGTCGAATCCGACAAGATCGTTTCTGACCCGCGCCGCGCGTAACTCGCTAGCTACCTCGAGCCCTAAAGGGCCGGCTCGGCCATTCAGCGCACGGAGACAATGCGCCGCCGACTGTGCCAAGCGTTCGGTCGAGTGGAATCCGCGTTCTGGCGCGTGTAGACGCTCGCCGAACGCCCCGCAGCACGATAGCGTGATACCATGTCCCAATCCGCCTTCACCCTCGCCCTGCGCAGCCTGCTCTGGACGATCCTTCTCCCCGGCATGATCGCCGGCTATATCCCCTGGCGCTTCTTTGGATTGGCGCAGCTCAAACCCTCGTTCTCAAATCCGCTCGATCTCCTCGCCCTCCTCGGCATCGCCGCCGGCGTGGCGCTGCTGGCAGGCTGCATCTGGGAATTCGCGGCGCGTGGCCGCGGCACGCTGTCGCCGGCCGATCCGGCGCGCGAGCTGGTCGTCCAGGGTCTGTACCGCTACGTCCGCAATCCGATGTACCTGAGCGTCAGCACGATCCTGCTGAGCGAGGCACTGCTCGCGCGCTCGACCGCACTGCTCATCTACTGGGCGATCTTCTTCGGCGCCGTAAATCTCTTCGTAAGGTTCTATGAAGAACCGATCCTGAAGCGCCAATTTGGAGCATCTTACGAGCGGTACACCGAGCAGGTTAGCCGCTGGCTACCACAGCGACCCAGATCGACGCAAATTCGCTAACCCTTGAGATGCCATGCTCATCCTCGCACTCCTTCTCCAGCTCCCTGACTCGCTTCCGGCGAAGCCGCCCGCCGCGCCACCCGCGGCATGGCGCGCCCTCATCGGCGCGTACGCCGCGGGCGCTGACACCGTCTATGTCTACGAAGACTTGGGCGCACTCGTCGTCCTCCCGACGCGGCCCAAACCGGTGCGCCTCGCCGCGGTCTCCGACTCCGTCTTCACTCTCGCCGGCCCGCGCCCGCCGCTCTACGACGGCGCGCCGATCGTGATCCGCCCAGGCGCCATCCAGCTCGGCCCGCTCACGCTGCCGCGGCTCGCGATGGGACCGGCCGACGGCGGCCAGCTCCGGCTCACGCCCACGCGCCCGGTCGCGGAGCTCATTCGGGTCGATCGCCGTCTGGTGCCGCCCGCCGAGAGCGGCGCGTTCCTCGCGCCCGACCTGATCGAGCCGGCGCGCCTCGACACCACGATTCATCTCGACATCCGCTACGCCACGACCAACAACTTCCTCGGCTCGGTCTTCTACTCGTCCGCTCACGCGTTCCTGCAGCGTCCCGCCGCCGAAGCGGTGCAGCGCGCCGCGCGCGTCCTGCGGCCCAAAGGCTACGGACTCCTGATCCACGACGCCTACCGCCCCTGGTACGTGACGAAGGTCTTCTGGGACGCGACGCCGCCCGCGTCGCGCTGGCTCGTCGCCGATCCGTCGCGAGGCTCGAAGCACAATCGCGGCTCGGCGGTCGACATCACCCTCTACGAGCTCGCGACGGGCAAGCCGGTCGAGATGCCGTCGACCTACGATGAGGCCACGCCGCGCTCCATGGCCAACTTTCCCGGCGGCACCTCGCGCCAGCGCTGGCACCGCGCGCTGCTGCGGCGCACGATGGAGGCCGAAGGGTTCATCGCGAATCCGGAAGAGTGGTGGCATTTCGATTACCGCGACTGGCAGCGCTATCCGATTCTGAATCGCACGTTCGAGGAGCTGCTGCATTGATGTCGTCGCGTTTGTCCGTGCCCTGAAGGGCCGGCTCGGCAACCGCGCGCGTCCTGAAGGACGCGTGACGCGTTCGTTTGGTTAGGACGGGTCGTGGCGCGGTGCCACTGTCCAACCGTGCCGTTCCGATTCTATGCCCACCTCTCGTGGACGACGTGGGCGCGCCTCCCGCTCATCACTGACACGGTAGCCGCGTTCCTCGGCCCATTCCTCCTGGCGGAGGCAAAAAGGCACGGCGCGCGCGTGGTGGAGATCGGGATCGTCAAGGATCACGTGCACCTCCTCCTCGAGCTGCCCCCCGTCTACGACGCACCCAAGCTCGTTCAGGGTCTCAAGGGCGCCAGCGCGCGGCTCGCGAATCGCGATGGCCACGCGGGGCGGGGGACCCTCCGCTGGGACAAAGGCTATGACTTCCGATCGGTTGGGCTTCGGCAGCTTGCTGGAGTGACCGCATACGTTCGCGACCAGGAATTGAAACACGGCCCACCAAAACCCACCCACCCGAAGAGCCCTTCAGGGCTCGCGCAGTAGCCGAGCCGGCGCTTCAGCGCACGGATCGTAAAAACAAAGGAGCCGGGATCCGTGGACCCCGGCTCCTGAATCGGCTCGCTTCCTACTGTCCGCCCGCTCCCGTCACGGCGCTGTTCGCCAGCTCCGTCACCACCCCGGCGAGCTTCTGCACCTTCGCCTTGTCGCTCGCCGTCATTCCATCCTGCCCCAGCGACGTCGCGAGCGCGGTCAGCGCGTCCCGCCGCTCCTGGCCGTGCGCCTTCTCCGCGCGATCGAGCGTCTGCCGGATCGTCCCGATCCGCTCCGCGCTCAGGCCGTTCGAGCGCGCGAGCTGATCGACGTACGCCCGCGCCACCGCGAAGCTCGCGGGCCAGGTGATCCTGGGCTGATCCTGCGTGTTGAAGTACTCGAGCTGCACGCTCTTGGCGGCCGCGATCTCGTTCGCCGTGAGCAGCGCGCTGGGCTGCAGCTCGAGCACGTCGAGCCCGCGCGCGATCTCGGAGCTGTAGATGTAGCCGTTGTACCAGTACGCCGACCACGTCCCGCCGCTCGCGAGCCTCGTCGAGTCCGCGGGGCCGCGATCGAAGAACGCGATCTCCTTCGGATTCTTCGCGTCGGTCCAGTCGAAGATCGACACGCCGCCCTGATACCACGACTGCACCATGATGTCGCGCCCCGGCACGGGAATCAGCGAGCCGTTGTGCGCCACGCAGTTCTCGTTCTCGGTCTGCGCCGCCATCATCTTGTAGTAGCTCTGGAACGTCATCTGCCCGTTCTCGAGCGTGAACAGCGCGTCCGCGCCCCACTCCGGCTTGTCGAACGAGCGGCACTTGGGCCCGCCGCCGCCGCCCCACTCGTCGGTGAACAGGATCTTCGTCCCGTCGTTGTTGAACGTGGCCGAGTGCCAGTAGGAGAAGTTCGAGTCGGCCACGGCCGCGAGCCGGCGCGGATGCGCCGGATCCTTGATGTCGAGCAGAATCCCGTAGCCGCCGCACGCCCCGCCCGCGAGCCCGATCGCCGGATACACCGTGATGTCGTGGCACTGCGTCGGCCCGGTGCGGCGCCGGTTCATTCCGAACCGATTCTCGATGATCTGCTGCACGTTCGCGCGCAGCGCCTGGCTGTCGGCCGCGGTCGGCGTCCCGCTGCCGCCGCGCGCCTTCATGATGCTGTCGAGCATCGGCGCGACGAAGCGCGGTCCCAGCACGCGATCCATCCCGAACAGCGTGACGACGTAGCCGCCCGCGGCACGCGCCGAGTCGGCTTCACGCTTCGCCGCCGCGATGTCCTCGGGCGCTTCACCGTGCTGCGGCGGCGGCGCGAGCGAATCGAGGAACCGCGCCGACGCCACCACCGCCGCCTGCTGCGGCGCCGAGAGCGGCACGCGGATCACCTCGATCCGGAACAGCGAGCTGTTCGGATTCGAGTCGGGCGACTGGCGCACGCAGCCCGGCAGCTCGCTGGGCGAGCGCACCGGCGCCGAGCCCGAGATGTAGACGTAGACGTTCTCGGGATCGCTCGGGCTCGTCACCACGGTATGCGTGTGCGAGCCGCGGCAGGTCTGCACGTTCGCGATGTACCTGGGATTCGCGATGTCGCTGATGTCGAAGATCCTGAGGCCGCGCAGCCGCTCCGCCGAGACCGAGTCGCGCACGCCCTCGCCGCTGCAGTCGAGCCGGCCGCCGGTGCCTTCACCCGAAACGAACAGCAGGTTGCGGAACACCGAGACATCGCTCTGCGAGGCGGGGCAGTAGTACGCGACTTTCAGCGTGGGCCGCGTCGGGTTCGAGATGTCCCACACCTGGAAGCCGTTGTAGTTGCCCTGGATCGCGTAGTTCTTGTAGAAGGCGAGGTCGGAGTTCGTCGAGCTGTCGAACTTCGGGGGCGACGGCATGTTGGTGACGAGCCGCAGGTTCCACGTCGCCTGCCCGGCGTTATGCAATCCCGTCTTGAGGCCCACGCGCGGATCGGGCCGCGGCGCCGTGGCGGACGACGTCGCCGGCGTCGCCTGATTGGCGCTGCCGCTGCTGCCGCCCGAGGCGCACGCGGTGAGGGAGAACGCAACGACGGCGGACACCAGGGTACGGAACGAGCTCATAGCGAAACCCTATCGAGGATTGGTAGTGGCTGGAACCGGACCGAACATCATCGCGGCGAGCATGCGCTGCATCCGCTCGATTTCGGTGGTCTGATCGGCGAACACGCCGCTCGCGATCTTGTACACCGGATTCTCTTCGCCCGCGCCCCTGGCGAACAGATCGTTCACCATCGTGATCGCGCCTTCGTGGTGCTGGATCATGAAGCGCAGGAACAGCTCGTCGAACGCCTCGCCGCGCGCGCTGTCGAGCTGCGCGAGCTGCCCGGCCGTCAGCATCCCGGGCATCATGTGGCCGCCCATCGCATGCCGCATGTGCTCGGGCTCGGGATGCGGCACGGCTTCGTGCCGATCGGCGAGCCACTGCGACAGGATCGCGATCTCGTCGCTTTGCCCGCGGATGATGCGATCGCACAGCACCTGCACGTCGGGACTCGCGCCGTGCGACTTCGCCCAGCTCGAAATCAGCAGCGCCTGGGCATGGTGATAGATCATTCCCGACATGAAGGCGACGTCGGCCGGAGTGTAATCCCCGGTACTGGTTTCCGGAGCGGTTTGCGCGAGTGCGGTGGTGGTTGCGGGCGCGGCAGCGAGCGTCACGACGAGCAACACTTGCAACATACGGGACATGCC
The DNA here is from genome assembly GCA_035706765.1 of Gemmatimonadales bacterium. Taxonomy (GTDB): domain Bacteria; phylum Gemmatimonadota; class Gemmatimonadetes; order Gemmatimonadales; family GWC2-71-9; genus 20CM-2-65-7. The sequence continues at coordinate 41,973 of DASSUS010000142.1, forward strand.
GGATTCTACTCGCGCTTCGGCCCCTCCCGCAACGCTCGACCTCAGCAGGGGGGTGCGTTGCGGCAGTAGACCCGCACCATCGTGTCGAGCGGTGCGATGTAGCCGGCCTCGCGCAACACCAGCCGATCGCCGCTGATCGCCAGCGTATCGACGTCGTTGCGCGGCCCGATCCGGCTCGGGCGGGGACCATACGTGATGAACAGCCGGCTGCGCCGCTGGTCCCAATCGCCCCGCTGGGTCCACTCCGCCATGCTCACGACCGTGTCGCCGGCAAAGTTCTTGATCTGCTCGTGCCGCTCGGCGGAGAAGCCGTCGATGATCGTGATCGAGCCCTCGGTGATGAACTGGCCGGCTG
>DASSUS010000143.1:0-10794 GCA_035706765.1 Gemmatimonadales bacterium
CTCGGGATCGGTGATGAAGTAGGGCGAGAGATAGCCGCGATCGAACTGCATCCCGTCCACCGTCTCGAGCGTGGTCTCGAGGCTCTTGGCTTCCTCGACCGTGATCACGCCGTCCTTGCCGACCTTGTCCATCGCGTCGGCGATCTTCTCACCGATGTCCTCGTCGCCGTTGGCGGAAATCGTGGCGACCTGCTTGATGTCTTTCCGGCCCGAAGTGGGAACGGAAATCTTCCTGAGCTCGTTGACGACGCCTTCCACCGCGCTATCAACGCCGCGCTTCAGGGCCATCGGGTTCGAGCCTGCGGTGACCGACTTCAGACCCTCGCGATAGATCGCCTGGGCAAGCACGGTCGCCGTGGTGGTGCCGTCACCGGCCAGATCGGAGGTCTTGGTCGCGACTTCCTTGACCATCTGCGCGCCCATGTTCTCGATCTCGTCCTCGAGCTCGACTTCCTTCGCGACAGTCACGCCGTCCTTGGTGACGGTGGGGCTGCCGAACTTCTTGTCGATGACGACATTGCGGCCCTTGGGACCGAGCGTCACCTTGACCGCATCCGCCAGCTTGTCCACACCGGACTTGAGCTTGGCGCGCGCTTCAGTGCTGAACTCCAGAAACTTGGCTGCCATGTCTGTGCTTCCTCCCTAGGGGCTGCTTACGCGAGCTTCGCGATGACGTCGGCTTCTTTGATCAGGATGATCTCTTCGCCATCCAACTCGACCTGCGTGCCGCTGTACTTCCCGTAGACCACGCGATCCCCAACCTTCAGCTCCATCGGGATCGTTTCACCCTTCTCCCGCCGGCCCGGGCCCACGGCGATGACTTCGCCCTGGATAGGCTTTTCTTTGGCGGTATCGGGGATGTACAGCCCACCCTTCATCGTCTCGGTCTCTTCCATCGGACGGATCGCGACGCGATCAGCCAACGGATAGACCTTGAACTTCTGAGTCGACTTGGTTGCCGTTGCCATGATGCCCTCAACCTCCATAACTCTTTGATTTGAATAGCTGTTAGCACTCTTTGCTGGTGAGTGCTAAATGACAACGGGGAGAATCTCGCCGCCTGGCGCGGCGGGTGTCAAGGGGAGGAAAGAGCCTCTACGGCGGCCTGGGCGCGGGCTCGCACGCTCGCGTGGGCCGAATCGAGCGGGATCGTCGCGGTGCCGACGATCACCCCGGACCTCGTGTCGGCGAGCCGCACGTGGAGCCATAACGGTTCGCCGGGACCGGGCTCGCTGAACGTGAAGTGGATCAAGGCCGCCGTGGGGCGATTCCCGCCCCGCACCTTGGTGCGTACGTGGTAGCCGGAGCTGCGCATCGCGCGCGCCAGCTCGAGGCTCTGCTCGTCACGCGCGGGGACCAGGATGTCATAACCGCGTAGAGCTTCGGGGATCTGGTGCGAAGCGCAGGCCGAGACAAGAACCAGACCAGCCGTCACCATCGCGCGGCCCTTCATTGCACGATGCGCCTCGCTCCGACCCAACGGGCCACCCACCACGCGCCATCAGAATCCTGCGACTGGAGCCGTGACAGCTTCACGCCTTCTTTCGAGCTGTGAATGAACGTCTGTTCGCCGACGAAGAGCCCCACGTGCGTCACGCCCCCGCCGGGCTGCGCGGCAAACAGCAGCACGTCTCCGGGTCGCAGGGCGTCGAGCACCGGCGTGATTTCCGTTCCCGAACGCGCCTGGTCGCGGCTAATCCTGGGCAACCGGATACCGTGTTGCCCATACGCCCACTGCACCAGTCCCGAACAATCGAAACCGTTCTCCGCGGTGCCGCCCCATACGTACGGCGTTCCGAGCGCATTGAGAGCGGTCCGCACGATGTCGGCGGCATTTCCGGTGATCGTTCGCGGCGGCTCAGGTGGTGGGAGCTCGCCCACCCCGGCCCGGCCTTCCCTCCATGCGCGTTTGCCGACGCCGAGAGAAAATGAGAACGCGGCCCCTACCCCGTCGCGTGCTTCCGAGGTCGTGCGCCAGAAACCGCGCGGGCCAACGTCCTGCATCCGATAGCGAACTTCCAATCCCAAAGCGAACCAGGAGATCGGTCGCCACTCGACGCCTCCGCCCAGGCTCCACAGCGCGGCGAGATGCTGGCCGGCCGTGTCGGTCGAGAGACCGAGGGCGACGCCGGCGAGCGCGTAGGGACCGAGCGTTTGGCGGTGACGCCACGCCTGCAGCTCCCAACCGGCGCCGTAGAACGCGCGATGACGGCCCAGGCTGTCGTGCAATAACGCGTACGCGGCCAGCCCCTGGCTGAACGTGGAGCCGAGTGGCGTGGAAGTGCGGAGTTGATAGGTGGTGGACTGATTGCCTCGATACCAGCGACCGTACAACAGATCGACATCACGGCCCTGGGCGTCGAGCGGGGCGACACCTGCGATTAGAAGAAGGAGCTCAATCCGCGGCCGCAATCGCGGCGTGCTCCCCGGAGGCGTCTTCGCGTGGCGCCATGTGATGCGAGAGGATGTGCGGCAGACGGCGCATGAACGTGATCCAGATCCACAGTACGGCGAATCCGAACAGGAACGCACCGGCGAATGCGATCGCGAGCATCGCGAGCGGGCTCGTGAACTTCAAGGCCACCATCGCGCTCAGCCACAGGCCAACGTGCGAAGCAAGCCACGCCCATCCCGGCGTCAGCAGCCATCCAACGACCACGAGCAGATGGGCCAGCCATCTCGGCACGTTACTATCTCCGGCGCAGCACGACGATGATGGAAAAGATGGCCAGCGTGACCAGAAAACCGATTCCGGCGCCCACCGGTAGCGCGGCCACGCCGCCGAGTCCCAGGCCGAGCGCGCCACCCACCCCCCCGCCAAGCGGCGAGATCGCGAGCGACGTGATCGACGTATTGCCGCCGCGCGCCGCACGTCCAGCCGTCACGAGTCCTCCCAGCCACCCCAGGAGCGTACCGAGCATCCACCAGATCGGCAGATACCACCAGGTGCTGCCCCCGGCGATCGCGTCCCAGGTCCAGGGATAGGCCTTGAAGGGCCTGAGCAGGATGATGTCGACCGCCATGAATACGATCGTACCCCACAACGCGATCGCCGCCGCGCCCGCCACCCCCTCTACCGTGCGCGACACGGCAAAGAACCCGGGCAGGAAGGTGATCAGAACCGCCGCCGCGAGAACGATGATCGTTTGGAGGATGCCGGTGAGAATTCCGGCGGGGAGCAGCCGTGAGACGGCCAGATAAACGATGACGGCCGCTGCGGTGACCGCGCCGACGATGGTTCCACTGTAAAGGACGTGGCGGAATTCGGAACGATCGACGGTCGTCGCGGAAGTCATGTGGCTCCTCGAGGATGGGAACGCGTGTCGGTACGGCTAATCTAAACACCGCACCTTACGTCGCAAACACAAACAACACCGTGAGATCGGTTACCGCCCACGCGGCCAGCGCGCGATACATCCCGCGCTGGTGCCGCGCCGGCGACCACTCGGCGTGACCGGCAAACCAGGGCAACAAAACCGCCAGCCAGAGCGCGAGCGGCAGTGCCAATGTGAACCCCTTCGCGCCGACGCCCAGCACGACGATCGCCCATGCGAACAGACCAAACGCGAGCAGCGTCGACGCGATGGCGACGGCGAGACTGGTCCGCATCCCGAGGATCAGGGCCAGCGTGCGATCGCCGCGCCGCCGGTCTTCGTCGAATTGGTACAGCTGCGTGAGCGGGTACAGCCCCGCGAACAAGGGGCAGAACGCCAGGAGCACGAGCCCGTGCCCGAGGTCGAGCGGACGGCCCGTCGCCGCCCATGCGGCATACGGCGTCAGCGTTCCGAATCCCCACATGTTGATGACCCAGTCGACACCGGCGACCGCCTTGAATCGGAATGGCGGCACCGAATACAAGACCGACAGCACGAAACAGATGGCGTACGCGATCTGGAATCCGAGCGGCAGCAGCAGCGCGAGCGCCTGACCCGCGACCAGCAGTCCCAGACTGAAGTGCAGCAGATAGCGAGGCAGCGGCGGCGGCGCGTCGAGGTACCCGATGTCACCCTCGTCCTTGTCGTAGACGGAATTGATCGCGAGCGTTCCGCCGTTCAGGAACACGACCCAGATCACGAGCGCGAGCAGCGCGGGGCCAAGCTGCTCACCGCGCAGTGCGCCCGGCACACCGACTGCCAGCACGTAACCGAGTACCGTATGCCCCGCCATGATCGGCCATTCGGCAGGACGCATGTGCAGCAGGTATGAGTTGAGGTCGCCGGGCAGGAGGCGGTAACCCCAGCGTCGCCACGCGTTCAGCGTGCGCGCGGGACTTACCACTTCAGGCCGAGCGCCGCCGCTGCGATCCGTAGGCCCACCAGCGTGAGATCGGGATGCACAGAGCCGATTTCTCTGCACAGCGGCGCGACGAGCGGCGCCAGGCCGCCCGTCGCGACCACCTGCGGCTGCTGCTTGCCGGGCCACTCCGCCTTGATGCGGCGCACCAATCCATCCACGGCGTCCGCAGTGCCCCAGAGAACGCCGGCCCGGATGCAGTCTTCCGTGCGCCGGCCGATCGCACGCGTCGGCGGTGTCAGCTCGGTCGCGGGCAGTTTCGCGGTCTTGCGCACGAGCTCATCCGATGCGGTCCGCAGCCCAGGCATGATCACGCCGCCGATGAACCGGCCGTCCGCGGTGATGCAGTCGAAGGTGGTAGCCGTTCCGAAATCGACGACGATCGTGTCGCGTTTGAAGAGCTGCACGGCAGCCAGGGTGTTCACGATCCGGTCCGCACCGACGGTCAGCGGCTCATCGACATCGAGCACGAGCGGGAGCTTGGACCGGCCGTCGATCCGAACCGGCACGCGCGTCGTCGCGAGCTGGACTCCCTCCGCGAGGCTCTCGGTGATCTGTGGCGCGACCGATGCGATGATGGCGGCGCGGATCTCTTCGGTGGAGTGGCCGGCTTGCGTCAGGTGCGCGGTGAGCACCGCCGCCCATTCATCCGGCGTGCGTTGCGGGGTCGAATACCACCGCCAGTGCGCCTCGAGCCGATCGCCTCCGGCGAACAGTCCGACGGTCGTTTCGGTGTTCCCGATGTCGAAGGCGAGGAGCATGGGGCGGCTAAGATAGCTCGACGTGGCCGTCCCGCACCATCGTCGTGCCCGCGCCGGTATCGACGAGGAGCGCGCCATCGGGGCGAATTCCCGCCGCGCGCCCGGCGAGAGGGGCGCGGATCTGGCGGCCTCGCAACCAATCGCGGCGCGCGAACGCGGCACACTCGAACTCGGACAACCGTGCGTCGTGCGTCGTGAGTCGGAGCAGCGCCGGCACGAGCGAATCGAGGACATCGATGCGGCGGATTGCCGGGCGCAGCTCCACGAGCGAGACCGCGCGTTCGGCGAGCTCCGCCGGAATCTCGTTCGCTACGTTGATGCCGATGCCGACCGCGAGCCATTGCAGCGTGTCGCCCTGCCAGCGGCTTTCGCACAAGATGCCCGCGACTTTGCGATCATCGAGCAGGACGTCGTTGGGCCACTTGAGGCCGGCGCGGGGACCGGACAGCGACGTGGGACGCACGCCGAGCACCGCTTCGACGACGTCGGCGAGCACGAGCCCGATGCGCAGCGACAGGACGCCGGGCGCGGGAAGCGGCGGCCGCAGCAGCATCGCCAGCCAGACACCGCCCGCGGGCGAGCGCCAGCTGCGTCCGTCGCGGCCACGACCCGCGCTCTGCTCCTCCGCCAAAATCACGGTCCCATTCGGCGCGTCCTGGGCGCCCAGCTCGTGCACCGCGTCGAGCGCCGACGGCAGCGTCCGGAACACGCCGCATTGCGGCACGCCCCAGCGGCGCGCGAGCGCCGCGGCCGGAATCCCGTCGATCGCTACCCGTGCCACAGCGCGTAGGCGAGCGTGAAGAGAGCGATCGCGATGCAATAGGGCGCGAACGCGTGGAACCGGCCGCGCCGCAGCATCGCGACGAGAAAGCGAATGGCGAACACCCCCGCGAAGAAAGCCACCAGCGCGCCGACGACGAGCGGCACCACACCAACCAGCGCGAGATCGGTGGCGGCGTGTCGCGCTTCCAGCAGACCGGCCCCCGCGATCAGGGGAATCGCCATCAAGAAGGAAAAATCAGCCGCGGCAACCGCGCCGAGACCCATCCAGAGCCCCGACGCGATCGTCATCCCGGACCGCGAGATGCCGGGCAGCGGCGCCAACGCCTGCGCCAGCCCGATCACGAGGGCGCCGCCCGGCGTGGGCCGCTCGAGCCCGACGGGGTTGCGTCTCCGCGTCGAGAGCAATGCGGCGGCGGTCACGAGAAATCCGATGCCGGCCGCGATCAACGAATCGAACGCGCGCGCGATGAGATCTTCGAGGAAAATCCCGACGAGGCCGGCCGGAATCATGCCGACGATCAACAGGCCGGCATATTGCAGCGCGGCCGGGTCGCGCCGCAGCACGCCGAGCACCAGATCCCAGAACCGGCGGCCGTACACGACGAGAATCGAGCCGAGCGTCGCCACGTGCAGCGCGACCTCCACGAACACGCCCGGCGTGCGCACCCCCGCCACATGACCGATCAGCGCGAGGTGCCCGTCGCTCGAGACGGGGAGAAACTCGGTGAGTCCCTGCACCAGCCCGAGCAGAATGCCCTGCCAGAGATTCATGTCACCTTTCCCGCGACGAGCGCGAGCAATCCGATCACCATCGCTCCTTTGAGCAGGCTGCTCACGCGCTCGACCCGGCCGAGCAACAGCCAGGTGGCCGCGATGAGCACCGCCATCTGCGCGAGCAACGCGACCACAAAATAGGCGCCGCCGTAGCCCGCGCTCTTCGGCAGCCAGAGACTCGCCGGCACGAACAGCAGGGCCAGTACGGCCGCGACGACGAGCGCGCGCCGCCGTCCCGCGACGATCGGCAATGTGCGGCGCCCGATCGCGCGGTCGCCGGGCTCGTCCTCGACGTCTTTCACGATTTCACGGACCAAATGCAGCCACGCCGCCAGAATCCAGGGCACGATCCCCGCCGCCGGACGATCCACCGCGAGCGCGCCGAAAAAAGGCGGCGAGCCGGCCAGCACCGCGACCGTCACGTTGCCGGCGAGCAGTCGCGGCTTGAGCAGCGGCGAGTACAGGAACATCACCACCAGCGCGACCGCGGCGACCAGGATCTGCCGGCCACCCACCAGGCCGGCGAACGCCAACGCGAACAACGTGCCATCGAAGACGATCAGATCGGCTATGCCGCGCCGGACCTGCCCGGCCGCGAGCGGCCGCGTTTCAGGGCGATTCACGCGATCGGCTGCCACGTCGCGAATGTCGTTCCACACGTTCCCGACCGCGCCGATCGCCATCGCCGCGAGCGCGGCCAGCACGAGCGTGTTGGGCAGATCCATCGCCTCGAGCGCGATCCAGCCTCCCGCGAGGACGCCGGCAGCCGCGATGAGGAGATTTGGAAGACGCACCAGCCGGAGCACCGGACCGAGCCGCACTACGCGAGGACCTCGCGGTACAGCTCCTCGTAACGCGGCACGACCCGGTCCGTCGTGAAGTCGAGGGCGGCCGCCGCGGCGGCGCGACGCATGCGCCCGTGCAGCGCCGCATCCTGAAGGATTTGCAGCGCGCGCGCCGACATCGTGGGCACGTCACCAAGCGGCGCGAGAAACCCGGTTTTGCCGTCTTCCACGACTTCGGGAATCCCGCCGACCGCGCTCGCGACGACCGGCACGCCGCACGCCATCGCTTCGAGCGCCGCCAGTCCGAACGACTCCGTGGCGGAGGGGAGCAGAAACAGATCCGCGCCGCGCAGCACGTCGCCCACACTTTCGACCTTGCCGAGGAACCGAACGTCCTTGCGCAGCCCCAGCGTATCGACCTGCTGCTCGGCGGCGTCGCGGTCGGGCCCGTCGCCGACGAGCACGAGCGTGGCGGGCAGCTGCGCGCGCACGGCGGCGAAGATTTTCACGACGTCCCCGATGCGCTTGACGGGCCGGAAGTTCGACACGTGCACGAGCACGCGATGCCCTGGCGGCGCCAGTCGCTTGCGGAACGAGTCGTCGACGGCGGGATGGTAATCGGTCGCGGAGATGAAGTTTGGAATCACGCGCAGATCGCACTGGCCGCAGCCGAACGCGCGATAGGTCTCATCGCGCAGGTACGCCGAGACGGCGGTGACCGCGTCTGATTGCTCGATGGAGAATTTCGTCAGCGTGTAGTAGGAGGGATCCTGCCCGACGAGGGTGATGTCGGTCCCGTGCAGCGTCGTCACGATCTTGAGCGACAGATTCTCGTGCCGCAGCATCTGCTTGGCGAGCCACGCGGTGGCCGCGTGCGGGATCGCGTAATGCACGTGCATCAGATCGAGCTGCTCGCGCTTGGCGACCTCGTGCTGTTTCACCGCCAGCGCCAGCGCGTAGGGCGACGAATGCTCGAACAACGGATAATCGAGCTGCGTGACCTCGTGAAACGTCACGCGCTCGGCAAATCCGCGCAGGCGGAACGGACTGGCGTACGAAATGAAATGGACGTCGTGCCCGCGGCGGGCGAGCTCCAATCCCAGCTCCGTCGCGACCGCGCCGGAGCCGCCGTAGGTGGGATAGCAGGTGATCCCGATTCTCACGCGTGCCACCGTTCGAGGATGCGGTCGGCGATGACCGCCGCGGAGTCCGTGGCGTTGACCGTCCAGACTTGCGACTCGCGCAGCTGATTGCGGAACCACGTATCCTGCCGCTTGGCGTACTGGCGCGTGGACGCGAGGATCGCGTCGCGCAACAGCGGCTGCGGCAGGCTCCCTTCCAGCATCGCGACCACCTCCCGGTATCCGATTCCATCGAGCCCCGGGGCGTCGGCGGCAATCCCCCGGGCCAGCGCCCGCCGGACTTCGTCGACCAGCCCCGCGGCGAGCATCTGATCCACCCGCGCGGCGATCCGGCGATGCAGCGCGTCGCGCGGCATCGTGAGGTGAATGTACCACGGCCGGAGCACGCCGCTCGCGCGCGCCTCGCGCTGCCACCACGACAGCGCGCGGCCGGTGAGCAGCGCCACTTCGATCGCCCGCGCGGCGCGCTGCCGGCCGCCGCCGGGAAATTGCGCATCGAGCCGCCCTGCCCAGCGCACCAGCTCCGTCCCTTCCATGTCGGCGGACCACGCCCGCAACCGCTCGCGCCGTTCGGGATCGAGCACCGGCTCGTTGAACAGGCCGTCGGCAAGAGCGCGGATGTACAGCCCCGTGCCGCCGACGACGACGGGGGCGCGCCCTTCCGCGCGACTCCGGGCGACCCACTCCGCTGCATCGCGCGCGAAGCGCCCCGCGCTGTAGCGCTCACCCGGCTCGAGCAGGTTCAGCCCGTAATGAGGAACTCGCGCGAGGATCTCGCGACCCGGCTTGGCGGTCCCGATGTCGAGACCGCGATAGAGCTGGCGGGCATCGGCGGAGATCACGGCGATGCGCCGCTTCTCCGCGAGCGCCACGGCGACGGCGGTCTTGCCGACGCCCGTGGGGCCTACGATGACTGGTGTCAGGTGTCTGGTGTCAGGTGCGTCCGAAGCGGCGCTCAAGCTCTTCTTTCGGAAGCTGAACCATGCTCGGCCGGCCATGCACGTCGTGCGCGGGCAGCGTCGCGCTCAGCAGCCGCACGACCAGCTCGCGCATCTCGTTGCCGTCCAGCGTCTGTCCGGCCTTGATCGCGGCCCGGCAGGCGAACGTCGCCGCGAAACGCTCGAGCCGGTTCTGCCAGCCGCCGAAGCGGCCGCCCGCGAGATCGGCGACGAGCTCCTGCAGGCAGCGCGCGGCCTCGAAGCGCGGATGGGGATTGGGGGCGGTGTGCACCACGATGCTGCGCCCGGAGAACGGCTCGATCTCGAAGCCGATGCGGGTGAGCAGCTCGCGATGCGCGTCGATCGCATCGAGCTCCGGCGGGGTGAAGTCGAGTGTCAGGGGCAGCAGCAGCCGCTGCGCCGGCGCGCCGTCACCCGATAGCTGCCGCATCACGTCTTCGTACAGCACGCGCTCGTGGGCGGAGTGTTGGTCGATGATGCTGATTGCCGGGCCGGCCTGGAACAGGACGTAGGTGTCGAATACCTGGAGAACTCGAGCGAGCGGCTCTCGGCTATCGGCTATCGGGAAATCGCTACCCGCGAAGAGTTCGAGCGGGACGCTCGTTCCTCCGATAGCCGATAGCTGATAGCCGCTAGCACCCAAGGGGGTAGCGGATTCCAAGGGTCCCAACGCCCCCCGCACGGCCTCCTCCACCACCTTCTCCACAAAAAACTTGTCGCGAAACCGGGCCTCGAGTTTTGCGGGGTGGACGTTCACGTCGACGGCATCGCCGGGAAGATCGAGGAACAACAGCAGCGAGGGGCGATCGCCGGGCGCGATCGTCGATCGATAGCCTGCCTCCGCGGCGCGCAGGATGAACGGGTCGCGAATCGGGCGACCGCGTACGAACACGTACCCTTTGCGACCGGCCGGCCGTGCCTGCGCCGGGCGCTGCACGAGCCCCGTCACCTCGAGCGGGCCCGCGGTGTGCGACACGCTCAGCAGCGTTTCGGCCAGTTCGGCACCCCACAGCGCGCGCACGCGATCGATCAGTCGCGAGGCGGGCGGACAATCGAGCAGCGCGCGGCCATCGCTCGTGAGCGAGAACGCGACGTCCGGTCGAGTCAGGGCGAGCACCGTCACCGCTTCGACGGCGGCGCGCGTCTCGGTGGCGCTCGCGCGCAGGAATTTCCGGCGCGCCGGCGTGTTGTAGAACAGGCCCCGCACCGTGACCGTCGTACCGCGCTGGCGCGCGGTGTCGTCGGCACCCTCGACCTTGCCGCCGCTCACGCGCAGCCGCGTGGCCTCCTCGCCGTC
>DASSUS010000144.1:0-3875 GCA_035706765.1 Gemmatimonadales bacterium
TGACGACCTTGCCGGCGCGGATGTCCGCGATTGCCTGTTCTACCGCTCCGAACGACATAGCTGCCTCACGTACTTTCCCAGGACGTCGGCTTCGACGTGCACCCGGTCACCGGTTTTCAGTCCGCCCAGCGTCGTATGCTCGCGCGTGAACGGCACGAGCGACACCTGAATGCCGGACGGCGTCATCTTGTTCACGGTCAGGCTGACCCCGTCGAGGGTAATCGAGCCGTGCAACACCGTAGTCTCCAACACGTCTCGCGGCACCCGAACGTCGATGAGCAGAGCGTCGTCCGCCTCGTGCACCCGCTCCACCGTGCCGACGCCGTCCACATGGCCCTGGACGAAGTGACCGCCCAGACGGTCGCTCACGCGCAGCGCGCGCTCGAGGTTGACGGCGTCTCCCTTCTTCCACTCGCCGATCAACGTTCGACCCAACGTCGTCGCGACCGCATGAATCGTGAAGCCGCCCTTCACGACCCGTTCGACGGTCAGGCAGGCGCCGTTCACGGCGATCGACTCGCCCTTTTTAACGGCGCGAAACGGCGCAGTTATGCGCAGTACTGCGCCGTCGTGATTCTGCACCGCGACCACACGCCCGACCGCCTCTACGATTCCGGTAAACATAGCTTTCGATCCAAGACCAACAATGTATCAGAGCCCAGCGCGCGGCGCTCCACGACGGTCCAGCGCGGCGCTTCCGCCAAGGGCGAGGCCGGAATGCCGGCAAAGGCGGGCACGCCGTTTTCGCCGAGCCACACCGGGGCCTGGACCCAGTAGAGCCGATCCACGAGCCCCTCTTCCAGCAGCTTGGTGCCGAGCGCCCCGCCCCCTTCACACAACAGCGACTGGATCCCGGCGAGCCGCAGCTGCGCGAAGGCCTGCGACAGCGCCACGGGCCGAAACACGCGGACGCCGTTCCCTTCGAGCACCGAGACGTTGCTCATCGGCGCTTCGGGGGAGGCGACGACCCACGTGGGGACTTCGCGCGCCGTCTGCACCAGCGACACTCCCAGATTGAGCATCGCGCGCCGGTCGAACACGATCCGCACCGGCGGCTTGCGCGGCGTGACGCCCCCGCGGGCGGTGAGCTGCGGATTATCGGTGAGGGCGGTGGTGCCGCCCACGGCGATCGCGTCGAACCCCGCGCGCAGCCAGTGCACGTGCTCGCGCGCTTCTTCGCCCGAAATCCACTGCGAGCGGCCGCCCGCGTCGGCGATCCGGCCGTCGATGGAGGTGGCGAGCTTCAGCGCGACGAAGGGGCGATCGGTCTGGAGCCTGGTAAAGAGGAAAGGAGCGTTTTGCGCCGCGGCCTCCTCGGCGAGGAGCCCCGCCTGCGTTTCGATCCCGGCGCGCTTCAAGATCTCGAAGCCGCCCCGCGCGTCGAGATCGGGATCACGCACCGCGGCCACGACGCGGCGCACGCCGGCCGCGCGGATCGCGTCGGTGCACGGCGGCTGCTTGCCGTGGTGCGCGCAAGGTTCGAGCGTGACCACGAGCGTCGCGCCTTTGGCCTTGTCGCCCGCCGCATGCAGCGCATGGAGCTCCGCGTGCGGTCCTCCGTAGTCCGCGTGCCAGCCTTCCGCGACGATCTCATCGCCGCGCAGCACGACGGCGCCGACGAGGGGATTGGGAGAGACCTGGCCCCAGCCGCGCCACGCGAGCTCGAGCGCGCGGCGCATGGCATCGCGCTCCCTATCTTTCTTCAAATCGGACCGCCCCTCCCGGAGACCCTTTCCGGGCGGCGCGGATCTCGCCGATGATCCAGGCCGGGACGTGGGCACGCTCGGCCGCGCGAATCACGGTTTCGACGTCGTCGCGGCCGACCACCGCGATCATGCCGATCCCCAGATTGAATACGTTCCGCATCTCCTCACGACCCACCTGCCCCGCGCGCATCAGCACCCGGAACAGCGGCGGCCACGGCCAGCTGCCGGCATCGATGACCGCCTCGACGCCGCCCGGCAGGACGCGCGCCAGATTGCCCGCGATGCCCCCGCCGGTCACGTGCGCGAGCGCGTGCACCTGCGCGAGCACCGGACGAATCGCCGCGACGTAACTGCGGTGCACCGCCAGCAGCACCTGCGCCACCGTCTGATCGGTCTCGGGGAACGGATCGTCGACTTTCAGCTTCATCCAGTCGAACACGATCCGGCGCGCGAGGGTGTAGCCGTTGGTGTGCAGGCCGGTCGAGCCGTAGCCGATGATCTGATCACCCGCGGCGACGCGATCGCCGTGCAGCGCCTGGTCTTCCTCGACGATGCCGACGATCGCGCCCGCGAGATCGTAATGCCCGGGCTGGTACAGATCGGGCAGCTGCGCCGTCTCGCCGCCCGCCAGGGTCATGTCGTGCGCGCGGCAACCGCGCGCCACGCCCTTCACGATCTGTTCGGCAATCTCCGGCACCAGGGTGCCCGCGGCGATGTAGTCCAGGAACGCGATCGGTGTCGCGCCGTGGACCAGGATGTCGTTGACCGAGTGATTGACGAGATCTTCGCCCACGGTGTCGTGCACACCGGCGGCCGAGGCCACGAGCACCTTGGTGCCGACTCCGTCGGTCGACATGACGAGTACCGGCTTGCGGTACCCCTCGGGCACGCGCACCATGCCGCCGAAGCCGCCGATCTTGCCGAGCGCGAGCGGCGTGCGGGCGGCCCGCACCAGCTCGGCGATGCGGCGCTTGGCTTCCTCGGCCGTATCGAGCTTGACGCCGGCGGCGGCGTAGCGGTCGGCCTTGGTCATTCTTCGCCGTCGAGCTGAAAGTGGACGAGATCGCGGAACGCCTTCACGCGGCCGCGCACCTCCTTCAGCGTCGCGTTTTCGAGCCGCTGCACGCCGAACGCTTCGACCGCGAGCGAGCCGAGCGCCGAGCCGTACACCATCGCGCGCCGGAGATTGGAAAACGCCAGATCACCGGTCCGGGCCACGTGGGCCATGAAGCCGCCGGCAAACGCATCGCCGGCTCCGGTGGGATCGAAGACCTCCTGCAGCGGATAGGCCGGGACTTTGAACGTCGTTTCGGGATCGACGAGAAGCGCGCCGTGCTCGCCCTGCTTGATGACGACCATCTTGGGGCCGCGTCCCAGGATCCAGTGCGCCGCGCGGTAGATGTTCCAGTCGCCCGAGAGCTCGCGCGCCTCGGAATCGTTGACCATCAGGATGTCGATGTGCCGCAGCAGCTCGAGCAGGAGATCTTTTTTTCCCTGAATCCAGTAGTTCATCGTATCGCACGCGACGAGCTGGGGATCTTTCACCTGGTCGAGCACGCTGAGCTGCAGTTCGGGATCGATGTTGCCGAGGAAGACGTAGCGCGCGGCGCGAAACTTTTCCGGAATGCGCGGGCTGAATTCCGCGAACACGCCCAGGCGCGTCTCGAGCGTCTCGCGACTGTTGAGATCGTAGGAATAGCGCGCCTTCCAGCGGAACGATTCGCCCTGGCGGCGCTCCACGCCCGCCAGATCGACGCCGCGCGCGGCGAGCTTCTTGAGATGTCCTTCGGGGAAGTCGTTCCCGACGACGCCCACGACCTGCACGGGATGCAGGACGGCGCCCGCCATCGAGAAGAACACGGCAGCCCCGCCCAGCGTGTCGGCGGTTTCGCCGAAGGGCGTGATCACCGAATCGAGCGCGATGGAGCCGACCACGAGCAGACCCACGCTTACATCCGTTCCGGGGCGCGAATCCCCAAGAGAGTGAGACCGTTCGCAAGGACTTGCTGGACTGCGCGAGCGAGGACCAGCCGCGCGGCTTCCTCGGGCTCGCCCAAAACGCGGTATTTGTGATACCACGCGTGAGCGATCCGGGCCAGTCCCTCGAGGTAGGCGGTGATCCGATGCGGCTCGTAGGCGGCCGCGGCGCGCCGCACGATATCGGGAAAG
>DASSUS010000145.1:0-3160 GCA_035706765.1 Gemmatimonadales bacterium
CGCCGCGATCGATGTGGCGCTGACACCCGCTCCCGCACCGATCGCATCACACACCACGTTACTCGGCACTGCTACGCCGCACGCAAGCACGCCGCACGCAAGCACGCCGCACGCCGCCACGCCGCACGCCGCCACGCCGCACGCAAGCACGCCGCACGCCGATGCGCCGCACGCCGCCACGCCGCACGCCATCACGCCGCACGCGATTGATATTCCGAGCATCACGCTGATCGACGGCGACTCGATCGTTGTGGATTCGATACCGCCACTCGACAAGTCTTTGTTCGTGTCGATCGACGGCATGGTGACCAAGCCCGGCCGCTATCCCTGGCACGAAGGAATGTCGCTGCGCGACCTCGTGCTGCTCGCGCGCGGCCCCACGATCGGCGCCTCGCTGCGCGAAGCCGAGATCGCCCGGCTCCCGGCGGACCGCACCGGCGGCGAGCTCGCCGCGACGCTGCGCGTCCCGCTCGACTCGACCTACCTGCTCGAGCGCGACTCGCTCGGCCGCTACCTCGGCCCGCCCGGCGCGGCGTTCCCCGCGAGCGGCGCCGCCGAGGTGACGCTGCAGCCGTTCGACAACGTGCTGATCCTGAAGCAGCCGGAGTTCGACTTCCAACGCACCATCGTGCTCACCGGCGAGGTGCGCTATCCCGGACCGTACTCGCTGCGCTCCAAGGACGAGCGCATCGCCGACGTGATCGAGCGCGCCGGCGGGTTGACCACGCAGGCGTACGCGCAGGGGATTCGGTTCGTGCGGCCCGCGCGCGGCGCGGGACGGATCAACATCGATCTGCCGCGCGCGCTCAAGGACCCGCGCTCGCGCGACAACATCATCCTGCAGCCGGGCGACTCGATCGACATTCCCGAGTTCCAGGCGAGCGTGAAAATACTGGGCGCGGTGAATTCACCCGGGAGCGTGCTGTGGCGTGAAGGCGAGTCGCTCGAGTACTACCTGAACGCCGCGGGCGGCCTGCGCGCCAACGCCGACCGCAAACGCGCCAGCGTGCAGTTCGCCAACGGCGAGACGCGCTCGGCCAAGAACAGTACGCGTCCCGGTCCCGGGTCAGAAATCGTCGTGCCCGAGAAAGTCGCGGGCAGCAGAACCGATCGCGTGGCGCTGGTCGTGGGCATGGCGCAGGTCCTGAGCAGCCTCGTCGCGCTCGCCGTCGTTCTCGCTCGCTGAGCCCGCCCCCGCTTAGCGCACGGAAAAATCGTAACGAATACCCAGCACGACATTCACATCGAACGCGTCGTACGTGAAGTTGCGGTTGAGCTCGTACACGCCCGCGACGCTCGCGTGGATTTCGGTGCGGCCGCGCCGCTGCACCCGCTCCACCGCGAGCGCGTGCTGCACATCGACGCCGTTGGGATCCGGGGTGTTGCCGGAAGGATCACCGCGCTGTTGCCGGATCATGCGGGTCCACGACCAGGTCCAGCGACCGGTGGGGGAGTAGGACTCGACGGCGACCACCGACCCCCCGCCGCCCGGCGCGGCTTCGGAGCCGAGCACCTGGCCGAGCTGCGTGTGGCCCTGCCGGAGGTAGGAGCTGGTGTAGAACGGGGTCCACGGCCGGCCCTGCGCGATGCTCGAGAGTTGCGTGTTCTGGAGCTCCGCGCGAATCGCGACGAATGCCGGTGCTGTTCCCGCGCCGTTCGTCACAACCTTACGGAAGCCCACGGTATATCCGGCGTCGTGGTCCGGCTCGAGCACGAAGTCGCGCAGGTTCGCGCTGTAGTCGTCGCGTCCGTATTCGCCGTAGACCTCGAAGCCGCTGTTCGGCAGCACCCAGCGGAAGAACGCGCTCGCCAGCTCGTTCGCCGAGCGCAGTCCCGACTCGCTGCCCCGAAACATCGCGAGCCCGTCGAAGCTCGGCCGGTGCGAGAAGCGCGTCACGCCGATCTCGAGGCCGGGCACCCAGCGCGTCGTCAGGTCGAGAATGATGCCCGTGGCGTAGCGTCGTCCGGCGGCGAGTGTCTCCGCCGAGAACGCCGACTGTTCCAGTCGCCCCCACAGCAGCCGTGTATGGACGCGAATCGGGCCGAGTGCCACGGGGTGGGTTGTGCCGAGGAAGATGTGCGGAAAGCCGGCCGCGTTGTTGCCCAGGATCATCGGGAAGTCGAGGGCCGGTCCCCACGATTCGTTCGCGCTGGAGGCGCCGAGCGTGAGCGCGCGCCAGTCGACGCGCAGCGTGCTCTGGCCCGGATCGAGCCGGGCGTAGGCCCGGTTGCCGAACCGCTGGGGGCGGTCGATCCCCGTCAGCGAATCGGCATGTACCGGGAAAGGCGCGTTTTGGGCGACAAACGCGGCCGGCGCGATCGTCAGCGACAGCACCCCGCGGCGCCACGCGAACCCGCCCTCGGCGGCGAGGGTGACGCCCTTCCCTGCCCAGATCGGCCCGTCGTTGTAGCCGTAGGGGAAGGTGCTGTTGTAGCGCAGGGTGGCGCCGAGCGGCAGCCATCCCGTGGGCTGGACGGAGAACGGCCGCACGCCCCACGGGTACATAGGAACGCGCCTCACCGTCTGCAGGTACCGGAGGTAGTTCTCCTGCTCGCTGCCGGACAGAGTCTGGCACAGGAGCAGTACAGCAAGGATGCCCATCGCTCTTATTGTACTCCTGGCGCAGTCACCGGATGCTCCGCGATTCCAGACCGTCACCGTCTACAACAGCGCGTTCGCATTTTCGCTCAATGACGGCGCGCTCTGGGCGGGGCGCGGCTGGAATCAGCTGGTGCGCGCCGGGGTGCGCGCGCGCTGGGGCCGCGTGACGCTCATGCTCGCGCCCGAGCTCGTGAGCAGCGAGAACCGCGCCTACGCCGTTCCCTCCACTCGGCCCTACTCCATCGACTTGCCGGAGCGCTTCGGCGCGCGCGGCTTCAGCCGCCTCGAGCCGGGCCAGTCGACGCTCGCGCTCGACCTGGGCGCGGTCACCGTGGGCGCCTCGACCGCGAACGAGTGGTGGGGACCCGGGATTCGCAACGCGATCGTGCTCAGCAACAACGCGCCCGGGATCTGGCGCGGGTTTGTGCGATTTCGTCGCGGAAATTTCTCGGCGCGCTGGTTTCTGGGTGGGCTGTTCGAGTCGCCGTACTTCGACACGAGCGCGGCGAACGATCGCCGCGCGATCAGCGCCGCGCAGGTCACGTGGAGCACGCCGAC
>DASSUS010000146.1:0-4314 GCA_035706765.1 Gemmatimonadales bacterium
CGGGCGTAGCCGCGGTGTCGTCGTTGAGCGTGATCGTTCGTGACCAGGTGGCCCCGCCGTCGATCGAGCGCGCGAAGCGGATATTGCTGGCGGGCCACTGCCGGCCCGCCACGTCGATGCTGTTGGTCCACACCGCCGCCAACACGCCGCGCGGGCTCACGACCAGCCTCGCCGAGGACTCGCCGTGCGGATGCACGTCGCCGGTCGCGCCGGTCACGCGCACCGGCGTGGTCCACGTGGCGCCACCGTCACTGGTGCGCGCGAACCACAGGTTCTCGGCGCTCACCCACGTCATCAGCCAATCACCCGAGCGCGGATCGACGGCCAGCGCGGGGTCGGCCGCGATTGTGGATCCAGTCGGACTCGGCACCTCCTCATACCGCACGTCCTCTACGCCGCACGCGAGAGCCGTGCAGATGACGCCCAGACCAAGGGCCTTGACCCCTCGTCTCCAGCTCATGGTTGCCACGTGATCCCTCCGTAAATGGCGCGGCCGTCTGCCGGCTCCAGGTAACGACCGGCGTCGTTGTCCACCTGCACCGTCGCCGCGTAGCGCTTGCCGGTGAGATTTTGCCCCGCGAGGAAGAGCGTCAGATGGCTGCGCGGCGGAGTCCACTCCGCGCGCAGTCCCAACACCGTTCGTCCGTCATTTCGGGCCGTGTTGCTGCTGTTGACGAAGTACGACTGCGGCACCCACTCGAGCGACGGCATGATCGCGAACCCGCTCGCGGTGCTGTAGCGGCCTTCGATCTGCACCAGGTGCCTGGGGGCGCCGGGGATGTCGTTGCCGGCGTAGGCGGTGTCCTCGACGTAGGTGAAGCGCCCGAATGTGTACGCGGTCCGGAGCCGGACGCGGTTGCTGATGGTCCAGGCGAGACCGGCTTCTACGCCCATGTGCCGTGTCCTGGGCGCGTTGCGATAGCTCGGCACCGTGAACGGCGCTCCGGGAAACGGCTCGACGTTGATGTTCAGGATTTCGTTCTTCAGCTCGACGTCATAGAGCGAGACGTCCCATTCGAACGCGCCGTGTGCGCTGCGCCCGCGCGTGCCCAGCTCGAACTGCCACGCATCCTGGCCCGCGAGGTCCACGAACCCCGGTACGGTGAGGCTGTTCAGCTCGAGCAATAGCGGCGGTTCGAACGAGCGGCTGACGTTCGCGAAGAGCTGCGCGCCGCTGCCGGCGCGCAGATCGTACAGCAGTCCCAGCTTGGGCGACAAGGTGCGGTACGTCCGGCTGCCCGACTGATCGCCGTCCGAGAGAAAATGATCGGTCACCTCTCGCCGGGCGGACTCCCAGCGCGCCCCCGCGACGGCCGAGAACCTCGGAGTCAGCGCAAAAACATCCTCGAGATACGCGGCGACGCCGCCGGCCACGTCCCACTGATCCTTGCGCAGCGCGCCATGCGTGCCGGTTACGTTGTCGTACTGCCGGTCATTGAGATTGCCGTACGACGGCTGAATTCCGACGGTGAGGCGATTGTCTCGCCCGGCGAAGGGGCTCGTATTCTCGTAGCGCAGCTCGGCGCCCCAGTCGCGGCTCACCTGCGCGATGACGCGGAAAATCGGATGATCGATGTCCCGATACTGGAAGTAGGGCGCGATCTCGAGCCGCTGCCGAGGTGTGAGCTGCGCGCGCAGCTGCACGCCCAAATGGTGCAATGAATAGTCGCGGCCCCACCTGCCGGCAACGTTCATGGAATCGGCCCCTCTGGGATTCGCGGCGAATTCGGCCGGCGTGAGTGCGCCTGGCAGGTGTTCGCGCACGTGCGCAAAGAAATAGAAGCTGCGCAGATCGACGCCGGGGGACAGGATCCAGCCGGTGTGCAGGTTGACCCGGTCCCGCCGCTGGTCGGACCAGTCGCGGTAACCGTCGAGCCCGGTGTGCGCATAGCTCGCGTAGTAATCGAATCCGCCGCGCCTCCCGCCGGACGACAGCTGCGCCTTGTTGAACCCGAAGCTCCCACCCTGGCCGAAGGCCTCGAGCGGCCCCGTGTTGTAGCCGGTCTTCGTGACGAGGTTGATCGCGCCACCCAGGGTCGAGCCGCCGTAGCGCAGCGCGTTGCCGCCCTTATGGACTTCGATCGCCTCGGTCGTGAGCAGCTCGAGCGACTCGAAGTCCGTGAACCCGTCGGCGTTGCGATACGGCATGCCGTTCACGAGCAGGTTCACGCCGCGCATGTGAAAGTTGTTGCGCAGCCCCGAGCCGCGAATCGACAGCTGACTTTCATCCGCCGCGCCGAACCGCGACTGCACGTAGACCCCGGGCGTGAGCCGGAGCGCGTCCGAAAGATTCGCCTGCCGGCTTTCGCGCAGCTGCTCGGGCCGGATCAACGCGACCGCTCCCGGCACCTTCCGCAGCCGGTCGCGCGCCTCGTCCAGATCGCGCGGGGACCCGATCACCGTGACCGCGGCGACCTGGACTGCGGTGTGTTGCAGCACGACCCGCAGATTTGCCGTTTGACTCGAAAGCAGGCTCACGGCCACGGTCGTGGTCTGATAGCCGAGCCGGGATATGCGGACGCGGTAGGCGCCGGGATTGATCCGGCGAAAGCGAAACTGGCCGGCAGCGTCGGTCGTGGTCGCGTAGATCGTGCCGATCAAGGCGACGTCCGCACCCGTCACCGGAGTGCTGTCCGATTCCACAACGATTCCTGTGATGTCTCCCGGCGCCTGCGCCGCGGCGCGCCCCGCCAGGGCACCCGCGAGCGCGATACAACACGCCAATCGCGAAATGGCCATATGCCCCCTCCACCAGGGGTTTTCATGTTTTTGGACTTCTAGAGGACGTGCGAGCTACGCGATGGGTGGAGGCGGGAGCGCGAAAGGGAGAAGGTGGGTCCGTGAAGGGAGGACAACGTCGTGCCGGTTATCGAGCGAGACCATGAGAATCGGTCCGAGACTCGCGGTCCAGCCCAACTGCGGCGCCGGCAACGACACGCTGACGGCGGACGGACAGCATGCCTGCGGACAGGTGCACAGACCCTTGCTGTGATGGCTGCCGCCCGCGTCCTGGTGGTGACCCGGACTCGCGCTGTGCACCGGACACGCGTGCGTCTCCGGCCCCGCAACGGCGAGGCCGAACAGCAGCGCGATGAGGACCCGGGCGAAGCGCATCACCTGATTATACCCACCTCACACGGTCTTGAGTTTCCAGCGCCCCCGCCGGAACAACACAGCGCTGGCGATCGCCAGGGTGGAGAATGCGATCGTCACCGCCCAGGCAACGCCCCGGGGACCCATGTCGAAATGGGTCGCGAGCACGTACGCGAGCGGAATCTCCCACAGCCAGAAGCAAAACAGATTCAGCCAGGTGGGAGTCCAGGTATCGCCCGCACCATTAAAGGAATTGGTCAGGACCATGCCGTAGGCATAGAACAGATACCCGTAACTCATGATCCGCAGGCAGTCCGCGGCAATCGGCGCGACAGTCGGATCCTGGGTGAAGAGCCGCGCGATCGGATTGGCGAAGATCACGAACACGAGCCCCGCAACTCCCAGGAAGAAGACGTTGTATAGCGCCGCCTTCCACACGGCCTCCTCGGCGCGCTCCGGTTTCTTCGCGCCGAGCGACTGGCCCACCAGGGTTGCCGCCGCGTTGGCGAGGCCCCACGACGGCAGCAGCGCGAAGATGATCACCCGGATCGCGATCGTGTAGCCCGCCAGCGCCTCTGCGCCGAACGACGCGTTGATCCGGGTGAGGCCGATCCAGCTCGCCGTTCCGACGAACACCTGGAACGTGCCCGTCCCTGATAGACGCAGCATCGTCTTCATAACGGCCGGCTTGAGCGCAATCTGGTGGCGATGGATGATCACTCGCCCGTCGCGGCGCGCCAGGCGGTACAGCTGGTACAGCACGCCGATACCGCGCCCGATCGTCGTCGCCGTCGCCGCCCCCGCCACGCCCATCTCCGGGAACGGCCCGATCCCGAAAATGAGCAGCGGACCGAGGCCGATGTTGATGATGTTGGCGAGCCACAGCACGCGCATCGCGATCGCCGCGTCGCCCGAGCCGCGGAAGATCGCATTGATCAGGAACAGCAGCAGAATCACGGCGTTGCCGCCGAGCATGATGCGCGTGTAGGTCGACCCCATGGCGATCACGTCCGGCGACCCGCCCATGATCGCGAGCAGCCTGGGCGCGAGCGAGACGCCGAGCACCGCGATGATCGCTGCGGTGATGAGCCCCAGCGCGATCCCCTGCACCGCCGCTTCGGCCGCCCCTTCCGGATTCTTTTCCCCGGTGCGGCGGGCCACCATCGCCATCACGCCGATCGACAGCCCCATCGCCGCGGTGTAACAGATCGTCAGCATCGA
>DASSUS010000147.1:0-27005 GCA_035706765.1 Gemmatimonadales bacterium
CGCGTTCGGGGTGGTGGTGTTGATCCCGCTGCTCGTATTCGGCCTTGGGATCCGGCGGGAGATGTCGCGGCGGGTGACCGGCGAGTACCAGCGCCGCGTCAGCTCGCTCGTCGGTGTGATCAATGCCGACATCGCGCGTGAGACCGATCGGATCGCGAACCGGCTCGCGGCGCTCAGGATCGCGCTCCCAGCCGACAACGAATTCCGCCGTTTCGCCGTGCGCGGCGAGAATCGCGAGTACGTGCTCGATTACGCCGGGAGCGCGATGCGCCTCGCCGGTCTCGATTTCCTCCAGGTCCAGGACGATGAGGGACGGATCCTGTCGTCGGGACACTTCCGCAACGAGTTCGACCGGCTCGGACCGCGCATCCGCGCGACGACGCTCGTGCGGGCCGCGGCCGCGGAAGGACCATTCCTCGCGCTCGTCACGAGCGATTCGTTCGCGATCGCTGGACGGCCGTTCCGCATCGTCGGCGGGGTTGCGGTGGACTCGGCTTTTCTCGCCCGGCTCGCGCGCGATCCGGAGCTAGGCGTACAGCTCGCGCTTCCAACCGACACGGCGCGGGCCGATAGCGGCCGCCTCGTCGTGGGGGAGATTACGCTCCCCTACGTCGATGCCGCCGACGGTCCAGGGGCCGTCGCGCGCGCACGAATCGAAGTCACGCGCTCATCCGCGTTGCTGACCGCGCTGCAGCGCAACGTGAACCTGTGGTTCATCGCCGCGGTGCTCGTCGCGGCGCTGGCGGCACTCCTGCTCGCCGGCCGGCTGGCCACGCGGATCAGCACGCCGGTCGAGGCCGGCATGCGCGAGATGGAGCGCCGCGCCGCGATCGGCGACCTCGCCCGCCAGGTGAATCACGATGTGAAAAACGGGCTGGCGCCGCTGCGCAACGTGTTCCGCCACTTCAGCCAGGTCGCGCGGGAGGATCCCGGCCGGTTGCCGCAGGTGTTCGGCGAGCGGCAGGGGACGGTCGAATCGAGCATCAATTACCTGGAAACGCTGGCGGCCAATTACGCGAAATTGTCGCCGCAGGCCGATCGCAAGGCGACCGACCTGAACGCCGTCGTGCGCGAAACGGTCGGCGAATCAGCGACTGTGAAGACCCAGCTCGGCGACGCGCTGCCGCTCGTTTCCGCGGATGCCCTGGTGCTGCGGCGGATCATCGAGAATCTCGTGAGCAACGCGGTCGACAGCCTGGACGGCAAGAACGGCGCGGTGGCGGTGAAAACGGAGAAGGGCCGGGGAATCGTGCGGCTGATCGTCAGCGACACGGGGCGCGGGATGACCAAGGCGGAGCTCGACAAGGCTTTCGACGACTTCTACACCACGAAATCGGGCGGTACCGGGCTCGGGTTGTCGATCGTGCGCAGATTAGTGCTCGATTCCAACGGATCGCTGAAGGTCGAAACGGAGCCCGGGGAAGGATCCAGGTTCATCGTGGAGATTCCAACCCTCTCATGACCCTCGTCCTCATCGTCGACGACGTGCCGGCAATGGCCGAGCAGTACGCGTACGACTTGAAGCGCCTGCGCGGGTACGAGACGCTGATCGCAAAGAGCGGCCGGTCGGCGCTCGAAAGTCTCACGCGTGACTCGATCGACTGCGTCATTCTCGATCTCGAGATGCCGGGGATGGATGGATTCGAGGTGCTGCGCTCCGTCGAGCGACTGGGGCTGCGCGTGCCGATCATCGTCTACACCGGCACCGGCGACTACGACCGCTGCATCCAGGCGATTCGACTGGGAGCCTACAGCTTCATCGACAAGGCGGAGCCGATGGAGCGCGTGGCACAGGAGGTGGAGAACGCGATCGAGCGGCGCCGGCTGACCAACGAGGTGACGCTGCTGCGGCGCGGCTTCGGACTCGAGTCTCCGCTCGTCGGCACGAGTCCGGCGCTCGCCAAGCTCAAGGAAGCGATTGTCCGCGTCGCGCCCGTGCCGAGTGCCGCGCTCATCGTCGGTGAGAGCGGCACGGGCAAGGAGCTGGTCGCGCGGGAGCTGCACCGGCTCGGCGCCAACCCCAAAGGCCCGTTCGTCGCGATCAATAGCGCCGCGCTGCCGCACGAGCTCGTGGAGAGCGAGCTGTTCGGCCACGAGCGCGGGGCCTTCACGGGCGCCACCGCCACGCGGAAGGGCGCGTTCGAGACGGCGAGCGGCGGCACGCTGTTTCTGGACGAGATCGGCGATCTGCCCGCGGCCGCGCAAGCCAAACTGCTGCGCGTGCTCGAGGACCGGAAAGTCACACGCATCGGCGCGACCAGGACGATCGACGTGAACGCGCGTGTGGTTGCCGCGACGCACCGCGATCTCGAGAAGGAGGTCGCCGAGGGCCGGTTCCGCGAGGATCTGTTCTACCGGCTGAACGTTCATGTGCTGCGCGTCCCGCCGCTGCGCGATCGCCTGTCCGACGTGCCGGCGCTGGTGGAGCACTTGATCGAGGGCACGAGCGCCAGATTCGGGATGCGGCCCAAGACGATCGCGCCGGATGCGCTCGAGGCGCTGATGGCCTACGACTGGCGCCGCAACAACATTCGCGAGCTGCGCAACGTGATCGAGCGGATGCTGATCGCGACGGATGGGGACGCAGTCACGCTCAACGCGGTGCCCCCGGAAATTCGCGGTTCACGCACGGCGCATGCCGCACGCCGCACGTCAGACGCCCGCAGTTTCGAAGAGCAGAAGCAGGAAGCCGAGCGCCAAATCGTGATTCAGGCGCTCGAGCGCAACGAGTGGCACGTGACGAAAACGGCGAAGGAGCTGGGACTCTCAGACCACGCGAGCCTGCTGAAAATCATGCGCCGCCTCGGTGTCCAGCGGAACACGAAAGACGATTCGTAGCGGTGTCCGCGAGGACGCACGCGCTGCGGGTGGAATTCGTAAACCATTGACCCGATAGCCGATAGCCGCCAGCCGCTAGCTGGTATTCCTCATGCCTTCTCCTCCTGGCGAACCCCTGCTCCAGGAGGAGCCATGTCGTACCAGTTCGAGATCGATCAGACCAGCCGGTCGCTCAAGTTTCCGGTCATCCTCATGGCCGGGATCGTGAGCACCGTGATCGCCGCGTACAGCTTTGCCGCCTGCGGTGATCGCACCCCTGACCAGGCGGCCGCGAGTGAGCGAGTGTCCTCGCCTACCAGCGCGGTCCCGGTCAGCAACGTCAGCAGCGAAACGTCCACGCCGCGCGTGTACAGCGGCCCGGTCACGTTCGAGCTGGCGGACTCCGCCTTCCGGGATCGTCGCTACGACGACGCGGCCGCGCTGTTCAAGAGCTACACCGAAGGCCGTCCGTCCAACCCGTGGGGCTTCTACATGCTCGGCCTGTCGGCGTGGAAGTCCGGCGACCGCGTGACCGCGGAAAGCGCGTTCGTCCAGGCGCTCACGCTCGATTCGACGCACGTGAAGAGCCATCTGAACCTGAGCCGCGTCCTGCTCGAGAGCGAGAAGCCCGAGAGCGCGCTGGTCCACATCGAGACGGCGATGCAGCTCGATTCGACGTCGAGTGAGCCGCTGCGGCTGCAGGGCCGCGCGTTCGAGGCGCTGGGAAATACGGACGACGCGATCGTCGCCTACCAGGGCGCCGTCGCGAAGAGCGACAGCGACGTCTGGGCGATGAACAACCTCGGCGCGCTCTACATCCGGCTCGGCCGGGTCGAGGACGCGATCGGACCGCTGGCGCGCGCGATCGAGATCGAAGACAAGGTCGCCACGTTCCACAACAACCTCGGCATGGCGCTCGAGCTGACGGGACGGTTCGAGCAGGCGAGCGAGCAGTATCGCGCCGCGCTCGCGATCGAGGGGACGTACGGGAAAGCGGTGGCGAATCTGCAGCGCGTCGAAACGGTGAAGCAGGATCCGTCGATTACGCCGGCGGACCTGTCGGAGCGGTCGAAGCAGTTCCAGGACGAGATTTCGAAACTCTAGACTGCTGCCCTCAATTGTCGGCGAGCCGCCTCAAGAATCGGTTGAGGCGGCTTTCGCTGCTGTGCGGATCTTCGCCGATGTAATCGGACCGCGCCTCGATCAGCGCCGCGTGCAGCTCGATCCGCGCCTCCGCGGCGCGGGCGCACAACGCGGCCTCTTCGGGTTGCGAGGATTCCAGCAGATCCGCGGCGAGCGCGAGCATGCGGCCGGCGAAAGTCACGTACGCCCGCACCATTCCCTGGCTCGAGCTGCCGCGCTCCACGAACTCGGGGAAGCAACCCGCCCACCAGAGCGCCAGAGCGGCGGTGTCCGCGGCGGCTTCCGCCTGGGCGACCGTGCCCTGGGGAAGCGCGGCGACAAACCGCCACCACTCCGCCATACCGCCCTCGCGGTGCGCGATCGAGGCCTGGTGGTGCGACGTCGCGAAGACGACCGGCAGCGTCGCCGCGTAATCGGCGAGCAGGATATCGGTCACCCCGCGCAGGCGCAGCTGGGCGCGGATCGGGATGTACCAGAGCAGGGTGAGGGGGAGCGCGGCGGGAGCTCCGCCGCGGCCGAGCACTGCTTCCAGCGCCGCGGGCGAATCGAGGACGGTATCGACGGCGCCGGCCTGCAGGGCCTGATCGGCTTCGCGGCCTTCGGCGACGTCCATCCGCGCGATCTCGTCGACTAGGCAGGCGAGGTCGCCGCGGGTCAGTTGGCGATGGATGATAGGCCTGATCATGCTTCCCTCCCTACAACATGTGAGAGGCAAGGATGGTGCCGGTCATCTATGTAGCGGCTCCGTAAAGCCTTACTGTGAGTCGGCTCACGCTAGTAAACGGCCTGTTGTGACGCAAGCAGATAGCACTCTCCCCCTTGGAGTGCTAAGGCTCCCGGTTTAAGTTCCCGCTCCCAATGAAAGCAACCGATATCCGTAAGGGGCACGTGGTCCTGGTCGAGGGCCAGCCCTGTCGAGTGATGGATTTCACCCACCGGACGCCCGGCAACTTGCGCGCGTTCGTGCAGGTTCGATTCCGCAATCTCGTTACCGGAAACACGTTCGATCAGCGCCTAGCCGCCACTGACTTCGTCAATGAGGCGCGTCTCGATACCAAAGAGATGCAGGTCTTGTATCAGGATCAGAGCGGCGTGCACGTGATGGATCAGGAGAGTTACGAGCAGTACACGCTCGACGGCCGTACCGTGGGCGAAGACGCGCCCTGGCTCCAGCCCGAAATGGTGGTGCAGGTGGAATGGCTCGAGGGCCGTCCGATCGCGATCGAGCTGCCGTCGGTCATCGAGCTGCAGGTGGTGGATACGGCGCCGATCATGAAGACGGCGACGAAGACCGCGAGCACCAAGCCGGCCAAACTGTCGAACGGCGTGACCGTTCAGGTGCCGGAGTTCATTTCCCCCGGCGAGAAGGTCCGCGTGGATCCGCGCTCGGGCGAATACCTGGAGCGGGCGAAGTAAGCTCGGAGTAGCGGTAGCAGGTGACGAGATGGTCGTTCACCATCCCGACCGCCTGCATGAACGCGTAGACGATCGTCGGTCCCACAAACCGGAAGCCACGCTCGACCAGCGCCTTGCTCATCGCGACCGATTCCCTGGTCTCGGCGGGAAGGCGCTTCAGCGTTTTCCAGGCGTTGACCTTGGGGCTGCCTCCGACGAATTGCCACAGGAATTCAGCGAACGACTCGCCCGCCTCTTTCAGCTTCAGGTAGGCGCGGGCGTTCGCGACCGCCGATTTCACTTTCTGCCTGTTGCGGACGATGCCGGGATCGCGGAGGATCTTCGCGATCCGTTTCGCATCGTAGCGGGCCATCTTCTCGGGATCGAAACCATCGAAGGCTTTGAGGAAGGCGTCGCGCTTGCGCAGGATGATGGCCCATGACAAGCCGGCCTGAAAGCCGTCGAGGACGAGTTTTCCGAACAGCTGTTTGTCGTCGTGGACCGGGACGCCCCATTCGGTGTCGTGGTAGGCGATCATCTGCTCGTTGGAGGTGGACCAGCCGCAGCGAGTGCTCATAGTGCGAAGCTAGATGCTCCAAGGAAAAGAGGCCAGGAATGTCCTGGCCTCTCTTACCTGCGTCCCGGCGTCTTTGCTAGCGGCTGGTCACCTGCGACTCCGACGTTACCTGGGGAGCAGAGCCGGCCATCGAGCCCGACCCTTCCTGGATGATGATCAGGAACTTCGACGTCCGCCAGAAATCGACCGGCGACGTAATGGTCAGCACCGGCGTCTGCTTGAACTTCCCATCGTCGCGCTCTTCGGCGACGTAGTCCAGATCCTGCAGCGACGCGACGCGATACTCGCCCTGCGCGCTCGGCAGCGGAATTTGCGTCACCTGGCGCGTGTCGATCGCGGTGAAGTCTCTGGGGTCGAGGTTGCGCGCCGGCTGCAGCGTCTTGCCGGTGCGCCAGAGGATGAAGAGCACGCGTCCGCCGCCCTGCTCGGTGAGAATGCCCTTCTTCTTCAGCTCATCGCGCGTGCCGATCACGTAATAGCCCGTCGCCAGGCTGTCGCGCAGCGCCACGTTCTCCGCCGTCAGGGCGTCGACGCGCTCGGTGAGGAAGTCGATCGTGCTCTTCTGCGTCGCGATCACCGCCTGGAGATTGCTCACCGTCGAATCGAACGCGGTGCGCAGGCTGTCCGACAGCGTGCTGAGACTCTTCACGCGCTCGCGGCTCGCGGCGAGCGCGCTTTCGACTTCCGAAACCCGGGTCACGACGTAACGCAGCTTGGCCATCAGGGTGTCGGTCGACGCGGTGATGGGGCTCTCACTCGAGACCCGGAGCCGGTTGTTGCGGACTTTCACTTTCCCGAGCTCGACGTTGATGTCGCCGATCAGCCGCGAGCTGATCGCGATCTCCTGCATCAGGCTATCCTTCTGCGCGTTGACCTGCTCGAGCTCCGCAAGCTTGCGCTCCGTCTCGGCGGACGTGCCGCACGCTGCCAGCCCGAACGCGAAGGCGATCAGTATGAACTTCAGCTTCTTCATGACGACTCCCCCATCAAGAACGGTGACACTAGCTTTGCGGCTCATGCCGCGACTGCTCGTCGGTACGTCCGGGTACAACTTCCCTGAATGGCGCGGCAGCTTCTATCCGCCCAAGCTCGCGAGCGCGAAGTGGCTCGAGTACTACGCACAACAATTGGGCACGGTCGAGATCAATTACACCTTCTACCGCATGCCCAACGCCAAAACGATCGCCGGATGGAACGCGGCAACGCCGGAGTCGTTCACGTTTGTTCTGAAAGCGCCGCAACGGATAACGCACATCGCGCGCCTGCGAAACATCGACGAACCGCTCCGGATCTTTCTCGATCTCGTTCGCAAGCTTAATGCCAAACTGGGCGCGGTGTTATTCCAACTACCCCCGAATTTTAAAAAAGACGTCGCCAGGCTCGGTGATCTACTCACCCAGTTTCCGTCGGATGTCCGCGCGGCGTGTGAGTTCCGTCACGCGTCGTGGTGGTCAGACGACGTCTACGAGCTGCTACGGAGCACGAATACGGCGTTGTGCATCGCGGACACGGAGGAAGGGACCACGCCGCTCGTCACCACGGCGAACTTCGGCTACATCCGGCTGCGAGATGAAGGCTACGACGAGGCGGAGCTCAGCGAGTGGAAGCAAAAGGTCCAGACGCTGGGCAGCGCCTGGACCGATGCATTCATCTTTTTCAAGCACGAAGAAAAAGGAACGGGGCCGAAACTCGCGCGCGAGTTTCTGTCGCTGCCGTAGCGCTCAGCGCTTTCCCGCCACCTTCCTGCGCTTGGCCGGTTTCTCGGCGGGAGCCGGAGCCTCGAGACTCTGCTTCAGCGCCTGCATCAGATCGAGCACCTTGGCCTTGGGCGCTTCCTCCGGCTCCTCCGTGATCTGCTTGCCTTCCACCTTGCGCTCGATCTGCTCCATCATCCGCTCGCGCACGGTGTCCTTGTACTTCTCCGGCTGAAACTCGTCGGTCGCGCTCTGATCGATCACCTGGACCGCGAGCTTGAGCTCGCTGTCCTTCACTTCGGTCTTGGGGAGCGGGATTTCGGCGATATTGCGGATCTCGTCGGCGTAGCGAAGCTGCTCCATGACGAGCCGGCCCTCCAGCGGGCGAATCATGATCAGGTACTGTTTGCCGCGTGCCGCATACTGTCCGATCGCAACGCGCTTGGACTCCTCCAGCGCTTCCGCGAGCAGCTTGTAGGCGCGCTCACCGCCCTTGTCCGCGCCCAGGTAGTAGGTGCGATCGAGCCAGATGCGGTCGACCTGCGCGGCGGGGATGAACTCCTTGATCTCGATCGCGCCGGTACCCCGCTCCTCGAGCGCCTTCAGCTCTTCGGGGGTGAACGTGACGTACTGCCCCTTCTGGAATTCGTAGCCCTTGATCATGTCGCTGCGTTCGACCTTCTCGCCGTCCTTGGTGCAGATGTACTGCTGCTTCAGGCGCGCTCCATCCTTCTTGTGGAGCAGGTTGAACGAGATCGAGGCCTTCGACTCACCGGCAGCGTAGAGCTGCACGGGCACGGACACGAGGCCAAACGAGACCGTGGCGGATCCGATGGAATGAGCGGCCATATGGGGGTATGATACGCGCTCATGCCTACACGTCGGAAGTCCCAGCCGAAGCCGGACGGTGACGCGCTCAGCACATACCGCGCAAAGCGCGCGTTCGATCAGACTCCCGAGCCCGGCGGGCTAGTTCCCAAGCCCGGTCCGAAGCAGGGCGGGCTGCTGATCGTGCACATGCACGATGCCACGCGGCTGCACTGGGATCTGCGGCTCGAGATGGACGGCGTGCTCAAGTCGTGGGCGGTTCCGAAAGGCCCCTCCGCCAATCCCGCCGACAAGCGCCTCGCCGTGAAAGTCGAAGATCACCCGCTGGAGTACGGCGACTTCGAAGGCGTGATCCCGGAAGGGAACTACGGCGCCGGCACGGTGATCGTGTGGGACCGCGGGATCTGGGAGCCGCTCGAGGACCCGCATGAAGGGCTCCAAAAGGGCAAACTGCTTTTCAATCTGAAAGGCTACAAACTGCACGGCCGCTGGACGCTGATCAAACTGAAGAAAACCGAAAAAGAATGGCTGTTGATCAAGGAGCGCGACGAGTACGTCAGCACCGAGCCGTACTCGGACGAGTCGGTGCTGTCCGGCCTGACGAACGACGAGCTGCGCAACGCGAAGAAGCGCGCCGAGCCGATCAAGCGGGAGCTGGAAAAACTGGGAGCGCCCAAACGGGCGCTGCGAGTGGAAGACACGGAGCTGATGCTGGCCGAGACGCGCGAAGAGCCGTTCACGCGCGAGGGCTGGATATTCGAGGTCAAGCTAGACGGCTACCGGATGCGCGCGGCCTGTCAGGACGGCGAGCCGATCTTGTACTCGCGCAAGGGACTCGATTACACGGAAGCATTCCCGGAGATCGCGCGCGCGGTGAAAGCGATTCCGTTCGAGGGCGTGATCCTGGACGGCGAGCTGGTCGTCACCGACGAAGCCGGCAAACCGAACTTCAACATGCTCCAGGCGCGCGCCAAGCTCGGCGCGCGCGAGGCCCGGCGCGCGGCCATCGAGTCGCCGGCCACGCTGTACGTCTTCGACCTGCTCGCGTTCGGCGGCTACGACCTGCGCAAGCTGCCGCTGATCAAGCGCAAGGAGATCCTGCGCCAGATTCTGCCGGCGACCGGCCCGCTGCGCTACTCGGAGCACTTCGAAAAAAACGGCGAGGCGTTGTACGAGCAGGTCGTCAAGCTCGGGCTCGAAGGGATCATGGCGAAGAAGGCCGACAGCCCGTACCGCTCCGGCCGCTCGGGCGATTGGCTGAAGATTCGCGCCGATCGGATCGATGATTTCGTCGTGGTGGGGTTCACCAAAGGAAAGGGTGCGCGCTCCGGTTTCGGCTCACTGCACGTCGCCGCATACCAAGGTGACAAGCTGATCTACTGCGGGCGTGCCGGCTCGGGATTCAGCGGGGCGCAGCTCGACGAAGTCAGCGCCCAACTCCAGGCGCTCGTGCGCAAAACGCCGCCGTGCGAGCCCCCACCCGGAGGCCAGCTTCCCAAAGGCCCGGACCACACCTGGGTCGAGCCGAAGCTGGTCTGCGACGTGCGATACAAGGAGATCACCAAGGACGGGCTGCTACGCCAATCCGTGTTCTTGAGATTTCGGGACGACAAGAAGCCGGAAGAGGTGAGAATGCCGGGGACGGGGGATGAGGGACGGGGGACGGGTAACGAACCGGGGGTGTCATCTCCCCGTCCTTCGTCCCCCGTCCGCGCTCCCCGAGAAGTGAAGTTCTCCAACCTCGACAAAATCTTCTGGCCCGACGAGAAGTACACGAAGGGCGACCTGATCGAGTACTACCGCTCGATGGCACCGTGGCTGCTGCCGTATCTCAGGGATCGTCCCGTCGTGCTCACGCGCTACCCCGACGGCATCAACGGGAAATCGTTCTATCAGAAAGACGCGCCCGGGTTCGTCCCCGACTGGATCCAGACGATCCCGATCTGGAGCGAGGACACGCAGCGCGACATTCAGTACTTCGTCGCGAACGACGTCGAGACGCTCGTCTATCTCGTGAACCTCGGAACGATCCCGCTCCACATCTGG
The DNA here is from genome assembly GCA_035706765.1 of Gemmatimonadales bacterium. Lineage (GTDB taxonomy): Bacteria > Gemmatimonadota > Gemmatimonadetes > Gemmatimonadales > GWC2-71-9 > 20CM-2-65-7. The sequence goes on from DASSUS010000147.1 coordinate 10,501, forward strand.
CACAGTCGCATCGACGACCTCACGCGCCCCGATTGGTGCCTGATCGATCTGGACCCAAAGGAAGCGCCGTTTTCGGACGTTCTCACTCTCGCCAAGACGATGCGGAAGCTGTGCGAACAGGTGGAGATGCCGGCATTCATCAAGACGACGGGAAAGTCGGGACTGCACATCATGCTCCCACTCGGTCGCCAGATGACGTACGACCAGTCACTCCAGTTTGCGATGCTGTTCGCCCGGCTCGTGACCGACCGCCATCCCGACATCGCCACGACGCAACGCACGATCAGCAAGCGGGAAGGAAAGGTCTACGTCGACGCGTTCCAGAACCGCGCCGGACAATTGATGGTCTCCGCCTACAGCGTTCGCCCCTCTCCCGGCGCGCCGGTGTCGATGCCGATCACGTGGGACGAGGTAAACAGCAAGCTTCACAACAGCAACTGGACGATCAAAAACGCCCGCAAGCGGATGGAGAAGCTGGGCGAGGATCCCTGCATCAAGGTGCTCGAGGTGAAGCCAAACCTCATGGGCGTCCTCGAGCGCTTGAATAAGCTCCTTGGCGAAGACTGACGGCAGCGGGCGATATCTGTACGTCTTCGCCCATGGCGCGGGGGCGGGGATGCACCATCCCTTCATGGAGCGCGCCGCCCAGGCGCTCGGGGCGCAGGGGATCGCGACCCACCGCTACGAATTCCCGTACATGAAGGCCGCCGTCGCTCAGGCCGCGGTGCGCGAAGCGGTGCGCGCGGCGGCTCGCGCCGCGCCCGACGTCCCCCTGCTCGCGGGCGGCAAATCGTTCGGCGGTCGCATGACGTCGCAAGCTCAGGCGGCGGAGCCATTGCCGGGCGTTCGTGGCCTCGTCTTCTTCGGCTTTCCGCTGCATCCGCCGGGCCGGCCGGGCATCGAGCGCGCCGAGCACCTGTCGACCATCGAGATACCGATGCTGTTCCTGCAGGGTACGCGTGATGAATTTGCGAAGCTCGACCTGCTCCAGGGCGTCGTCAAACGTCTCGGCGGCAGGGCCACCTTGCATCTGATAGAAGAAGGGGATCACTCGTTCAAAGTACCGAAGCGGACCAACAAGACCGAGCGCGACGTGCTTGAAGAGCTTGCAACCACGATTCGGCAATGGGCGGAGCAACATGGCTAACTACTGGCTGGTAAAGACCGAGCCGAGCACCTACAGCTACGATGATCTGGCCCGGGAGCAGACCGCGGTATGGGACGGCGTGAAAAACCCGGTAGCGCTGCGCAACCTGCGGTCGATGCACCCCGGTGATCAGGTGCTCGTGTATCACACCGGCGACGAAAAGGCGGTGGTGGGATGGGCGACGGTGGTGTCCGCCCCGTACGCCGATCCGAAGAAGAAGGACGCCAGGCTGTTCGTGATCGACCTCAAGGCGCATCGCCGCTTGCCGCGGCCCGTGACGCTGGCGCAGATCAAGGCCGACAAGACGTTCGCCGACCTCCCCATTGTGCGGCAGGGCCGTCTATCGGTGAGTCCGGTGACGGCCCCGCAGTGGAGCAAGCTGCTGAAACTCGCCGGAGCTGACGACTAGCGCTTGCCCCGCTTGGTGAGCTTGCGGGCGCGGTTCTCGGCGCGCGCCGACGCAATGCCGGCCGCGACGCCGGCCACGATCGCCGCCCGCCCGACGGCTTTCAGCACCTTCCCAGTGCGGCGCAACGCCGCCTTGAGCCTCATCTGCCGCTGCTCGGTCTCTGCGCGTTTCTGCGCCTCCGCGAGCAACCGGTCGGCTTCGCGTGCGGCGGTTTCCGCCCACTTCCTGGCTGTTTTCGCAGCCTTGATGGCTGCCTTTTTGAACCGCTCTGCGCGTGACGCCATGTCGGTGTTCCTCCCTTATTGGTACGCCGCCGCAATGCGCTCGAGCCGCGCCTGAATCTCGGCTTCGGGCAGCCAGCGGCCGTTGACCATTACACCGGCACGGCGTCCGACGTTCGCCAGATCGGTCAGGGGATTGCCGTTCAAAAGGATGAGATCGGCCCGCTGGCCGGCATCCACGGAGCCAAATTCTTGCTCGGCACCGAAATAGCGCGCCGCGTTGCGCGTGCCGGCGAGCAGGATCTGCTGCGGCGTCAGCCCCGCGGCCGCCATGCTCTGCATCTCGCGATGAATCGAGAATCCCGGCACGCTGTACAGCTGCGGCGAGTCCGTACCGAATGTGATCGGACAGCCCGCTGCCTGCAGCGCTTTCAGGATCCGGCGCCGCAGCGCGAGCGTGGCCTCCCGCTGCGCGGGTGACTCCGTCAGACCCTGACGGAGCTGCGAGACCTGCCGCATCCAGTTTGCCCGCCACGCCTGCGGCACATAGCGCACTTCCGGACGCCCCGCGAGCAGGTCGGGATCGTCGGTTCCCATGAACGTTTCCCACAGCGCGAGCGTCGGCACGGTCCACGCGTGTGCCGCGCACGTCGCCGCCACGATGCGTGCGATGCGGCCGTCATCGGCAGAGTCGGGCCCGCCGACGGTTTCGACGTAGTTATCGAGGTGGTCGATCGACGCCTGGCCGGACTCGAGCGCGTGATACACACCAACCGCGTCGGGAACGTGTCCCCCGAAGCGCAGGCCGAGGCGCTTCGCGGTGGCGACGATCGTGTCGTAGGTCTCGCGGCTCAGCCCTTCGTGAATCTTGATGTGATCGAACCCCGCCGCCTTCTGTTCTTCCACCAACCGGCGACCGACTTCGGGCGTCGGCGCCGCGTTGCCGGTCATCGCCGGGCCCGGGACCCAGAGCCGTGGGCCCACGATTTCGCCGCGGGCGATACGTCCCTTGAGCTCGAGATGCGGGAGCTGCCCCTGCATGCCGCGCACGGTCGTGACACCGTTCGCCACGTACATAAACAGCACGTTCTCGATCAGCTCGGGACCGGCGTTGGGATTCGGGAAATGCCCGTGCATCTCCGCAAATCCGGGCATCAGGTACTTGCCGGTCCCGCTCACCGTCGTGGCACCGGCGGGGGCGCGCACGCGCGCGGACGGCCCGATCTCGGCGATGCGGTTGCCGCGCACGATCACCGTCTGATGCTCGAGCACTCCGTTGCGATTCATCGGAACGACGTTGACGTCGACGAAAGCGACGACCGGTTCCTGTCTCTTCTTCGGGAACACCGATCCTTGCAACACGACCGACGCGAGCGCCAACGGCAGGATGATCATCGCCGCGCGGCCTTCGCAATTTGCGCGCCAATTGGAAGTGTTCATGCCGCGAATCTGCCGGCATCGCAACGCGATGCAAGAGGCTCGAATGTCAGGTGAATATCAGGCCGCGCGCTGCGTCTCCACGCGGCGCACCCGCTTCACGACGACCCACACGACGAACGCGAGTGCGCCGAGCGGGATGATGATCCCGAGCGACTGCACAACGATCGCAAGCAGCGCTACAAAATTGCGCCACGATTGCCGAAACGCCTCCGCCATGACGTTCTGACCGGCCTCGCCGACGACCGGCGCCGGTTCACGGGCGGTCACGATCAGCGTGCTGGTGGCGGTGTGTGCCTGGAGGTAGCGGATCCTTCCCTGGTAGCGCTCGATCGCTTCACGAACGCGCGCCAGCTCCTGCTCCACATCGAGCACGTCCTTGAGTTTGCCCGTCCTGGTCGCGAGCAGCCCGATCAAACGACGCTCGAGGCGACTCGCGTTGTCGATGCGCGCGCTGACGTCGACGTACTCCTCACCGACGTCCTGGGCGCTGACCTCGACGGACTCGAGCCTGCCGATGGGCTGAAGCCCCGAAAGGACTTCGTCGAAATGGCGCGCCGGGATCTTGATCTCGATGACTGCCTGCCGCAGTCGCTTGCGGCCGACCTCGATGCCGGTATTGGCGACGTAGCCGCCGACCCGCGCGGCAAGCCGCTTCAACTCGGCAATGGCCGTCTCGAGCGAATCGACTTCGATGAGTGCGGTTGCTGTTCTGATGATCATGCTGGTCGCATCGGGGCGCGGGACCGCCGCCAGGTCCGGCTGCCCTTTCGTCGCCGACTGGTAGACATCGGGAAGCGCCGCTGCGCTGACCTGCACGCTCGCCTGCTTTCCCGCGTGTCGCTCGACGTAGCTCAGGCCGCCCGGTGCAGCGGTTTCCGGCACTCTGGATTCTCCGGTGCAGCTCGACAGGATGGTGATCAGCATCAGCCAGCGGGTTTTCATGACATGCTCCTGTGAGAGGACTGACATCAAGAGACGGCATGGGCATGTCGGTTTGCACAGCGATTCGTGACGGGTCGGGCGCAGGCAGATGACGATTCACTGACGGCGTGAAGCCCGGGCCACGGAGATTCCGTAGATTCGAGCTATGGACGGCGGCATCGCGCTCAAGCTGGAGCGCCTGAAGCGCGAAGCGCAGAAGGAATGGAAGCGGAAATGGCGCGCGACCACCAGGGCGACTCCCGCTGAATGGCGCGCGCTCGCCGGCGACGTGGCACTGGCCTTCCTCAAGCTGGCGGTGATCATCGGGTTGCCGTTTGCCGTGCTGGTGCGGGGCTCGGTCTTCATCTATGAGCACGGCAAGACGCCGGTCTGGCTCGCCCTGCTTACCGCGGCGTTCCTGACCGGCGCCCTGATTACGGCGTACGCGGTCTGGCTGGCGCGCAAGCTCGGCAAGCGCGGTGTGCGCAGTCGCCGCGCGCTGGTCATGCCGCTCGCCAAGTGGGTGGCGTTACCGCTGGTGCTGTTCTACTGCACCTACTCGCTCGTCTATCTCGCGAGCGTGAACGCGAAGTCCCCGCCGGTGCGCGCGTACTATCACGCGGTGCATCCGTTGCTGCGGCTCGCCCTGTCCACGCTGATCCTCGTCGACAACGACATGCTCATCACCGACATGGGACGCGAGCCCGAGGACTATGCGCGGATGGGACTTCCCGTCAATAGCAGGACTCGTCACTACAAACAGGCAGACGGCTGGATTCACGCCGTGGATCTGCGGACCTCGGGGCGCGGCGCGATCAAGAATCGGGGCGTGCAGCTCTACTTCTGGATGATGGGATTTGATACGCGGCGGCACGTCGGTACCGCCGATCACCTGCACGTCGAGCTGAACTAGCCGAACAGCTTCTGCAGATCGGCGAACGGGATCCCGTACGCCTCCAGCGTTCCGTAGGTTCCTTTGTCCTTCCATTCGCGTGCCATGCGCCGCACCAGCCCCAGCGTCGCCCGCATCGGGGCCGATCCGAACGTCACGCGCCGCACGCCGAGCGCGGCGAGCTCCTTCAGGGTAGGCGCGTTCGGTGTGCCGAGGACATTGAGGGGCGCTCGAATCGACCGGACCAGCTGCTCGATCGTGTCCCGATCGCCCACGAACGGCACGAACACCGAGCTCGCGCCCGCGTCGCGGAACGCGTTGCCGCGACGCACCGCCTCCGCGAGGCGTTGATCGGGGCGCAGCTCCGGCGCTTCAAAGGCGTCGGTGCGCGCATTGAGCACGAAGGCGATGCCCGCGCTCTCGGCCGCGGCCCGGGCGGCGCGCACACGCTCGACTGCCGGCGGGAAGTCGATCAGCTGCTTGCCGTCGATCCTGTCCTCGAGATTCATTCCGACGGCGCCCGCATCGATCACCCGGCGGACGGTCTCGGCGACGTCTTCGGGAGAGATGCCGTAGCCCGCTTCCATGTCGGCGGTGATGGGAACATCGATGCGGCGGGTGATTCGCTGGACGGCGGCCAGCATCTGGTCGCGGCTGATGCGCTCGCCGTCGGGGTAGCCCAGGCTGAACGCGATCCCAGCGCTCGTCGTGGCGAGCGCCTTGAACCCCGCCTCGACGAAGATCCGCGCGCTGCCCGCGTCCCAGGCGTTGGGCAGCACGAGCATCGGCCCCTCGGTGTGAAGCCGTCCCAGGATTTCGGCTTTCGTCGCGCTCACCGCGCTAGACGATAGCCTGTTTTGCGGACCGTGAGAATGTGCTTGGGATTCGCCGGATCGCGCTCGAGCTTGCGCCGCAGCTCGGCGACATGGGTATCGACGGTACGACTCATGACTTCGGCGCTGTAGCCCCACACCTCAGTCAGCAGCTCGGTGCGGGTGATGCACGCCCCGTCGCGGCGGATGAGCGCGAGCAGGAGATCGTATTCCTTGGGCGTGAGCGCCACCGGCGAGCCATCCCGCAGCACGGTGCGGGAAGGCGTGAGGACCTCGATTGCGCCGAACTTCTCGAACACCGGCGCCGGGGGACCGCCGTTCTTCTTCGGCGCGACGACGCGGCGCAGCAGCGCTTCGATGCGCGCGAGCAGCTCGAGCACGCCGAACGGCTTGGTGACGTAGTCGTCGGCGCCGAGCCGCAGGCCGCGCACCTTGTCGGCCTCTTCGCCGCGCGCCGTGAGGATCAGGACCGGCATGCCGTGGCCTTCCTCGCGCAGCGACCGCAGCACGCGGAACCCGTCCATGCCTGGGAGCATGAGATCGAGCACGACGAGATCGGGCTTTGCGCTCTTGGCGCGCTGCAGCCCCTTCGATCCGTCCTTGGCGACTTCGACCTCGTAGCCTTCGATCTCGAGGTTGTTGCGCAGCCCGTACGCGAGATCGGGGTTGTCCTCGATGACCAGGATCCGTTTGGGGCCGATTGCGGAGGCGATCATGCGGGCAGCTCGATGACGACACGGGTACCCGGGGTCGCGCTCGGCTCTTTCTCATCGACCCAGGCACGGCCGTGATGAAGGCTTGCCAGCTCGCGGACGACGGCGAGTCCGATGCCGCTTCCCGCGACCGCGGAGTCGCGGTCGCGCTCCATGCGCCAGAACCGCAGCCAGACGCGCTCGCGATCGGCGCGCGGGATGCCGGGACCGCCGTCGTCCACCCAGAGCCGCGCGACCCCGTTCTCGCGCGCGGCGCCGATGCGCACTTCCTGCCCCGCGGGCCCGTACTTCACGGCGTTGTCGAGCAGGTTCAGCAGCATCTGCCGGACGGCTCCCGGATCGGCGGGCACGATCAGGTCCTCGGGAACCACCGCGGCCAGCGTGGCGCCGCGAGCCGCGGCGAGCGGCGCGAATCCGTCGATCACTTCCTGCACCAGCGGCGCGAGCTTCGTCGGCTCCGGCGTGATGTGCGCGGTCTGGCGTTCGGAGCGCGAGAAGTGCAGCAGGTTCTCGACGAGGTGCGTGAGGCGGCGAGCTTCCTGGTCGATGATCGCGAGCGAGCGGCGACGCTCGTCTTCGGTGCGCACGCGTCCCAGGGTCAGCGTCTCCGAGAACATGCGGATCTGCGCGAGTGGCGTCCGCAATTCGTGTGAGACGCCGGAGATGAAATCGCTGCGCAGCCGCGCGAGCTGCGATTCGCGCCGCAGCTGGAACAGCGCGATGCCGATCAACACCGCCGTCAGTCCCAGCAGGCTGAGAATCAGCGGCAGCCGGGAGCGGGGCAGCCCACCGATGATGAGCTGATCCGCCAGTTCGCCCCGCAGCGTGGTCTGAGCAAAGAGATCGCCCATATCCGTGCCGACCGTGTCGCGGGCAGTGAACGGGGAATTGTACTGCACCGACGAGCGGTAAATCTCTTCGCCGAAGCGATCGGTGATGATCACAGACCCCATCGAGTCGTACTGCACGCGGCCGGTCAGCGGGCGCGGAAGGAGGGGAAACTTTTCGGTCCCACCTTCGATTCCTCTCTCGACCAGCCTGCGCAGCACCTCGGGCTTGAGCTCGAAGCCGATCGCGGTCCGCATCGCGCCGTCGGTATCGCGCAGGAGCGTGTAGACCAGGTAGTGACGCTCGCCGCCGGGCCGGCCGAGGACCGCGCCGATGTTTCCGCGCCACGTGGTGTCGTACACAGCGCGCGTATGGACCGGCAGCGTGTCCGACATCCAGCGACGGACGGGTTGGGGCACCGCTGCTCCCGACGTCTCGAGCTTTCCCGTCTTGAGATCCATTCGAAACGTGTAGCGAATGTACGGGCCGAGGGCGACCCCACCTTGCATCGCATCGTAGCGCAGTTGTGCCGGCGGAGCCGGCGGATTGCGCGGCGCCGTCTCGTGCCCGTGCTGCAGCGCGTTGAGCGCGGGCTTGACGGTGTAGAAAATCTCTTGCGCGCTGCGGAGCGCGACGCGGGCTGCCGCGAGCGCCGCGTAGTCGCGCAACACGCGATCGGCCTGCGCGCGATGGTAGCGGGCGTTTCCGTAGGCCTGCACCGCCAGGGCCGCGGCGACGGCGAACACCAGCACGAGCAGCACGGCGATGACCGCGCCGCGTCGCACGCGGAAACGACCTGATGATGGGAACAGCGGCATGACAGAAGAATCCCTCTTGGCGGGCCGCCCGGCAACAGTTCACAAAGTCCACCGGACGGTTTCTTAACAAAGCTCGCACGCCCCGGCCACCCTGGCCGAAGCGTGCGAGCTTAGATTCGTTCTCGTAGGTCGTGGTCCAAGTGTCGACGGCCACTTGGCCCGGCCTCGCCAGCCCGGAGCGCAGCGCGTGGCTCCGGGTTTGGTTTTTTCTAGCGGTTCGACATCGCCGGGACGACGCGCATCCGCCCCAGCATTTCACCGATCCGTTCCGCCACGATGCCCAGCACGCAGCCGATCGCCAGCGCGATCACCACGCGCAGCGCGCCGTTCATCGCGAACGTCCGGAACCCCATCGCCAGGTAGGTGGCGGCGCCCATGATCGCGCCCGCGGTGTAGCCGAGCAGCGGAAACCGGGCCTGGTACACCATGCCGAACACCGCGGCGCCCAGCACCAGCGCGTCGACGATGTCCTGGCGGCCGAGCGCGCCCGCGACGGCGATGTACAGCGCCGCCCAGATCACGCCCGAAATCACGCCACCGAGCGACTTCTGCAGCGCCGGCACGCCGTTGCCCGCGCCGACGAACGCGGCGAGGCCGACGATCACCGGCCAGAGCTGCAGGTTGATTTTGCCGAGATGGGAAATGATCGCCCAAAGTGCCGCGACGATCCCGAGACTAAGTGCCTTGGTGGTTGAAGCGCTCATCTGTCGGGCCTCCTCCAGAAAGGGGGAAGAATCCGGCGCCAACATAATGAACGGGCACTGCGCGGTGCAACGCTGCGCGCCTAAGCGCGTTGAATTACATAGGCTTCCATCGCGTAGTACTCGGGCAGACCGAGCCGGTCCGCCCGCGCCGCCGTCTCCAGATTCCGGGCCTCAACCCGCTGCCAGAACTCCCGCTCGTCGTAGCCGGGGAAGGGAGCGGTATCCTTCTGCGATTGGTGGCGGAAGATCGCCAGGATCTTCGCGTGCAGCTCATCCTGCGACAGCGGGACCAGCACGTCGGCGTCGGTGAGCGACCATTCCTGCCACGCGCCCCGATAGAGCCACACCTCCGGACGCTGCGGCGCCTTGTAGCGCTCGAGCGCGCGCTCGACCGCCGCCTTGCAGGTGCGATGCGTGCCGTGCGGATCGGACAGATCGCCTGCGACGAACACCAGATCGGGTTTGGTCTCCTCGATCAGCTTGAGCACGATCGCGATGTCGTCTTCGCCGAGCGGGCGTTTGCGCACTTCGCCCGTCTGGTAGAACGGCAGGTCGAGGAACCGGGCCGCACTCGGCGGAATCCCGACGGCGGCGAGTGCCGCGATCGCCTCCGATTCGCGAATGAACTTCTTGAGATTCTGGACGACCGGAATGTCGATGTCGCCCGGCGCCTTCTGCTCGATCCCGGTGTTCACCACGTCGCGCGCGCGATGCACGATGGAGGGGTCGATGCCGAGCGCCGCGGCAGCGCGCTCCACGAAATCGAGGTGGCGCGTCACGTCATGATCGAACACGGCGATGTTGCCGCTCGTCATGTACGCGACGACCATCTGGTTCTCGTTCTCCCACAGCTTGCGAAGAATTCCGCCCATCGAGATGACGTCGTCGTCCGGATGGGGCGAAAACACCAGCACCCGCTCGTGCGCGGGGAGTTTGGCGCGGCCGCGAATCTTGTCGCGCAGCCGGTTGAACACCTGCCCGTTGATCGGTCCCGCCGAGCCGGCGCGCGCGAGCAGCGGGCTCAGCTGGTTCTCCGCGTAATCCTTGGCCGAGAGCTTCAGCACCGCTTTGCTGGTGCGCTCGGCCAGCCAGACCACCGCGCGCTCGGTCATCGCCGGCGTCCAGTCGACCCCCTCGAGCAGCCACGGCGTCTTGATGCGCGTGAGCTCGGCGGCCGCCGGCAGATCGAGATAGACGGTGACGTTGGGATGGCGTTGCAGGAACGTGGCCGCGACGTCGGTCGAGATCTCGCCCTCCACCGCGCGCGCCACGATGCCGGACTTGTGCTCGCCGGTGGCCAGCAGCGCGATCTCTTTGGCGTCGAGAATCGTCGCCACGCCCATCGTGATCGCTTCCTTCGGCACGTTCTCCACGCCGAAGAAGTCCGCGGCGGCGTCCTTGCGCGTGAGCGTGTCGAGCGTGACGATGCGGGTGCGCGACGCCGCGTCCGAGCCCGGCTCGTTGAAGCCAATGTGCCCCGTCTTGCCGATGCCGAGCAGCTGGAAGTCGATCCCGCCCGCCGCGCGGATCGCCTCCTCGTACGCGGCGCACGCTTCCAGCACGCGCTCGCGCGGCGTAGTGCCGTCCGGAATGTGGACGTTCTCCTTCGCGATGTTCACGTGCGCGAAGAAGTTCTCCCACATGTACCGGTGATAGCTGTGCGCGCTCTCGGGCGACATCGGGTAGTACTCGTCGAGATTGAACGTGACGACGCGCGCAAAGTCGACGTCGCCGGCCTGGTGGCGGCGAATCAGCTCCTCGTAGACGCCGAGCGGCGTGCTGCCGGTCGCGAGCCCGAGGACCGCTTTTCCCTTTGCCCGGGTCTCGCGCTGGATGACTTCAATGATGCGTTCGGCGACGAGCGCGGCGAGATCTTCGTGTTCGTGCAGGACAACGGTGCGCAGGCGCTCGCGGTCGCGAGCGCTTTCTATGGTCGGGATCGTGCGGGTCTGGGCGGCCGCCCTGGGTGTCAAACCTTCACCTCGATCGTGGCCCCGCGCTTGTAGCGCACGTACAGCCACGCCATCGGCACGATCAGGGTGCCCGCCGCGACGATCGTCAACGCGAGCAGGATGGCCGACAGCAGGACGGCCTGCTGGGAGCGCTGGGCGGCGAAGAACATCGCCGAATCCTGCTTGGCCAGCAGCACGATCATGGCCTCACGCGCCTCGCGCGCCTGACCGGCCGTCTCCGGACGGTCGCCGGTGAGTCCGAGCAGGACGTTCTGCACGAGATCGCGCTCGCGGTCGTTATCCATCGTATTCGCGAGGCCGGCGAGCTGCACCCGCAGCGCGCGGCCGAGGCTGTCGCGCTGGGCGATGGCTTCGGGACGGCGATATGCGGCATCGGTGCCAGTCGCCATCTGCCGCCACACCTCGAGTCCCGCATTGTAACGGTGGAGCGTCTCCACCGTGGTCGCCCCGCGGGTGACTGTCGTCGCCGCCTGGCGCAGCGAGAAGATCAGCCACAGGCCGATCACCAGTGCCAGGGCCAGGGTGATCGCGCTGATCGTCACGGCAATGCCGGGGCGAATGAACGTGTAATCCTTCATGGCGACGGCAAACGACGACCGGCCGACGGAGGGCCGGTTGGGAAAACCCGAGGTTGGAGTGGTCATGGGGCCCCACGCTAGTCTCGGTGCGGAGGAGTGTCAATGCGCGTGAGCTTGACGAGCGTGACGGATCGCACAACTTCCATGGTAGCGCCCCTGCCACCCGACACTTCCCAATTTCCCGATTGGGGAGGCCAGGAGGATTGTTGAACGCAGCAGCTCTTCGAGGGGACGCGGATGAAGTCCTAAGGCAGGCGAGTGCCGTCCTCGGCCGGCCGGTGTTTCTGTGGGAGGTCACCGGGGCCCATGAAGCGGTACGTCGGGCCGCCAGCGAATCCACCCTTTCTGCCGACCCCCCGAAATTCGATCTCGGCGCCACGCTGAGGCGCTGGAATATTCCCATCCCCGTAGGATCGCGTTGGGTCGCGGCGCCGGGGAACACTCCCGATGCCTGGGTGGTGGCGCCGGTGCGCGCGCGTGCGCCCGCGCCGCCCCCTGGGGGGCGGGAGCGTAGGAGCCGCGAGCGTCTGGCGCTGGAATTGGCCGGTCTCGCGCTCGGCGCGATGGAGGGAGGGGAGACGAGCGGCGCCGTCTCGCCGGGAGTCCTCGCGAATCAGGCAGGCAACCCGCTGACCGCCGCGCGCGCCGGATTGCAGCTCTCGATGGAGTCGATCGGGCGCTGGGTGGATCTCGCCGCCGATCGCCGGCTCGCGCTGCTCGATGATCTGGGTCAGGTCCTCGAAGACATCGATCGAACCACCGAGCTGCTGCGCGCGGTTCGCGAGCGGGGAACGACGCGCGGAGCCGGACCCCCCGGTCGCCCCGAGCGTTTCGACGCCGTGCGCGTGATCCGCTCCTGCCTCACGCTCGAGCGGCGGCTGCTGCGCGACCGCGGCATCGATCTCGAGTTCAACAGCAAGCTCGAGACCCTGTTTCTGCGCGGCGACCCGAACGCGCTGTTCGACGTGCTTGTCAATCTGGTGCGCAGCGCCGCGGAGGTGGGTGGTGAAGCTCCGTCGCCGGTCGTTGTGGAGCTCGAACAAAAAGGAAGGGAGCTCGAGCTCGTTGTGCGAGGCCGGGGCAGCGGCACGCAGGTCGCCAAGGCGCGGAGCGTTACAGAGGAAACGTTCGGGGGAACGCTGTCGGTGGAATCGAGCCTCGCCACCGGGACCAGGTTCACGATCGCGCTGCCACTGCCGCCGCAGCGCGAGGGGGATCGGCGCCCCTAGTTACATTTCCGGCCATGACATCAGCCAGAATTCCAGTCCCGGTCAATGAGCCCGTTTTTGGCTATGCCCCCGGCAGCCGTGAACGTGGAGAGCTGAAGCAGGCGCTCAAGGACCTCAGCAGTCGTCAGATCGAAATCCCAGTCGTCATCGGCGGCAAGGAAGTGCGGACCGGCAAGACGGTCGACGCCGTAATGCCGCACTGTTACCGCCACGTGCTGGCCAAGGTGCATCAAGCGGGCCCCCAGGAGATCGACGACGCGGTCAGTGCCGCGCGCGAGGCGTGGAAGGAGTGGTCCACCTGGAGTCTCGCCGCGCGGGCAGGTGTGTTCCTGAAAGCCGCCGATCTGCTGGCGACTCGCTGGCGCGCGATGGTGAACGGGGCGACGATGCTGGGGCAGAGCAAAACGGCGTTTCAGGCGGAGATCGACGCCGCATGCGAGCTGATCGATTTCTGGCGCTTCAACGTGCACTATGCCGAGCAGATTCATGCGGTCCAGCCGATCTCCTCGGCAGGCACGTGGAACGCAATGGAGTATCGCGGGCTCGAAGGGTTCGTGTACGCCATTACGCCGTTCAACTTCACCTCGATCGGGGGCAACCTTCCCACCGCGCCCGCGATCATGGGCTGCACCGTGGTGTGGAAGCCGGCAGCCACCGCGTCTTACTCGAACTATCTCGTCTTCAAGGTTCTCGAAGAAGCCGGTCTGCCCCCAGGCGTCATCAACTTCGTGCCGGGCTCGGCGACCCAGATCAGCGAGCGGCTGCTCAGCGACCGGCATCTGGGCGGTATCCACTTCACCGGCTCCACGGAAGTCTTCCAGACGCTGTGGCAAAACGTCTCGAGCAACCTGAAGCACTACGCCGATTATCCGCGGCTGGTGGGAGAGACGGGCGGCAAGGACTTCATCCTGGCCCACGCGAGCGCCGACGTGGACGTGCTCGCGACCGCGCTGGTGCGGGGCGCGTTTGAGTACCAGGGGCAGAAGTGTAGCGCCGCATCACGCGCGTACGTGCCCGAGTCGCTCTGGCCCAGAGTTAAGGAGCGCGTCCTCGCGCTGCTCGCCGAGGTGCGGGTCGGGGATCCCACCGACTTCCGCAACTTCATGGGAGCGGTGATCGACAGGAAGTCGTTCGACAAGATCAAGCAGTACATCGACGCCGCGCGCAACGACCCCAAGGTGAAAATTCTGTTCGGCGGAGACTGCGACGACGCTGACGGTTACTTCGTAACGCCGACGCTGCTCCAAGCCGAAGATCCGCACTACCGGACGATGTGCGAGGAGATTTTCGGGCCGGTGCTGTCGGTGTACGTCTATCGCGACAAGCAATGGCGCGAGACACTCGAGCTCGTGGATCGCACGTCGCCATACGCGCTGACGGGGGCGGTGATCGGTCAGGATCGCGCGGCGCTCACCGAGGCCTCGAACGCGCTGCGCTACGCGGCGGGAAACTTCTATCTCAACGACAAGCCGACGGGCGCGGTAGTCGGGCAACAGCCGTTCGGCGGGGCGCGCGCCAGCGGCACCAACGACAAGGCGGGCAGTCTGCTCAACCTGATCCGGTGGACCAGCGCGCGGGCGATTAAGGAAAACTTCGTCCCGCCGCGAGACCCCTGGTACCCGTTCATGGCCGAGCCTTGAGTCGCCCGCCGATCCTCGTGCTGGTGCTGACGGGAGCATTCCTGCTGCTCGTGACCTCGCTCCTGGTCGGCTCGTTCTCCGAACCCGACTTCCCGCCGTACCCGCTCGGCCCCACGGGCGATACGCTGTACACCCTCGATGCCTCGAACGGTGAGCGGTGGCAGCGGTTCGACTTCGCGCGCCACGCCGTCGTCGATTCCGGACCCTGGGACGTCGCGTTTCGACGCAACCACGTGATCACGGCTCCGGGGGTCGGCGCGATCGATCTGGGAGTGGTCAGCTTCGACGCGGTGGAGCACGTGCCCAGCGACGGCTACGTGCAGACCGCGTTCGCGGGGGACAGCACGAACGCCGCGATCGGGAAATGGTACTCCTATAGCATGCTCTCGCACCTGCTCACGACCAAACGGCACGTCTATGCAATTCGGACATCCGATAGCCGCTTCGTGCAGCTCGAGCTGCTCGCGTACTACTGCCGCGACGTCGGCGCCGCGTGCTATACCATTCGCTATAGAACAGCACGCCCTCGGGATTGAAGCACCGAGGGCGTGCAGATGAACGAAATGGGGCGGTGGTTACTTGGGCGGCAGAATCTTGAACATCCCCGTCCCGCATACCGGACAGACACCCTTTAGCGCGGGGCGGCCGTTGGCCATCTTCACCTGCTGGGCGTTCGAGATCTTCCGCTTCGCCTTACACTTCACGCAGTAACCTTCATCCGCGGCCATTGGGCTCTTTCCCTTAGCCATTGTCGGTCGCTCCTCCAGTTCAGGGGCACGGGTGCGGGGGGAACGGGATGCTGCAAGCGCCAGACAACATAATAAGGCGGCGCTAGGCGGGGGTAACGGAGCCGTCCTGAAACCCATTGCGTTTGTGCGTTCCGTCACAGAATGGTTTCGTCGCCGAGCCCCCACATCTGCACAGCACAACGACTTCCGACGGTTTGCCGTCTTTCCGGGGTGGCGGGGTCAAGACCCGCCCGTCCGGCGTCAAAATGCGCACCGACCCCTGTACGATCAGGGGTCCGTTGGCCTTGGGGGTAATGGTGATGTCGCTCATACCGGCCAATATACGGCACGGTTGGGCGGCGCACGGTGTAGTTTTCCGCGTGCGTAGCCTCGTTGTCTTGTGCGCCGCACTCACCGCCTGTCTCGCCGAGCGCGGGCCATTCACCAATCGCATGGCTCAGTCCGGGACGAGCTATCTCGCGCGTGCCGCCCGCCAACCCGTCAACTGGCAACCCTGGGGACGTGAGGCGTTCGCGCTCGCGTATCGGCTCGATCGCCCGGTCCTGCTGTACGTGGGCGGCGACGCCTGCCATTGGTGCCTCGAAACCGACCGCGCGATCTACACCGATCCCGAAATCGCGACGATGATCAACACGCTGTTCGTCCCGATCCGCGTCGATCGTGACGAGCGTCCCGACGTGGCGCAGCGCTACCTGACCGCGGTGCAGCGTCTCGCCGGCATCCGCGGCTGGCCGCTCACCGTGTTCCTCACGTCGGACGGCTCGCCCTTCTTTGGCGGGACCTACTTCCCCGCGGACGATCCCACTACCGGTCGCGGGCTGAAGCAGCTGCTTCCGGAGATCGCGAAGCGGTATCGCGACCAGCGGCCGTTCATCGTGCAGCAGGCCGCCGTGCTGCGGCAGTTCATGCTGGCGAGCGACGGCGAGTCGCGCGGCGTGCTCCGCGCAGCGCTCGTGGAGCAGGGCATCGACCGTGTCGAGCGAGAGCTGGACGCCGCGGTCTCCGCCGGCATGACCGGCGGCAGCGTCATGCACGTCGAAGCGGCCTCGCTGTTGCTCACCGAGTACGCGCGTACGCGCGACACCACCGCGCTCGACGTCGCGCGGCGGGCACTCGACCTGATGCTCGACTCGGCGAACTCGACGGCGGGCGACGATCCCCCGCGGCTGGTGCGCGCGTCGCTGATCGGCGCGCTCGCCAAGGGGTGGGTCGTGACCGGCGAGCCGCGCTACCGCGAGGCCGGTCGCGACCTGGTGCGCGCCGTCTCGCGTGAGCTTCCCGACGTCGCCTCCCTTGAGGGAGAAGCTGTTTTCGCGGACCAGCAGTCCTTCATCGTGGAGCATGCGATGCTGGCGGCCGCAACCCTGGGCGAGCCCGGGGTCGAAGGGCGGGCGCGCGCCGCGCTCGATG
>DASSUS010000148.1:0-2640 GCA_035706765.1 Gemmatimonadales bacterium
CGAGCGACCAGCCGAGCAGTGTGATAGTGCCTGCGAGCACGACTGCGGCACTCGCAGCCAAGGCTACGGGTCGTCGGGTCGAGAGCAGCACGAGGAGGAAATAACTCCGATTCAGCTTTTCGCCAGCTCCTGCAACCGCTCGAGCAGCTTCACCATCGCCCACGTATCCCGCTCGCAGTAGTCCAGCAGGTCCTTGCGCACCCGGTCGCGCTCGGCGGCCGGAATCTTGTCCGCCACAAACAGCAGCCGCGCGATCTCGACGCTCGCCACCATCCCATCGACGATCACCAGGTCGTTGTAGGTCAGCCCCACCATGGGGCCGAGCACGTACTTGAGACTGAAGCTGCCGAGGAAGTCCGGGTGGTACACGTAGTCCCGCATCACCGGGTGCAGGTCGATCAGCTTCGCCTCGAGCTCCTTCAACTCGGCTTCGAGCTCGGGCACCGCCTTCTGCAGCCCGCGGATCCGCGTCTTCTCGAACGACGTGTACATCGCCACGCGCTCGGCGCCCTTCGTCGCGGCGATCATCGCGCGCGCGAGCTTGGGACGCGCGTCCTCAGGTCCTTCGGCGAGGAACTGAGCGTGCGTGTACGATCCGTCAGGCTGGCGCTCGTGATAGCTGAACTGCGCCGCCGCCTGCTCCCACGGGACCATCCCCGGCCACACGGGCACCGCGCGCTGGATCGTCTCGAAATCGAGAAAGCCCAGCTTGCAGTTGAACGGCTCGAGCGCTTTGGCGAGACCCGGCTCCACGATCATCCGGTTCTCTTTCATCGCCCTGATCTGCCGCTTCTGCGCGTCCTGAAGCTTCTTGTCCGCCGGCAGGTCCGAGATCCTGTGGACGCCGGCGAGCATGTGATCGCACGCTTTCTTGCCGCCGATGTTGAACAGCCGGATGATGTGGTCGTTGTTCTTCGGCCAGCAGCGATCCATGAACGGGCACTCGCGCGGCTCGAAACAGTTGTGGCCGATCGGCTTGTCGGGCAGCGGCCCCTGCAGCATTTCGAGCTGCGCGTCGATCTCCCAGCCGATCTTGTTGAGCATCGGCTCGACCGCTTCCGTCACCTCGGTCCTGACGAACAGGTTGCTCAGGTCCGGGTACCTGCACTCCTTGTTGAGATGCATGATCTCGACGTGCCGGACATCGACCCCGTTGCGCTTCAAGACGTGCATCTGAATCGCGGCATCCGGCAGCTGCTCTTCCTTCTGTGAGCTGGACGACTTGACCTCGATCAGCCGGAAGCCGTCGTTCTCGCGCTTCAGGACGTCCACCGCCACGAATGTGTTATCGGCGAGGAAGCTTGCCTCGAAGATCGCGGGCGCGCCGTCGTTCAGGTACTTCTGCGTGAGTGTGATGCGCTCGTCCGTTTTGTAGTACGGCAGATCCACGAGCGAACCGCCCGGGAAGCGCTCGCGCGCGAGCGCCCCGACCTGCGCGCCCTGATCGAAGCGATCCTGGAGCACCTTGTCGGGCTGGAGCTCGACCGCCTTGGGCTCGTGCACCGTCCACCACAGCAGCTTGTGGCATTGCGTGCCGGCGACGTACTTGGATTTCGACAGACGCATCATTGAACCATCCTCTTCAATGCCTCCCGCAGACTCTCCGGCCCGAGCACCTCGGCCTCGGCGCCGTACTGCAGCACCTCGCGCACGAACCAGGCGGGATCGACGACGCGAAACGTCACCGCGTAACTCCCGTCCGCGCGCGACCGGCCGCTCGGGTATTTCTCGACGAGCCAGCGCGCAATCTTCTTGCTGAATACGACCTCGGCTTGCAGCGCGCCATCCTCGCTGAGCAGCTCGTCGGGCGACTTCACCGATTGAAACAGCACCTGACGCCGGAACTCCTGCGCCAGGAGCCTCGCCTCGAGGATTCTGTCGGCGCGGAAGCGGCGGATGTCCTCCACGACCTCACACCAGGCGATCACGTACCACCGTCCGGCGTGCTCCACGATCTGGTGCACGTGCACGATGCGGCTCGACGGCTCACCGGCCGAGCCGCAATACTGGATCGCGAGCTTGCGATTTTCATCTCGCGCGCGCCGGGCGCTGGCCAACACCGTCTCGAGCTCGGCGCTCGGCGCGGCGCCGATCGCGAAGCCCGATTCGACGCTGTCGGCCGGAACGACGCTGCGCATCTGCCGGGCGAATTTCGCAGCCACTTCCCTGCCGCCGCGCACCGCGCCCAGGCCGAGCTGGAGCGCGAGACCTTCGGCGCCGGTGAATTGCGTGGGCCGCCGGAAGGCGCCGAGGCTTTGCACGATGAACCCGTCGGCGAGGAACGCGACGCGCAGGCTGCCGAGCCAGTCCTTGTGCTCGTCGGAGAGATCGACGAGCGCCTGCAGGTCCGCGCGGATCGTGTCCTGCGAGACGCCGAAATGCCGGGCGGCCTTCTTGTACGAGATCGGCTGCGGACTGTCACTCTGTGACAGCCACGCGATCAGCTCGATGAGACGCGGGGTCTGGGTGACGGCGGTATCGGGCATCGTTAACGGTAGACGGCGCGAATCTGGGCGCGAGCGTCATCGAGGCGCTTCTTGAATGCCGGCGGCGACAAGATTGTGGCGTGCTGGCCGAGCGGCAGCAACCAGCGAATGAACGAATCGGCGGCGCGCACCTCGAATTCGAGCTCGGAGCCGG
>DASSUS010000149.1:0-12330 GCA_035706765.1 Gemmatimonadales bacterium
TGCTGGTCGAAGTAGGCGACCAGATAGCTGTCGGTCAGGCGGCGCACACGCGCCGCCACGGAGTCGGGCGAATCGGCTCCGGCCTGCAACGCGAGCATGAGGAGCGCGATCATGTTTTGAGATAGAGCCGCTGAGGGTCCAGGACTTCACGCAGCAGCTGCAGCTCGATGGCGCTCGGCGGGTCGAGCCGGCCCAGCTCCGGACGCGCCTGCAATTTCCAGCCGACCCCCGCCTGCACTTCCTTCATGTCGATGCCGGGATACAGCGTCGTGAGCACGAGCTCCCCACTCGCGCCGTCGCGCTCGAGCACCCCTTTGTCCGTGATCACCTTCGCAACCCGGCGCCCGGGACTGGTCAGAAAATCGACTCGCTCCGGGAACGCGCGCGGCGACAACTTGGCGACGATGAGGATCCGCTGCGCGTGAATCGCGATTTCGGCCGCGCCACCCGAGCCCGGCAGCCGCACCTTGGGTTTGGCGTACGCACCGATCACCGTCGTGTTGATGTTGCCGTGTCGATCGACCTGCGCGCCGCCCAGAAATCCCACCTCGATCCGCCCGTTTTGGAGGAACAGCTGAAACACATCCGCCATCCCGCACACCATGAGAGAACCGGTTACGAGGGCGGGATCGCCGATCGAGACCGGGAGCCGCGAGGGCGTCGCGCCCACGGCTCCGGACTCGTAAATGAGGACGAGATTGGGCGCGTGCGTGCGGCGCGCGAGGTTGCAGGCGAGATTCGGAAGCCCGATCCCGACAAAGACGACTTCGCCGTCCGCGAGCTCGCGCGCGGCCACGGCCGCCATCATCTCGTCGGCCGTGTAGTCAGAACCCGTAGTTCACTCCCGCGCTGAGCTGCGCGCTCGCCTTCAGTCGCTCGGCCAATCGCGGCTGCTTTTCCATGTATTCGGCCCGATCGCGCACGCCGTAGACGAATTCATCGAGGTAGTTCGCGAGCTGCGCGCGCTCACGCGAGATCGCTTCCCACCCGACGTAGAAGTCGTTGTCGCGATCGTAATAGCCCTGGGCGTACGAGGGATGCGCGCCCCACGGTTCGACCACGACCGCGCTCACCACCGCGGCCGGGATCAGTGTGCGGTTGGGATCGGAACGGATCACGCGCTCGTCGACGAGCTCTTCGACGACGACGATGACGCGCTCCGACGCGAACGCGGCCTCTTTCTGGACGCCGAGCAGACCCCAAACCTGCGTGTTGCCCTGCGCGTCGGCGCGCTGCGCGTGGACGATGGTCACATCCGGATTGAGCGCGGGAACGGTCGCGAGCGCCTCGCCCGTGTACGGGCACGTCACCGACTTGATCCGCGGATTGGCCTTGGGGAGATCGGTCCCGGCGTAATCGCGCAGCGTCCAGAACGGGAGCCGCGCCGCCCCGGCGAGAAATCGGGCCACCATGCCGAAATGCGAGTATTCCTCGATCTCGAGCTGGGCGCCCTCGACCGCGCGCCGAAACGCATACAGCGACCCGACGCCCGGATTTCCGGCCCACGAGAACACGAGTTTTTTGGCGCAACCGGCGGCGATCATCTGATCGTAGATGAGATCAGGCGTGAGACGGCACAGCGTCAGGTCGCGGCGCCGCTGCCGGATGATTTCGTGTCCCGCCGCGAACGAGATGAGGTGGGTGAAGCCCTCGATGACGACGACGTCGCCGTCGCGCACGTGCCGCGCCACCGCTTCCTGCATCGAGACGACTTTTGAGCGCTCAATCACTCATTTCATGCAGGCATTCGTCGATAATGCGCAGCGCAGTATCGACGTCGTATTCGTCGATGACGAGCGGCGGTGCCAGGCGCAGCGAGCTCTTGCCGCAGCCCAGCAGCAGCACGCCCTTCTTGAAGGCGCGATTCACCAGCTCGTGCGGGATGTCGGGCGCGGGCTCGCGCGTCGCGCGGTCTTTCACGAACTCGACTCCGACCATGAGGCCCCGCCCGCGCACGTCCCCGATCGCGGCGTATTTCTCCTGCAGGCGGCGCGCGCCGGCGATCAGGCGATCGCCCATCCTCGCGACGTTTGGGAGCAGCTCGTGCTCCACGATGTCGAGCGTGGCGAGCGCCGCCGCGCAGCACACGGGGTTGCCGCCGAACGTGGTGCCGTGCGCGCCGGGCTTCCACTTCATCACCGACTCCTTGGCGATGATCGCGCCGATCGGCATCCCGCTGCCCAGCCCCTTCGCCGTGAGCAGAATGTCGGGCTCGATTCCCTCATACTCGCACGCCCACATCTTGCCGGTGCGGCCCACTCCGCTCTGCACTTCGTCGCACACGAGCAGGATGCCGTAGCGGTCGCAGATCTCGCGCAGCTCGCGCAGATACCCGGCGGGCGGAACGACGTAGCCGCCTTCGCCCTGGATCGGCTCCACGAAGATGGCGGCGACGCTGTCGGGCGGGACCTTCTTCACGAACAGCTCGTGCTCGATCCACGACGTGCAGCGCGTGGTGCACTCCGCCTCGCCGCGGCAGTACTCGCAGCGATAGCGATAGCCGTACGGAACGTGGTGAATCTCCGGGACAAAGGGAGCGAATCCGGAGCGCTGCACCGATTTGCTGGCGGTAAGGCTGAGACCGCCGTAGCTCCTGCCGTGGAACGCGCCGAGAAAACCGATGATCGCGGGCCGGCCCGTCGAATGCCGGGCCAGCTTGATCGCGCCTTCCACGGCCTCGGTTCCCGAATTCGACAGGAACACCCGCTTCTTGCTCGGACCCGGCGCGAGCTGCGCCAGCCGTTCGCACAGGCGGGCAAAGCTCTCGTAGTAGAAATCGCTGCCGCAGATATGCAGGAACTGCGCGGCCGCGTCCTGGACCGCCTTGATCACCTTCGGATGCCCGTATCCCGTCGATGCGACCGCGATGCCGGCCATGAAGTCGAGAAAGCGATTGCCGTCGACGTCCTCCACCATGGGTCCCTGCCCGCGCGCCACCACGAGCGGATATTCCTTGGGATAGGACGTCGAGGCGACGCTGTTCTGCCGCTCCACGATCGCGCGCGCCTTGGGCCCGGGCGGCGGCACGACGATGCGCGGGTAGTCGCGGCTCGCGGAGACGCTCATGTCTCGATCACCGTGCGGCTCTGCTCCCGCATGAACTGCGCGACGTAATACGGGCCGCATCCGCCTTTGCCGCTCGCGCCCGATCCCTTCCAGCCGGTAAACGGTTGCGCCCCGGGCCAGGCCCCCGTCGTGGCGCCGGTGCGCTTGTTCACGTAGCACACACCCGCCTCCACTTCGTCGAAGAAGCGCGCGATCTCCGCCTCGCGCGCGGAGAAGATCCCCGCCGTGAGCCCGTAGTCCGCCTTGTTCGTTTCCGCGATCGCCTGATCGAGCCCGCTCACCGCGCCAATGGCGAGGAACGGCACAAACAGCTCTTCGCGATACAACGAGGACTCGAGCGGCAGGCGCGCGATGGTGGGAGCGACGAAATGGCCGCGGTCCAGGGCGCCTCCCGTGAGCCGGCCGCCGCCCGTGAGAATCTCTCCTTCACGCCGTGCCTGCGCGACGGCGCGCTCGAACCTGGTCACGGCGTCACCGTTGATCACCGGACCGAAGAACACGTCGCGTTCGGACGGATCCCCGATCTTCAGGGCGCGCGTTCGCGCCAGGAGCCGGTCCACAAACGGCTGCGCGACTTTCTCATGCACGTAGACACGCGAGGTCGCGCTGCATTTCTGGTTCTGAAGTCCGAAGGCGGAGCGGCACACGCCCTCGGCGGCGGCGTCCAGATCGGCGGTGTCCATGACGATGGCGGCGTTCTTCCCGCCGAGCTCGAGCAGGCACGGCTTGATCCAGCGCGCCGAGAGGCCGTGAAAGATGCGCATCCCGACGTCTTTCGATCCGGTGAACACGACGCCGTCGACTTGCGGGTGGCGCCACAGCGCTTCGCCGGCATCCGAGCCGTGCCCGGACAGATAATTGAAAAGCCCCGCCGGAAGCCCCGCGTCGCGGTAGACCTCGTAGAGCTTGAGCCCGGTCCACGGCGTGTCTTCGGCGGGCTTGTACACGACCGCGTTGCCCGCGACGAGCGCGGCGGACGACATTCCGGTCGAGAGCGCCAGCGGGAAATTGAACGGCGCGATGCACGCGAACACCCCATAGGGTCGGAGCACATCGGTGTTCTGCTCGACCGGGGTGATTCGCGCCATCTCGCGCACGAAGCCGTCGGCGTCTTCGACCTGCCGGCAGTAATAGTCGATCAGGTCCGCCGATTCCTCGGCATCGCCCATCGCCTCGAGCCGGCTCTTCCCCACCTCGAGGCTCATGACGGCGGCGAGCTCGAACTTGCGCTCGCGAATCAGCGCCGCCGCCCGGTGCAACAGAGCGACGCGTTCGCGCCAATGCCTCCGAGCCCACGCCGGCTGGACCGCGCGCGCGGCCTTCACCGCATGGTCGACGTGCTCGACGGTCGCCGCGGCGAAATTGCCGAGCACGACGCGCGTATCGCTGGGGCACGTGTCGACGATCGGCGCTGCCCTTGATTCGACGGCGACGCCGGCGATGTACAGCGGATACGCGCGCCCGAATTGTGAACGGAGATGCGTGAGCGCCTCGTCGAACTGCCGGTGAAACGCGTCCCAATCGACGTTCGCCGAGGTGTACGTGATCTTCGACTGGGCCGGCGCCGCCGCCGTCATGCGCGCACCTTCATTCCGGCGACGGTTTTCTCGAGCGCGGTGGTGAACCGGCTCGCGATCTCGTCGATCTCCTCTTCGTCGATGATGAACGGCGGCGCCACCATCACGAGGTCGCCGTTCGTTCCGTCCGCCTGCCCGACGTTGGGCCACACCGTCAGACCGGCGTCGAGCGCGGCATCGGCGAACGTTTCCGCGAACTTCGCGGCTCGCGGGAACGGGGCGCGGCTGCCCTTGTCCTCGACGAACTCGATACCGGCCAGCAAGCCCCGGCCGCGCACGTCGCCCACGTGCGGCAAGTCGGCGAGCCTGGCGAGACGCTGATGCAGCACCCTGCCCATGCGCGCCGAGCGCTCGATGAGCGAATGCTGCTTGAGGTAGCGCATCGTCGCGACACCCGCGGCGCAGGCGACCGGGTGATGCGAGAACGTCTGCGCGTGCATGAAATTCCCGGAGCCCCTGGCGAGCGCGTCGACGATCCGCTGCGGCGCGGCAATCCCCGAAAGCGCGGCGTACCCGCCCGAAATCCCTTTGCCGAACGTCATGATGTCGGGCGCGACGCCGTAGGGCTCCATCGCCCACCAGGTGCCGGTCCGGCCGACACCCACCAGCACTTCGTCCGCGATCAGCAGCACCTTGTGGCGGTCGCAGATCTCGCGCACGCGGCGAAAGTACTCGGGCCGGGGCGTGGATCCGCCCGTGGACGAGCCACCCACCGGCTCGGCGATGAACGCGGCCACCTGATCGGCGCCCAGCCGCGTGATCGCTTCTTCCAGCACGTTGCCGCTGCACACCGGGCAGCTCGCGCCCTGGCCGCCGCACTCGCAGCGGTATGGGTACGACGCGGGGATCCGGTGCACGTCCACGAGCCAGGGCCGGAACATCGCCTTGTACGCCTCGCGCGCCGATGCCGAGAGCGCGAGCAGGGTGCTGCCGTGATAGCCGGGCGCCAGCGCGATGATCCGCTGCTTCGACGGATGGCCGCGCTCGATCCAGTATTGCCGCGCCAGCTTCAGCGCGGCCTCGACCGCCTCCGAACCGCTGCAGAGGAAGTAGAGCTTGGAGAGATCGCCGGGCAGCGTCTCCTCGATCTCCGCCGCCAGCTCCTCGACCGGACCGTGGGTGAACATGGTTCCGGACAGGTAGCCGAACTGCCGGGCCTGCTCGGCCATCGCCTCCGCGATTTCCGGATTTGAATGGCCGAGGTTGGCAACGTACGCGCCCCCGACGGCGTCGAGATAGCGTTTCCCGCGCTCATCGATCAGCCAGCACCCTTCCCCGCGCACAATTTTCGGATACTCGTGCGCGAGCTTCCGATAGAAGACCGGACTATCGGGATAGGCGTACGTCATTCGCCGCCGGCGCCGCGCGACCAAGGCGGCGTGATGCCGTTACTGCGCGCGTACGCGATGAGCTGGCCCAGATGCTCGTGCGCGTGCGTGACGGTCGTGAGATAAACGTTGCGGTAGGTCGTCTGCTGCCCAAACATCGTGGTCGGCTTGTCGAGATCCGCGTCGCTCAGCGCCCGGATCGCGGCGCGCACGTGGTCGAAGGAGCGCTGCATCGCCGCGATGGCCGCTGCACGGCTGGCCGCGTTCTCTCCCTGTGGCGCGTCGGCGGGGGCTTTCACGCCCGCGAACGTCGGAAGGAAGTAGTTGCCGCCCGCGACGTGCATCACGACTTCACCAACGGAGCGCACGCCCGTCGCGGGCCGCCACGACAGTTTGTCTTCGGGAATGGCGCCGGCGAGCTGCTCGAGCTTGCTCGCGGCGTCATCGAGCTGCATCAGCATATCGGCGCGGACACCCTTGGGCGCCGCGGCTCCGGTCGCCTGGGCTGAAACGGACGTCGCTGTCGCCACGCCCACGACAGCGGCTGCGAGTAGCGAGAAGACCTTCATCGATTGCTCCCGGTTTTGAGTAGGACCGGGAATATGCCGCCATTTCGGCGACATCGCTCGTCAGGGCACGGGGGCCGTCACCCGGGCCGTAAGTCCTTTGCGACCCGTGCTGTTAAAAGCCGCAACGCTGACCGTACCGCGGAACGGGATCGGTCCGGTCACCACGGGGCTGCGCGCCGTGGGATCGCTCCCGTCGGTCGTGTAGCGCAGCGTGAAGCCCGGGATTTCGAGGCTGCTGTACACCATGCCGCCCTGCACCACGAGTCCCGGTGTCGGGATCCGGTAATTGAGCCCGGGCAGCTCGCGCTCGAGTCGAGGCAGCTCGCGCTTGCCGACCACGTTCACGAATTGCGACCACGACTCTCGGAACAGCGAGTCCGACTTCGCCTGATTGCGCTCCCGGGACCAGTCGGGATCCGCCGCCCAGGCGCGCTCGGCGAGCCCGAACAGCTTGGGCACCAGCATGTAATCGAGCCGGCCGTCACCGCCGATCGTCTCCGACCAGAGATTGCCTTGAATCCCCAGGATGTGCGCGCGGCCGTATTCCGTGAGCCGATCCTTGCCGGCGAACACCGCGGGATTCAGCGGATTGCCCGCGCGATCGACGCGGGCGTTGCGGTAATAGTCGAAGGGGATGAACTCGTACGGTTTGCGCAGATCGAGGTAGCCGCCCCAGTCGAGCCCGCGCTCGTCTGTGTTGGAATTCCAGGCGAGATCGAAATAGAAATTCGTCACGGGACTGAGCACGACGTCGTAGCCGCCGTTCGCGAGCCGGTACGCCAGATCCTCGGCGCCCCAGCCGGGGACGTTGTTCCACACGTACGCGCGCCAGCCCCGCTCGGCGAAGCTCGGATTGACGATCTGGAACGGCCGGCCATCGCGGCGGGTTTTGCGGACCGCGATTTCCTCCCAGCCTGAAGGGACCAGGTCGTATTTTTTCAGGATCTGCTCGACGCGGCCGTAAAACAGGTACCAGAGATCGTCGACGCTCGCGAGCCCGCGCGCCTGCATGAGCGCCTGCACCGCCGGCGATCCGACCCACACGCCGTTCGGGACTTCGTCGCCGCCCATGTGGATGTTCTTCAGCGGCGCGCCGGCCTCGCGATGCATCAGGGCGAGCTCGCCGACCACCTTATCGATGAAGCGATACGTCGACTCGAGCGCCGGATCCATCACGTTATCCGGGTAGCCCTGTACCGAGACGTACTGTGAGCGATCGGCGGGATCGGTGAGCCGGTATTGCGCGTTGGCCGCCATCGACTTGACCGCCGCGCGCGCGTGGCCGGGCATTTCGATTTCCGGAATCACTTCGATGTGCCGCGCGGCCGCGTAGCGAACGATTTCGACGTAGTCGGCGCGCGAGAAGAAGCCGCTGCCCCAGCTCTGATCGGTCTGCCCGCCCGAGCCCCACGCAGGCGGCAGATTTTGCTTCGAGTCGAGCGTGTGACCGCGGCGCGCGCCGATCGTCGTCAGCTCCGGGAGACCGGGGATTTCGATGCGCCAGCCTTCGTCGTCCGTCAGATGCATGTGGAACACGTTCAGCTTGTAGCGCGCCAGCAGGTCGATGGTGCGGAGGACCGATTCCTTGGGCTGGAAGTTGCGCGCGACGTCGAGCATGAAGCCGCGGTAGCCGAAGCGGGGCGCGTCCACGACGCGCAGCGCCGGCAGCGCGAGCGCGCCGGACGAGGGCGATACGGGCAGCAGCCCGCGGAGCGATTGCAATCCACGGAAGACGCCCGCCGCCGATGTGCCGGTGATTCGTATCCCGGTGGCGGGGTCGATCCGGAGCTCGTACGCCTCGCGCGAGGACTGCCCCGGAACGGCGCCGACCTCGAGCCGCAGCGTATGGCCGCCGGCCGGTGTCCGGCCAGCTCGCAGGTGCGGCCGCAGGTACTCCGCTGCGAACGCCGCTTCGTTGGCCAGCTCGGGCGCGGCGGTGATCTGCGGCAGCACGTTGAGCCGCAGCTCGCCCGCTCCCCTGGTGAGCAGGATCGGCGTCGGGAAGACCGGCGGCAGCTGGCTCGCCGGGATGTCGCGCGCCGCGGAGTCGCGCGAGTACTGCATCGCGGGGGTGACGACACGCTGCGAGCGCTGGAACGGGGCGGCCACGTAGTCGGCTAGCGGTACGCCGACGTCTTTCGCGTTATCGAAGACGATGTACGGTCCGACGGGTGTGAAACTGCGATTCAGCAGCGGGCCCGTCCGGTAGGCAATGCGAACGGTGCTGCCCGGAGCGAGCCCCGCGAACCCGGTGGCCGGGACGATCCGGTGGAGATCGCCGATGACGTCCTCGATGGCGAAGCCGGGGGAGACCGTGCCGGAATCGGCTGAGTGCAGCGCGCTGAAGTAGATCGCCCACCCGGAGGGTGGCAACGGCCTGGTGTCGCGATTGGTCAGGATGAACGCCGCATTGGTATCGGCGGTGAGCTCCCAGCGGAGCTGGAGCGCGGTCTGGGCGGCGGCGGTTTGAGCCGCCACGGCCAGCACGAGCGTCGGGGCAAAGAGTCGATAGCGCATGAGGAGATTTACCACGTCACGGCAAAAGGGGCGAGCATGGTCGCTCGCCCCTCATTACTTTTCTTTTCGCTTTCTGACTGCTGGCCCCTCGTCCAATGGCAGGACAGCGGACTTTGGATCCGTTAATCTAGGTTCGAATCCTAGGGGGCCAACTCGTTCGACATTCCCCCCGACCCGCCACATTTTATTCGCATGACCGGTCCGAGGCAGCTGCTGGTCGACACCGAGCCGCGCCCAGTTTCCACCAACGTCGATGTGTTCGGGTTGACGCATCGCGGTGCGTGCGGTCCGAAAATCGGGATCAGTTCCTGATTGCGAGCCTGCACAAGCTGCTGCGCCTGCATCAATCCATTTTGCCGCCCGAAGACATCACGACGCTCGTCAGTGAATCACGCGGATACATTCTGCTCGTCGCCGACGGCGTCGCGGGCCGGCCCGAGGGTCGTGCGGCGAGCACGACCGTCGTGAAGACCATCGCGCACCACGTCACGCACCTCAGCGATCTCTACCACCGGCTCGATTCGAGTAACGAAGCGCACTTCGTCGCGGAGCTCGAGAAGTCGGTGCTCAAGAGCCACGACGTGCTCGTCGAGGAGGGCAACAAGGAATACGGCGGGCGTGGCGGGGCGACGACGTTGACGATGGTGGCGGTGCTGTGGCCACACGCGTACGTGATTCAGGTGGGCGACAGCCGGTGCTACCGACTGCGGGATCAGCGGCTCGAGCGCGTCACCGATGACCAGACGATGGCGCAGGCGCTGCTCGAGCGTGGCGCGTTGCAGGACTCCGAGGCGCAGGCCTCACCGTTGCGCGGCGTGCTTGCGAGCGCGCTCGGCGGACCGGAGCTGACGCCGCGGATTTCGCACACCGATTGCCGCTGGGACGATGTGGTGCTGCTCTGCACGGACGGTCTGACGCGCCACGTGCGGGACGAGGAGATCGAAGCCGAGCTCCGGTCGCCCCGCACGTCGCAGGAAACGGGTCAGCGGCTCGTGCAGCTCGCCCTGGATCGTGGCGGTGAGGACAACGTCACCGTCGTGGTCGGGCGGCTGAAGAACAAGCCGCAGAGCCTCTAGCTCCTAGCGCTGGCGCACGCGCGTACTCACGAAGAGATCGAGATTCAGCACCGTCGCGCTCCCGAGATTTCGCGAAAAGTACAGCTGTTCCACGCCGCCTTTTCTGTAGATGAAGGGATGTTGCTCGGCGGCAGCCGTATTGATCCCCCCCCCGAGGTTCGTGGGTGTTTCAAACGACGCGGACACATCCTCCCGCGTTGCGCCCCAGATATCCACCCCGCCCTCTCCACCGTCACGGTTCGAGAAGAAGTAGATGTCGAGCCCATTGTGCGAGATCGAAGGCCGTTGATCCGTGAGCAGCGTGTTCAACTCATCCACCGCCACGGCCGTTCCCCATGAGCCGTCCGCGTTTTTTGTGCTGACGTAGATGTCGCCCCCACCGGCTGTGGGCAGCGGGCTCTTATTAAAGAAGAGCTGTGCCCCGCCCCCTTCGTTCTCGAAGTAGGCGGCACCCCCATCGAACCCTGACCCGTTCACTCCTGCTCCGAGATTGACGGGAGGTTGCCATCCGAAATCGTCATTCACGTTTTCCCGGTAGGCCGCCCAGATGTCGGCCGATCCCAACCCCCCCGGACGATCGGTCAGTATGAACAGCCAGTGCTCGTCGCGCGACAGCGCCGGCGCGGCATCGTTGCCCGGCGTGTTGACGGGCGCACCGAGATTGGCCGGCTCGCCGAAGGCGCATTCCAGGCATTCGCGGCGCGCGACCCAGATGTCGTTATTCGGTCCCGCGCCCGGCGTGCCAGGCCGGTTTGAGGCGAAATAGAGCGTGAGACCGTCCTTCGACAGCGCGGCCTGTTGGTCGTTGAATTCGCTGTTGATCGCTGGACCAAGGCTGACCGGTTCCGACCACTCCGTGAAACGGGTGGCGCGATCGGTTGTCAGGAGCCCGGTGATTGGTTGGGGCTCGCGATCACACGCGGCAACCAGAAGGAGCAAAGGAAGTGCGCGCTTCATCGATTCCCCCTTGTTCATGGCACGAAGGCTGAGACCTCATTTGACACGTCCGACCGGCCAGAGCCCCGCAGAGCCACGACGCGGTAGGTCCAGGACTCGCCCGAAGTGAGGCCAGTATGCTGGAACCTCGTCGCATTCGAGCTGAGCGTGGCGATCGACGTGCGGTAAGGGGTCGGAATGCACTGGCCCCATTCGTCGTATTCGCAGTAGTAGTACAGCGCCTGCACTTCGTAACCGTCCTCAACAGCTGAGTTGTCCGTCCACGTCAGCTCAATCGTCTGCGGACTAATGCCGGTCGCGGTCAGACCCGTCGGGCCCAGCGGGAGCATCGTGCAGCTCGAATTCGATGGCGCGGACTCACCGAGGCTGTTGAACGCAATCACGCGATAACACAGCTCCTGCTCGCTTGGCTGCCCCTCATCTCTGAAATCACCCGAGCTGGACCAGTAAGGCACGTTGCCGTAGCCGGCAGCGGCCCAAGTGCCCCCGCCATCCGTCGAGCGATCTATCCGGAATCCGTCTTCATTCGTCGAGTTGTCCGTCCACAGAACTGCTGCCATTGTGCTCGAGGACGCGAGAGCGACGACGGATATGGGCGTGGCGGGAGGCCCGGTGAGGATCGTCACGTCGGCGTTGTTCGACGAACCCGTTGCACGACCGTCCTTCATCGCTCGCACCTGATACCAGTATTTCCCATCCGGAAGGCCGACATCCCGGTAGGTCGTCGTGTTCGCCGGCAGCTGCGCCACCAAAGTGATCACGCCGGCTCCGAAGTCCTCGGTCCAGCGCTGGACCTCATAGCCGTCTTCCAGGCTGGAGTTGTCGGTCCAGGTGAGATCGACGTCGTGACCCAACACTGTCGCGCTTAGCGCGGACGGCGGTGCCGGTCGCGCCGTGCACGCGATGTTGGACCATGGGGAATCACCGTAACTGTTGAACGCCACAACCCGGTAGCAGGCCCGCAGCTCCGGTGCCGGAGCGGCCCAATCATCGAAGGAGAGCACATTCGGGCCGAGGGTCGCGAGGTTCGTCCACGGCCCTGCGCCGCTCGCCGCGCGCTCTACCCGGAAACCACTCTCGTTAGTCGCGTTATCCACCCAAACGACGCGAATCCGGGAGCTGAAATCCGGTGATGCGTATACGGCAGACGGAGCGGCGGGAACCGGTAAGGCGAGCGTGGTGGCGCACGCAGTGTTGGAGAATGCGGAATACGCACGGACCTTCCCGCTGTTGCCCTGGG
>DASSUS010000150.1:0-13262 GCA_035706765.1 Gemmatimonadales bacterium
GAAGAGACGCTGGCGCGTCTCGGCGTGCGCTACGTGCGCAAACCTTTCAACTTGCGCGACCTCCGCGTGGAAGCGGCGCGTTTGTGGGAAGCGGCGGCGCTGTCGTAGGCTTCGGAAGGCCAGCCGTAGGTTCCGAGATTCACCGCGCCGCCGCCGGGCGCGAACCGCACGCCTTCACGGAGCAGCAGCGCGCGCTGCAGCACCGCGCTGTGATCCTGACCGGAAAATGAAATGCGGCCCGCCGCGTTGATCACGCGCCACCATGGCACATCGTTGTCTTCTGGAAGCGCGGACAGCGCCCAACCGACCGTGCGCGCGGCACCGGGACGCCCTGCGAGCCGCGCGATGATCCCGTACGTCGCCACCCGTCCCTTGGGGATGTGACGGACCACGCGGTAGATCCGATGATAGAATGGATTCACAAGGGAGCCTGAGTACTAGCTTACTCGCAGAACATCTTCCAGCAAGCCCGCGTCGCCACCCCCCACTATTGACAAAATGTCGTCAACCGCTCTCCGCTCCCTGGGCCACGCAAAACGGCGCGCCGCCTCGACGGCCCGCAACCACTCGCTCCGATCGTGCTCCGCCGAGAGTGTGACCGTCGCGCCCGGCGCCACGAACGCGGCGAACACCGGGATCAAGGCGAGCTCGTCGGTCCGGTGCTGATAGAACGCCTCGGTGCGGCTCATGTTGTAGAATTTCTCGGGCACGAGTCCGGTTTCTTCCCGCAGCTCGCGCAACGACGCCTGCACCGGTGTCTCCCCGGGTTCGATCGTGCCGTGAATCGTCTCCCAGGAGCCGGGGCAGCGGCCGGCCTTGCCGCGACGCAAGGCGAGAATCTCGAGCCCCGCGCCGGTCCCGCGCAGCGCGTATGTATCCACGAACATCACCCGGACCGAGGTCAACTAGCGACGTCGGCTGAGCACTGCTTCGAGTCGCGCCGAAAGCGCGCGCGCGCGGAACGGCTTGGTGAGGAAATCGTTCGCGCCAAGCTCGAACACGCGCACCTCGTTGTCCTCGTCACCCTTCGCGGTCAGCACGATAACGGGGATGTTCGCCGTCGCGGGACGCGAGCGCAGATGCGAGAGCACACCGTAGCCATCGAGTCCCGGCAGGTTCAGGTCGAGCACGATGATGTCGGGACCGACGCGGTCCACCTGATCGAGCGCCTGCACGCCGTCGCGGGCCTCGGTGACCGCGTAGCCT
Organism: Gemmatimonadales bacterium; assembly: GCA_035706765.1. Taxonomy (GTDB): domain Bacteria; phylum Gemmatimonadota; class Gemmatimonadetes; order Gemmatimonadales; family GWC2-71-9; genus 20CM-2-65-7. Next base: position 1,207 of record DASSUS010000150.1, read on the forward strand.
TCGCGCTCGAGCAGGTCGCGCATCACCTTGCGCAGGCTGTCTTCATCGTCGACCAGCAGGACTTTCGACGCGGGCTGCCCGTGCGGGCCTGAGCGTCGCGCCGGCGGCGCATGCTCTTCGAGCAGATCGAAGTGATGCATCGAGACGGGCGCGGCAGCGGGCTCGGCGGGCGTCACTACACCCCCGCCCGGCGACACGCGCCCCGCGATACCAGACACCCGCGCGCTCCCCGATGGGCGCGGCGCTTCGGGCGGGGGCGGCTCGCCGTCCTCGACCGGTACGTCCACAACGCGCATCAGCTCTTCCAGCGTCGATTCGCCGCGGGTCACGTGCGCGAGCCCCGAATCGAACAACGACTTCATCCCGCCGCGCCGGGCCGCTTCGGCGATCCGGTCCGCCGGCTCGCCGCCCGCGATGCGCCGCTCGAGCTCGGGCGTCATGGTCAGGATCTCGAGGATCGAGAACCGGCCTCGATACCCGGTCATCGCGCAATCGGGGCAGCCGGCGGAGCGATACAGCGGCGTGCCTTTCGGGATCCAGCGCTGCAGCCGCTCCGGCGGCGCCTCCATCCAGACTTCCTTGCAGGTAGGACAGAGCTTGCGCATCAGGCGCTGTGCCACGACGCCGCGCAGGGAGGCCGCGATCTTGTAGGCCTCGACGCCGACGTCCACGAGCCGGGTGACGGCGTTCGCGGCGTCGTTGGTGTGGAGCGTCGAGAGCACGAGGTGCCCCGTGAGCGACGCCTGCACCGCGATTTGCGCCGTTTCCTTGTCGCGAATTTCGCCCACCAGCACCACGTTCGGATCCTGGCGCAGGATCGAGCGCAGCGCCGCCGCGAACGTCAGGCCCGCCTTCTCCTGCACCTGCACCTGCACGATCCCCTGCATCCGATATTCGACGGGGTCTTCCACCGTCACGATGTTGACGCCTTCGCTCTTGATCTGATTGATGCACGAGTAGAGCGTGGTCGTCTTGCCGGATCCGGTCGGGCCGGTCACGAGGATGATGCCTTCGTGATTCTCGAGCAGCCGTTTGATCGCCTCCCCTTCTCCGGGGTTCAGGCCGAGCGAGTCGAGCGACTTCACGGTCGCGCGGGAGTCGAGAATACGGATCACGACCTTTTCGCCGAGCTGCGCCGGCAGCGTCGAGACGCGCAGGTCGATCGGCTGGCCGTTCACCGCGACGCGCGCGCGCCCGTCCTGAGGCCGCAGCCGGTCGGCGATGTCGAGCGCCGACATGATCTTGATGCGGGAGATCAGCGGCAGCCCCGCCTGGCGGGGGATCTTCATCACCTGCCGCAGCACGCCGTCGATGCGGTAGCGAACCGCTACCCCGCCTTCTTCCGGCTCCACGTGGATATCGCTGGCGCGCGACAGAATGCCTTCGGAGATGATCATGTCGACGAGCCGGACAACGGGCTTCTGACTCGCGTCCGCTTCGGAAATGTTCAGCTCTTCCGGCGCCGGCGCGTCGGGAAGCGTCTGGAGCTCCGCGTTGTTCCCCATTCCTTCCAGGAGCTTGTCGATCGCTTTGTCGGGCTTGTACAGCTCGTCCAGTTTCTCGCTGATCTTGGAGGGCGCCAGCAGGCAGAGCCGGATCTCGCGCGCCGTGTTGAACGCGAGCGCTTTTTCGGCGTCGAGATCGAGCGGGTTCGAGGTGCCGATCTCCAGATACGAATCGGTGAGCCGGAGCGGCAGTACGTGATGCCGCCGCGCGAGCTGCTCGGGAACGCCGGCGCGGGCGGACTGATCGAGCTTCGAGACGTCGGCGACTTTCAGACGAAACCGATGCGACAGCTTGTCGATGATCTCAGCATCGGTGGCGATCTTCTCGGCCACAACGCATTCCCACAGCGTTCGGCCGGTGTCCGACTTGTCCCGAAGCCTCTGAAGGACCTCGGGAGTCAGGCCGTCGATCGACTGGGCCAACCACTCGTCTGGAAATGCGGTTACAGGCATCCGGGTGCCTCCAAACTATGGGTGCGGACGCCCGAGTCCAGTATTGCGCGTCACAGAATGTCCCAAAAATCGCGCGTCACATCGAAGGCAACGTGAATCCGCTTGCTTTGCATGCCGTAACCGGCTTCCACTCGCAGCAACCCTAACCATTCGGCGCCCAGACCGAGCGTCAGACGACTCCCGGGCGTCGCTCGCCAGGGCGTGGACGCAATGGGAGCGTCCGCCCAGCCGACCGCCGCGTACGGCGCGAGGATGATGGTCCCGGGAGTACGAGCCGGTCCCGGGCCCAGACTGATGAAGGGCACCGCCGTGCGCAGCTCCGTGTGAACGACGGCCATGCGGCGCCCCCCCCATGCCCGGAATGGATCGCCCAGCAGCGTGCCGCGCCCACCCAGCACGAACGCGCGGTGGGGCGCGAGGTCGTCACTTCCCCACCCGAGCTGGACGCGAGTCAGCAGTCTCTCGGTGCCCGCGCCGAGCGGAATCAGAAGGTGCCCCGTTCCGCGGATGCGCACATAGTTCTTCGTCGCTTCGACGGTGGCTTCACCGGCGAGGTCGCGGCGCACCGCGAAGCCCTCGCTGCGGCGCCGCACGGTGATCTGCGCCGTCGTCTCGTCTCCGCCGGCGATGGATGGATTGGGACGGAATTGGCCGGTCGCCGGCGTCGCGCGAACCGGAAGCGATTGCAGCTGTTCCGTTCTGCCGCTCAGTTCCCATTCGCCGCGCGTCCCCCAACCAACCCGGACGCCGAGCTGCACGCCGGTGGCGCGGTAGTAGTCGCCGTAGTCGTCGCCGAATTCGAGCGAAGAGATCGAATTCAGCAACGGGGCGATCACGCGGACGTCTGCAACATCCCGCACCTGCCGGTACGCACTCAGCGAAAAGCCGTCGGCCGACGTGATCGCGACGACTCCGGTCCCGGCTCCGTAGCCGAAGCCGTACCCGCCCAGGGCCCGCAGCTCGAACCCGTCCCCCGGCATGCGCCACACGAATCCCGCTCCCGCCACCAGTCCTTCGACACGATTGGCGTGGATCAGATCGCTGATCGCTCGCGCGCCGAGGCGCCGGCGCTTGAGACCGGTCAGGACGCGGCGGCCGGCGATACGGCTCACCTCGGCGCGCACCTGCTGGAGATCGTTCTCACGCACCGGCTCGGCAATTTCCTGGATAGCCGTGCTCAGCGGCTCCGGCCACGGGAAGGAATCGCGCTCCGCCTTGGGAACCGCGCTGATCTCCTCACCACGGAACCAGCTGTCGACGAGGCCTACGTTGAACAGATAGCCGTCGATCTCCCACCGGCCGCGGATGATCCCTCGCGCCGGAATATCGAGCCAGGTGGCGCGGCGCCTGATTTCGACTTCCTGGCGGTACGGCAACCAGAACCGGCCTTCCCACAGGGCGTTATCGAGCACGATGCTGACATCTTCGAGCTGGGGATCGAGGTACGCGTGCGGAGTGAAGTTGAACGCCATGCGCACGAGGTCGGCCGATTGGACGTCGACGAACAGCGTGCCGACGATGGCGGCTGTCGCGAAGCTCTTGGGCCGCACCCGCAGCGCGGCGACGCGCACCGACCGTTGTGGCAGCACGATCGTCGTCGTATCGCCGAGCGCAAAGTCGTAGCGCTCGGTACCGCCGGGCCCGAGTGGATGCGGGACGTCGCGAACCTCGTCGCCTTCACCCAGCCGGATCGCGCCGGCAAAGTTGTTCTGGACGATTCCGAGATGGTCGCGGTGATAGTTGATGTCGGTGGGCAGCTCGGCGCGATCGCGCCAGCCGATGATCCGCTGCTTGCTGAGCTGCGGCGCCTTCCAGTACACTTCCAGCTCCAGCTGGTCCGCTTTGACGAGTCGCGGCGGCTCGGTGAGCCCTTCGCCGAACTGGCCGAGGAAGAAGAGAAATCCGTGAGCCTGAGCCTTGTAGTCGCGCAGCGCCGTATCCACGGCGGCGCGGGAGCGCCGATCGATCGCGCGGCGCGCCAGCGCCAGGGCGGAGTCGCTGTTCCACTCCTGAGCGGGCGCGCGAATTGGCAGGGCGAGGACCACAACGAGGGCGGCAGGCCAGCGCATCGCGCCAAATTTAGATGATCGACACTCGCGACGCATTCCTGGAGCGCGCCCGCCAGGGCGGAATCGTGCCCGTCCTGCGGCAGGTCGTGACGGACGCCGACACCCCGGTCGCGGCGTTCGCGAAGATCGCGCGCCCGCCGTTCGCGTTTCTCCTCGAATCACTCGTCGGCGGCGAGCGCTGGGCGCGGTACACCTTCCTCGGCACCGAGCCGCGCGAGGCGTGGCGCTATCGCGGTCCGAAGATCGAGCGCTGGAGCCCGACGTCCGGCTGGGAGCCGGCCGGCGAAACGCGCGACCCGCTCGCGCACCTGGCCGACCGGATGCGCGCGGTGCCGACGGTCTCGTTACCGGGGTTACCCCGCTTCACCGGGGGCGCCGTCGGCTATCTCGGCTACGACCTGGTCCGCAGCATCGAGCGCCTGCCGGCCGAGCCCGAGGATACGCTCGGCGTGCCGGACGCGATGGTCATGATCGCCGACTCGCTTGTGATCCTCGACAACGTGTTCGGGCGCGCCATCCTGGTGGCCAATGTCGAAGTGCCCGCGGGCGCATCCGCGGCGCAGCGGCTCCGGCTGTATGACGCGGCGCAGGAGCGGCTCGATACGCTGATCGCGCGACTGGGATCGACGCATCAGCTGGCCCCGCTCGCGTTGGAGGGCGATCCAAAGGCGCTCAGGCCGGAATCGCGCTATCCGCGCGCCGAGTTCGAGCGCGACGTGTCCAGGATCCGCGACTACATCGCCGCGGGCGACGTGTTTCAGGCGGTACTGTCGCGCCGCCAGTCCGTCGCCGGCGCGGTCGATCCCCTGCGGCTGTACCGCTACCTGCGCGCGCTGAATCCGGCGCCATACCTCTTCTATCTCGGGCTTGACGACGTCACGCTCGTCGGCAGCTCTCCGGAAGTGCTGGTGCGCGTCGAGGGGGAGGAGGTCACGGTCCGGCCCATCGCCGGCACGCGGCCGCGCGGCGCAACGCCGGCCGAGGACGACGCGCTCGCGGCCGCGCTGCGCGCTGATGCCAAAGAGCTGGCTGAGCATCGCATGCTCGTGGACCTTGGGCGCAACGACATCGGTCGGGTGGCCCGGTACGGAACGGTGCGCGTGACGGAGTCGCTGCAGATCGAGCGCTACTCACACGTCCAGCATCTCGTGAGCGAAGTGCGCGGGCAGCTCAATCCTGGCTACGACGCGCTCGACGTGTTCCGCGCCTGCTTCCCGGCCGGCACCGTGAGCGGCGCGCCCAAAGTGCGCGCGATGGAAATCATCGACGAGTTGGAGCCCGAACGCCGCGGGCCGTACGCCGGGGCCGTGGGATACGTGGGGTGGGGCGCGACGACCATGGACACGTGCATCGCCATTCGCGCCGCGCTCGTACTGAAGGACCGCGTGCTCGTGCAGGCGGGCGCGGGAATCGTCGCCGACTCCGATGCGGCGCGCGAATACGCCGAAACGGAAGCCAAGGCGCAGGCGGTGCTGCGCGCGCTCGCGTTGGCCAAAGCAGGCGATTAGTTTCGGGCCTGTGTTCAAGCTGCTGAGCACCTCGGGCGAACAAGCGATTGACCTCCAACTCGGGCGCAAGCTCGTGGTGGGACGTGCCGTCACGAGCGACGTCCCGATCTACGACCCCACGATCTCGCGCCGCCACGCCGAGATCGTGCTCACCGAAAGCGGCGTCCGCGTCACCGACCTCGGTTCCTCCAACGGCACGTTCCTGAACGGCGCCAAGATCACGGAAGCGGACGCGGGCGCGAACGACGTGGTGACCTTCGGAAAGGTCGCCTTCCGCGTCAAAGAGGTGACGGCGCCGGTGCTGCGGCCGCAGGTGGTGCCGCCACCCGCGGACTTCAAGTCCGCCAAGGGCAGTGCGGCCGGCGGCACGATCGTGCGGCAGCTGCCGGTCAGCGCGTCGGGGGGCGTTCCGGCGATCGTGATGGACCAGCCCCAGGGAGCCTCCCACCTCAAGGTTCGAGCCGACAACCAGGAGGAGCGGCGCGAAAAGAAGCTGTCGCTGCTGCTCGAGGTCTCCAAGGAGCTGTCGAAGCAGCAGGAGCTGGACCGGCTGCTCGACAAAGTCGTGGACTTTACGTTCCAGATCATGAACGTGGATCGCGTGTCGATCCTGCTGCTCGACGGCAAATCGAACGAGCTGATCCCGCGCATCTCCAAGAGCCGCACGGGCGACGCCAGCGCCGCGAAGCACGTGCCGCAGTCGATCGCGCGCAAGGCGGTGGAGGAGCGGGTGGCGATCCTGTCCGACAACGCCGCCGCGGACGAGCGCTTCAAGGGGAAATCGATTCTGATCCAGAGCGTACGCAGCGCGATGTGCACGCCGCTCATGGGCTCGGACTCGAAGGTCCTCGGGATCCTCTACGTCGACAACCTCACCGCCACGCACTCGTTCGCGGACGAGGACCTCGAGTTTCTGATTGCGTTCGGAGGGCTCACGGCGGTCGCGATCGAGAACTCGCAGCTGTCCGACCGGTTGCGGCGCGAGGCGGTGGTGGTCTCGAACTTCCAGCGCTACTTCGCGCCGAACCTGGCCTCGCAGATCGCCCAACAGGAAGGCGAAGTCGCGCTTGGCGGGACGAAGCGCCCCGTGGTCGTGTTCTTCTCAGACATTCGGGGCTTCACGCCGATGTCGGAAACCATGAACCCGGACGAGATCGCGGGGCTGCTCACCGACTACTTCACCGAAATGGTCGACATCGTGTTCGAGCACTCGGGCACGCTCGACAAGTTCATGGGCGACGCCATCATGGCGTTGTGGGGCGCGCCGATTTCACACGAAGACGACGCCGATCGCGCGATGCAGTGCGCCATCGACCAGATCGAGACGCTCGAAAAGATGAACGCCAAGTGGAAGGAGTCGGGCCGCCAGCCGCTCGCGATCGGCATCGGGATCAACTTTGGTGAAGTATTTGCCGGCAACATCGGCTCGAACCGGCGGCTCGAGTACACCGTGATCGGAGACGCCGTGAACACCGCGAGCCGGCTCTGTTCGTCGGCCGGCGCGAACGAGATCCTGATTTCCGAGCCGTTCTACAAGGCGCTCAAGAAGCCGCCCAAGGTCGAGGCGCTCGAGCCGATCCAGGTAAAAGGAAAGACGAAAAAGGTGCCGGTTTACCGCGTGAAGCGGTAAGGCCGGTCGAATTTGGCGAGCAGGTCCAGCGCTAACCGCAGCGGTAATCCCATCACGCCGAAGAAGTCCCCTTCCACCCGTTCGATCAGCGGCGCGCCGAGTCCCTGAATCGCGTACGCGCCGGCCTTGTCGAGCGGCTCACCGGTCGCGACGTACTCCTCGAGCACCGCCCGCGAATTGGGCCGGAACGTCACGCGGGACACGTCCAACGCCTGCTCCATCCGGCCATTCTCGGCAACCGCGACCGCGGTGAGCACCTCGTGCGTCTTTCCCTGCAGCTGTTCGAGCATTTCGACCGCGTTCGCGGGTGACGCCGGCTTCTCGAAGATCTTGCCGCCCAGCACGACCGTCGTGTCGGCCGCGAGTATCACTTCACCCGGGGCACGCGCCACCACGGCCTGCGCCTTGGCGCTCGACAGGCGGGTGACGTACTCCGCCGGCTGCTCTCCGGGGAGTACATGCTCGTCCACGTCGGGCGGGATGACCCGAAACGGGATGCGCAGCATTTCGAGGAGTTGTTTGCGCCGGGGGGATCCGGACGCGAGCACGATCGGTTTCACTTCTCCAGAATCAACGTCACCGGCCCGTCGTTGACCAGCTCGACGTCCATCATCGCTCCGAACTCTCCCGTCTCGACGCGGATACCGCTCCCTACCCCTCGCTCCCTCAGCATCGCCACGAACTTCTCGTAGAGCGCCGTCGCCACGTCGGGCGCCGCGGCGCCTATGAAGCTGGGCCGCCGACCCTTGCTCGCGTCGCCGTAGAGCGTGAACTGCGAAACTACGAGCACGCCGCCGTTCACTTCCGCGAGATCACGGTTCATCTTGCCCTCCGCGTCGCCGAAGAGGCGGAGTCCGAGAATCTTGTCGGCCATCCACTCGAGCTGCGCTTCGGTATCGCTCGGCGCAAAACCCGCGAGCACGAGAAAGCCGGGCCCGATTTTCCCGGTAACCCGGCCTTCGACTCGAACGTCCGCGCGCTTTACACGTTGGAGTACGACTCTCACTCCACCGTCACTGACTTGGCGAGATTGCGCGGCTGATCCACGTTGCAGCCGCGCCGCACGGCGATGTAATAGGCGAGCAGCTGAAGCGGAACCACGCTCAACACCGGCGTGAGCAGATCGAGCGTCTCGGGGATCTCGATCCGGTAATCGGCCAGCTTGTCGAGCGCCGTATCTCCTTCGGTCACGATCGCGATCACCCGCCCGCCCCGCGCTTTCACTTCCTCGACGTTGCTCACGACTTTCTGATGCACGCCGTCTTTCGGCGCGATGAACACCACCGGCATCAGGTCGTCGATCAGGGCGATCGGTCCATGCTTCATCTCGGCCGCGGGATAGCCCTCGGCGTGGATGTAGGAGATTTCCTTGAGCTTGAGCGCGCCTTCCAATGCGACGGGGAAATTGTAGCCCCGGCCCAGGTAGAGCACGTTCTGCGCGCGCACCAGGCGGTCGGCGATCTGCTCGATTTGCGGCGCCTTGGCGAGAACCTGGCCGATCAGATCGTCCAGCTTGGCCAGCGCGCGCACCACTTCCCGTCCCTGGAGGATCGAGAGCGCGCGCAGCCGTCCCATCTTGAGCGTGAGGAGCGCGAGCGCCACGATCTGGCTCGTAAAGGCCTTCGTGCTCGCGACGCCGATCTCGGGGCCGGCGTGCAGGTAGATCCCGCCGTCGACTTCCCGCGCGATGGTGCTGCCCACGACATTGACCAGGCCGAGGGTGCGCGCGCCGCGGCGCTTGGCCTCGCGCAGCGCGGCGAGGGTGTCGGCCGTTTCGCCCGACTGCGAAATGCCGATGACCAGCGTGCGCTCATCGACGATCGGGTTGCGGTAGCGGAACTCGGACGCGTATTCGACCTCGGTCGGAATCCGCGCCAGCTCTTCCATCATGTACTCGCCGATCAGCCCCGAATGCCACGAGGTGCCGCACGCGGTGATCACGATGCGCTGCACCTTGAGCAGCTCTTCGTCGCTGATGTTCAGGCCGCCGAAGCGGACCGTGCCCTCTTCCTCGAGCAGGCGCCCCCGCATCGTGTTGCAGACGCTCTCGGGCTGCTCCATGATCTCTTTCAGCATGAAGTGGGCGTATCCGCCGCGCTCGATCGTCGCGAGATCCCACTCCACCTGCATGATCTCCTTTTCCTTCTCGGCGGACGCGAGATCCATGATCCGGTAGTCGCCCGGCTTCACTTCGGCGATTTCCCCGTCATCCAGGTAGACCACCGACCGCGTGTGCGCGAGGACCGCCGAGGCGTCGGAGGCGACGAAGTTCTCGCCGTTCCCGATCGCGACGAGCAGCGGCGAGCCGCGCCGGGCCGCCACAATCGTGTCCGGCTCCCGGCTGGAGACCACCGCGATGCCGTAGGTGCCTTCGACCTGCCGCAGCGCTTCGGCCGTCGCATCGACGAGCGGCGTGCCTTTCGTGTGCGTCTCTTCGATGAGATGCGAGAGAACTTCGGTGTCGGTCTGGGAGCGGAACACATGCCCGCGCTTGCTCAGGGCCTGCCGCAGGGCGCCGGCATTCTCGATGATGCCGTTGTGCACGAGTGCCAGGGTACCGCCGCAATCGGCGTGCGGGTGCGCATTGATCGTGTTGGGCGCGCCGTGCGTCGCCCAGCGCGTGTGCGCGATTCCGGTCGTGCCCTCGGGGAGGACCGCGCCGAGCTCGCGCTCGAGCACGGCGATCTTGCCGGGGGCGCGGAACACTTCGAGCCCGCCGTTGACGACTGCGAGTCCCGCCGAGTCATAGCCGCGATACTCGAGCCGCTTCAGTCCTTCGAGCACCACCGGTGCCGCTTTGCGCTTGCCGGTATACCCTACGATGCCGCACATAACCGCCGCCCTTCGTCTATCAATCGTTGCGCGTCAGCGCCCGAGGGCGCCTCCGCGATCAATCGGATTATTGGTTCCGTTCCCGAGGGTCGCACGTGTAACCAGCGATCGGGCCAGGAGAGCCGCAGCCCATCCTGCGTGTCCACTTGTGCCTCTGCGAATTGCCTGCGCAGCGCCGCATACACCGTATCGAGCCGCGGACCTCGCTCGACCTTCGCTTTCACGATCGTGTAGCGGGGTGCTCGGGCCACGAGCTCGCTCACGGTCACCCGCTCGCGCGCCAGCAGCCCCAGCAACAGCGCCCCAGCCACCGGCGCATCTCGTCCAACATGCAGCGCCGGATACATCACTCCACCATTTCCTTCGCCGCCGATCACCGCGTCCAGCTCGATGATCTTGCGCGCGACGTGCGCTTCGCCCACTGGCGCTCGGACCACTTTCGCGCCCAATTCCTTGGCTGCGTCTTCGACCACCAGCGACGTCGACAGATTACAGACGACGGTCTGACGGCCCGACGGCCGGACGGCCCGTCCCCTTCCCCTGACCGGCCGTGTGGCCGCGTCGCCGTCAGGCCGTCCGAGCACCGCTCGAATCGCAAACGCCAGCGTGTAATCCTCGCCGATCGGCCGGCCCTTCTCATCGACGATCGCCAGCCGATCGACATCGGGATCGACCGCGATGCCCACGTCGGCCTTCGACCGCCGCACCAGCGCGCCGAGCGCTTTCAGATTCTCCGGCACCGGCTCGGGCGGCCGTGGAAACAGTCCGTCCGTTTCCAGGTTGATCGCCGTGACCCGGCAGCCGAGCTGCTCGAGTAGCGCCGGCATGACCGCGCCCCCCGCCCCTCGCACTGTGTCGAGCGCTACGTGAAATCGACGCCGTTTGATCGCCTTGACGTCGACTGCCCGAAGCGCGAGCACGGCGGCGAGATGGCGAGATATCGCGTCCGAATCCGCCTCAACACCGCCGATCGCATTGTAGTTGGCTCGTTGCAGGGAGTTGTTTTCGCCTGCAGCCAGTTCGCGTACCCGCGTGCCTGATTGAGTATCAAGAAAGATGCCATCGGGGCCGACGAACTTGAGAGCGTTCCACTCGATAGGATTGTGGCTGGCCGTCAACATGATGCCTCCGGCCGCCCTATGATGCTCTACTGCGAGTTGTACCGTGGGTGTTGCAACCAATCCCACATCGATGACATCACATCCCACCGAGTTCAGACCGGCGGTAGCGGCCTGCGCGAACATGGGGCCTGACGTGCGAGCGTCCCGGCCGAGAATGATGCGTACCGGCCGTCCAGCCTTCGCCCACGTGCCGAACGCCGCGGCCCAGCGGGCCACCATTTCGGGAGTGAGATCCTTACCGACCAGACCTCGAATTCCCGACACGCTGATCATCAGGGTGTCGGTCATCGAACGTCAATTTAATGCAAGGATCAGGCTCGGCGGGCTTCCATGGCGCGGGTGGGGAGGCGCAGCGGCTGCAATTGTGGCGTGGGAATGGGCAACGCCGCGTGCTCGGCGAACGCCTTCTGGAACGCCTTGACGACTTCACCGTCGAACTGGACCCCGCTCCCCTCCTCGAGCTCGCGCATCGCGTGCTTCACCGACAGCGACGGCCGGTAGGGGCGGACGCTCGTCATGGCGTCGAACGCATCCGCGACGCTGACCAGGCGGGCCTCGAACGGGATGACGTCACCCTTGAGTCCGTCGGGAAAGCCGGTGCCATCCAGCCGCTCGTGATGGGAACGGACGATGGCCAGCGCTCCGGGCGCATCGCGCATCAGCGGCCCGAGAATGCGCGCGCCGATGACGGTGTGCTCCATGATGTGGCGATATTCCGAGTCGGAGAGCTTGCCGGCCTTGTGCAGCACGCTCTCACTCACGCCGATCTTTCCGACGTCGTGCAGCTCGGCGCCGAGCGCGATGGTATCGAGCAGGTCTCTGTCGAGCCCGAGCGTGCGCCCGATTTCAATCGAGTAGTTGGCGACGCGCATCGAGTGACCGCGCGTGTAGGCGTCCTTGGCTTCGAGCGCGAAGACCAGCGCGTGGACGCCTTCGAG
>DASSUS010000151.1:0-3208 GCA_035706765.1 Gemmatimonadales bacterium
TGGGTCACCGACTGGATTTTTCTGGGCGCCGCTGCGCTGACGGTGCTCATCTCGTTCTCCTACCTGGAGCGCGAGCAGCTGTTCGCCCCCGAGTACTACGTGCTGCTGCTCTTCGGCACGATGGGGATGATGGTGATGGCCGGCGGCGGCGACCTCATGGTGATCTTCCTGGGCCTCGAGCTGATGTCGGTCGCCGTGTACGTGCTCGCGGGCTTCGACCGCAAGCGCGCGCGCTCGGCCGAAGCGGCGCTCAAGTATTTCCTGCTCGGCGCGTTCGCCTCGGGCTTTTTGCTGTACGGCATCGCTCTGATCTACGGCTCGACGGGCACCACCAACGTCGCGCTGATCGGCACGCAGGTGCGCCTGGCGGGCACGAGCGGAGTGATGCTGCTCGCGGGCCTCGCGCTGCTGCTCGTCGGGTTCGGGTTCAAGATCGCCGCCGTGCCGTTCCACATGTGGGCTCCCGACGTATACGACGGCGCGCCCACGCCGGTCACGGCGTTCATGGCGACGGGAGTCAAGGCGGCGGCGTTCGCGGCGCTGTTCCGTGTGATGCTGCAGGGATTCGCGTCGGTCGCGGCATGGCACGACATCCTCTGGTGGCTCGCCGTGGTCACGATGATCGGCGGCAACCTGTTCGCGCTCGCCCAGCGCTCGCTCAAGCGGATGCTGGCGTACTCGTCGGTGGCGCACGCGGGGTACCTGCTCGTCGCCGTCGTGTCGGGGACGACGGCCGGCACCAGCGCGTTCATCGTCTACGCGATCGCCTACACCTTAATGACGGTGGGCGCCTTCGCACTGCTCGCGGCGAAGGGGCGCGGCGGCGAGAGCGAGGTCACGATCGACGATCTGTCCGGGCTGGCCGCGCGGCGTCCCTGGCTCGCCTTCGCGCTGGCCGTGTGCATGCTGTCGCTGCTCGGATTTCCGGGCACCGCAGGCTTCATCGGCAAATGGTACATCATCCTGGCGGCGATCGGGACGGAGCAGAATGTCCTCGCGGCGATTCTGGTGCTGACCAGCGTCGTTTCAGCGGGGTACTATCTTCCCGTCATCATGGCCATGTACATGAAACCGGAACCGATCGAAGCGGCGCATGTCGACGTCGTGCTCGATCGCTGGGGCCGCGCGGCGATGGCGGTCGTGGTCGTCGGGCTGCTGCTGTTCGGGCTCTGGCCCAACCGCCTATTCGACCTCGCGCGCTCGGCCGGACAGAGCGTGCGTCCCACGGTGACGACGACAACGCAATCCGGCCAGTAGTCCGCCGAAGCGCAAACCCTTAATCCGAATTCTCGTGTGAAGCTGCCCGCCACAATCTTTCGCCAGTACGATATTCGCGGCATCGTCGGGGAGCAGCTCACTCCGGAGACGGCGCGCCTCGTCGGCCAGGCCTTCGCCACGTTCGCCTGGGAGCGCCTGAAGAAAGCGCCGCGCATCGCGGTGGGGCGCGACAACCGCCCGTCGGGACCGGGACTCGCCAAAGGGATCATGGAAGGCATCGCCGCGGCGGGCGGGACGGCGGTCGACGTCGGCGAGCTCCCCACGCCCGCGCTCTACTTCGCGACGAAGACATTGCCCGTCGACGGCGGCCTTCAGGTCACCGGCTCGCATAACCCGCCCGAGTTCAACGGTTTCAAGATGGTGCTCGCGCACGACGCGGTGTTCGGGGACGACATCCAGGTGCTGTATCGCTTGATCGCGGACGGAAAGCTCGCGGCAAAGCCCGGCGGCGCGACCACCGTACACCGCGATCTGCTCACGGCCTACAAGGACGCGATCGTCGCGCACAACGCGCCGCTCGCCCGCGCGCCCAAGGTCGTCGTCGACTGCGGCAACGGCGTGACCAGCCTGATCGCGGTCGAGACGCTGCGCCAGCTCGGTGCCGAGGTCGTGGCGCTGTTCGACGAGTCGGACGGCACGTTTCCGCATCACCACCCCGATCCGACGGTCATCGAGAATCTTCACGACCTCCAGCAGGCCGTAAAAAAGGAGAAAGCCGAGCTCGGCATCGCCTTCGACGGGGACGGCGACCGCATCGGCGCGGTGGACGAAACCGGTGAGCCGGTGCTGGGCGATCAGCTGCTCGTGCTGTTCGGGCGCGATCTGGTGAAGCGGATGGGGAAGGGCCATGCGGTGATCTTCGACGTGAAATGCTCCGAGATCCTGCCGCAGATGCTGAAGAAGGCGGGGCTCAATCCGGTGATGTGGAAGACGGGTCACTCCTTCATCAAGATGAAAATGAAGGAGATCAAGGCGCCGCTCGCGGGCGAGATGAGCGGTCACATGTTCTTCGGCGGCGACTGGTACGGGTTCGACGACGCGCTGTTCGGCGCCGCGCGACTCCTCGCCTACGTCGCGAAAGAAGGCGGCCCGCTGTCGCGGCTGCTGGCCGATCTGCCGCGGACGTATTCGACGCCCGAGCTGCGGGTCGATTGTCCGGACGAGCAGAAGTTCGAGATCGTGTCGCAGGCCGCGCGGGATTTCGAGCAGAAGTACCCCGTCTTCACCCTCGACGGCGTCCGCATCACGTTCCCGGAAGGGTGGGGATTGCTGCGCGCTTCCAATACCCAGCCCGTGCTCGTCATGCGCTTCGAGGCGACGAATCCGAAGGCGCTCGACGCGTATCGCGCCGAGGTCGAGAGCTGGTTGGCGGCGCACGGCGTGAAGGCGTGACGCGCCAGGGCCGGCGCACACTCTACCTGATCGGCGCCGCAGTGCTGGTGGCCGCCCTCGTCGGCGGGCGCTGGCTCGCGGTCGAAACCGCGGAACGGGCGTGGGACCGCACCTTTCCCGGCGGCGAGGCGGTGATCCAGGCGCGCGACCTCGCCCGCATGCTCCAGGCGCTGGTGCTGGTCGTGTCCATCACCTGGATGACCGGCAATCTCCTGATCGTCTACCGCGCGATCGGCTCCGTACAGATGCCGCGCCGGCTCGGCGATCTCGAAATCGTGGAAGCGATTCCCCAACGAACTCTGCTCGGCGCCACGGTGCTGCTCGGCGTCGTCATCGGGACGCTGTTCGCGCTCGGCACCGGCGACTGGTGGTGGCACGCGGTCATGGCCGCCTCGCCGCCGCACTTCGGAATCGCGGATGGCACCAAGCTGGCCCGCGACGTCGGCTACTACCTCGGCGTGCTGCCGTGGCTCGCCGTGCTCCAGAACCGGGCCCTGATTCTCGTCCTCGGCGCGATGGGCGTCGTGACGCTGCTGTA
>DASSUS010000152.1:0-50985 GCA_035706765.1 Gemmatimonadales bacterium
CCGTTCGGTCGGCGACATCTACGTTGGCAAAGTCGAAGCGGTGCTGCCTGGCATTCAGGCAGCCTTCGTCGACATCGGTGCCGAAAAGAGCGCCTTTCTCCACGCCTCCGATCTAATCGAGTCTGACGAGGACGAGGACCCAGACGAGCGCGAGACGGACGACGCGGATGAAGAAGGCTCGAACGGGAAGGGCAATGGGCAAGCGGCTGCGAATCGCCGCGGGTCGCCGCGCGGACGCGAGCGGCGCCGCCAGACGCCCAACATCGCCGACGAGCTGAAGCGGGGCCAAACCAAGCTCGTTCAAGTCATCAAGGAAGCCATCGGCACCAAGGGACCGCGCGTCACCGCGCAGGTCTCGCTCGCCGGCCGATTCCTCGTCTACATACCGTTCGCCTCCAAGGTGGGCGTCTCGCGCAAGATCGAATCGCGCGAGCTGCGCGCCCGCCTGCGCGAAATGGTGTCCAAGCTCGTTCCCAAAGACGAGGGCGGCTGGATCATCCGTACCGTCGCCGACGACCTCACCGAAGCGAGCTGCAAACGCGAGATCGACCATCTCGTCGGGCTCTGGAAGAAGATCAAGCGCAAGGCGGCATCGGGCCGGGCGCCCGCGCTGGTGCAGCGCGAGACCAGCCTGACGCGGGGAATCGTGCGCGATCTCCTTTCCGACAAGGTCGACCTGCTGCTGGTCGACTCGAAGCTGCTCTACAACGAGATCGAGCAGTACCTGAAGCAGATCGACCCCGAGCTCCTGCCCAAGGTCAAGCTCTACCACGACGAGACGCCGCTGTTCGACGCGTACGACATCGAGGCGGAGATCCGGAATCTGTTCAAGCAGCGCGTCGAGCTGCCGACCGGGGGCTATCTGATCATCCAGCCCACCGAGGCGCTGATCTCGATCGACGTGAATACCGGCCGTTATACCGGGAAGCGCGATCCGGAGAGCACGATCCTGCGCACCAACCTGGAGGCGGCGCGCGAGGTGGCGCGCCAGATCCGGCTCCGGGATATCGGCGGCATCATCGTGGTCGACTTCATCGACATGGAAACGAAGTCGAATCGCGACAAGGTGCTCCAGGAGCTGCGCACCCACCTCGGCCGCGACCGGGCGCGCACGCGCGCGTTCGCCGTGTCGGAGCTGGGCCTGATCGAGATGACTCGCCAGCGGGTGCGGCCGTCGCTCTGGCAGTCGATGACGACCGAATGTCCGACCTGCACCGGGACGGGCAGGGTATTCCGGCCCGAGGTGGTCGTGCGGCGCATGGAGCGCTCGCTCAAGCGCGTCGGGGCCGATCATAAGGAGCGGCAGCTCTCGGTGCGATTGCACCCGGAGGTCGCGCTTTATCTCGTGGAGCAGGAGCCTAACTTCCTGCGGCAGCTGGAGAAGCAGACCGGGCTCGAGCTCGAGGTGCGCGACGACCCGATGATGCGGCTGGACGAGTTCCGGATGATGGCCCGGCCGGCAGGCCGGGATGTGACGGAACAGTATGCCGTCGCTTGACTAAGCCCAAGTGTCCATTTAGGTTCCGCGCCCTATGTCATACGCAATCTTCACGACCGGCGGCCAGCAGTTCCGCGCCGAGCCGGGAGTCACGATCAAAGTCCCGCTGCTCGCCGCGAAGCCGGGCGACGAGGTCTCGTTCGATACGGTGCTCGTCGCGAGCGACGGGAAGAGCGTGCAGACCGGTGCTCCCAAGCTGAAGGGAGCCAAGGTCACGGCGGAGGTCGTGCGCCACGGGAAAGGGAAGAAGATTCGGATCTTTCGCTTCGCCCGGCGGAACGGATACCGGCGCCACGCGGGACATCGCCAGGACTTTACGGAAATCAAGATCGCCGACGTGAAGGTCGGCTGAGGATAGCATGGCTCATAAAAAAGGCGTCGGCTCTTCGCGCAACGGGCGCGACTCGAATCCCAAGTACCTCGGCGTAAAGCGCTTCGGCGGGGAATTCGTGACCGCGGGCAGCATCATCGTGATCCAGCGCGGCACCAAGTTCCATCCGGGACGGAACGTGCGGCGCGCCTCCAACGATTCGCTGTTCTCGACCGTCGATGGGCAAGTGAAATTCGAGCATAAGAGTAAGCGACGCTATCAAGTCAGCGTCTACCCCGTTGCAGCTGAGGCCGCCAAGAACTAGGCGGCCTCAGTTTTTCCTAGTACTTCGGCGGCAGCGTCTTGTAGCGCTCCAGCAGCTCGGTTTGCCGGCTTCTCAGCGGAATGTCCCGTCCGCGAATGAGCACATGCTCGACGCCCGTCGAGAACTCAAACGGGTCTCCGGTCCACACAACGACGTTCGCAACCTTGCCGACCTCCAACGACCCGTACCGATCCGCCACGCCGAAGGTCTCGGCGGGCGTCAACGTGACCGCGCGCAGCGCCTGGTCCCACGTCATTCCGTTCGCCACGGCGTTGCCGGCCTGCTGCCGCAGGTTGCGGGTGTTCTCGGTCACCGTTTCGAGCAGCGCGACTTTGACGCCGCCCTTCGCCAGGAGGGGAGCATTCTCGTACCGAATGCCGAGCGCGTCGTAGCTTGGCAGGTTTTGGAGCGGCTCGACGAGCACGGGAACGCCGGCGGCCGCGATCTCGCCCGGGATCATCCATGCCTCCGCCGCGCCGCCCAGGATCAGTCGCAGCTTGAACTCGCGGGCGATCCGCAGCGCGGTTTCGATGTCGCTGCGGCGGTTCGCCACCACGAGCAGCGGCAACTCCCCGCGCAGCACCGGCTGCAGCGCTTCCAGATCGGCCGCGCTCGCCGCCAGCTCCTGGATCTGAGCCCGGCGATAGTCGTTGCGGCGCTGCGCGTACTCTCGGGCGTCATTGAGCACTCGTCGCAACCGGGCTGCCGTGCCCGCGCGCGAGCCCCCGCCCGCGGACTTCGAGTTCTCGCTGAGATCGGCCACCATCGCCGCGGGCGACTTCACCCGCATCTGCTCGATCGTAGCGCCGTCGAGGTCGATCAGCGCCGCCTGGCCCCAGATCAATTCGCCGCTTGGGACGGCCAGCGTCGACGTGATGCCCTCGATTCGATTCACCGGGATCAGGGTCGAGGCGGGATTGATCCCCTCGAGGACGTTGAACGACGCCGCCACGTCATTGCCGTTCAGACGGGCTTCGTTCGTGTTCTGGACCGCGCTGATCTCGCGCAGCCCCATCTGACCGGCGCCGTCGATCAGTCCGGGCGTAATCCACTTGCCGGACGCGTCGATTCGCGTCGCTCCCGCGGGGATGGCCACGCCGGTGCCGACCGCGGCGATGCGCCCGTCGCGAATCAATATCGTCGCGTTCTCGATTTTTGGTCCCGACACGGGGTACACCGTGCCGCCGGTGATCGCGATCGTTTGAGCCAGAAGGAAGGCAATCATGGCTGCCCCAGCATGAAGTCGGTTTTGGGCTGACGCGTCTTGTCGTTGCGGTCGTAGACCAGCCAGCCGTCGTTGTAGACCTGCACCGCCTGCGCATAGACCGAGAGCGGATCGGCCGACCAGACCACCACGTCGGCCATCTTGCCGGGCTCCAGCGTGCCCACGATCGAATCGAGTCCCAGCACCCACGCCGCGTTCGCCGTGAACCAGCGCAGCGCCTGATCGCGCGTGACCGGAATGCCGGCGCGGCGGCCGTGATACATCGCCTTCGCCGCTTCCTGATTCAGTCGCTGAATCCCGCCGGCGTCGTCGGAGTGGATGACCGTGCGCGCGCCCGCCTGCTCGAGCAGCGGGGCGTTCTCGTAAATCCCGTCCAGCGCCTCTTGCTTGAACCCCCACCAGTCGGCCCAGACCGAGGCCGCCGTGCCTTCACGGGCGAGGACGTCCGCGATCTTGTATGCCTCCACCGCGTGGTGGAACGAGCGGATCTTGAAGCCGAACTCGTGCGCCAGGTCGAGCATGTTCATCATCTCGTCGGCGCGATAGCAGTGGTTCTGCACGTAGATGTTGCCGCGCAGCACCTCCGCGAGCGTTTCATTGCGCAGGTTGCGCTCCGGCGGATCGCCCTGGTGCTCCTTGTTCCACTTGTCCCAGCGACGCCGATAGTTCTGCGCCCCGATGAACGCCTCGCGGTAGCCGGCCATGTTGCCCATGCGCGTTGACGGGCCACCGCGCTGGCCGTACACGCGTTTGGGATTTTCACCGCAAGCCATTTTCAGGCCGTAGCGCGCGCCGGGGAATTTCATCTCCTGCACCGAGCGCGCCGGAACCAGTTTCAGTACCGCGCTGCGTCCACCAATGAGATTCGCCGAGCCGGGCAGGGCCTGGATCGTCGTCACGCCGCCGGCGATCGCGAGCGGAATCTGCGGGTCCTGCGGCCAGAACGAGTGCTCGGCCCAGACCTCCGCGGTCACGGGACGGGTCGCCTCGTTGCCGTCGGACTCGGCGAACGTGCCGGGCGCGGAATAGACACCCAGATGCGAGTGCGTGTCGATCACGCCGGGCGTGACCCACTTGCCGGTACCATCGACGACCGTGGCATCACCCGGCGCCTCGACGCTGGCGCCAACCGCCACGATCTTGCCGTCGCGCAACAGGATCGACCCGCCCTGAATCTCCTGGCCGGTCGCCGTCATGATCGTCGCGTTGCGAATCAGGACCGGTGGATTCGGGTGTCGCTGGTATGTCGACGGATACTGCGCACCGATTCCGCCGCTCGTGTCCTGCGCCGTGGCCGGCGTTGCGGCGCTCTGCGGCGCCGTCGAGGTCGTGCGCGCGCCCGCGGACGCGCAACCCGCGGCCAGCAAGATCGCGAACATGACCGCAGCCGTTCTCTCTTTACCGCTAGACCGCCGCATGTATCGAGTCTCCTATTTCACGAGTTCAAACACGAGCGGTGCGCCCGTCGGCGAGATCCGGAGCAACTTGCGCGGCGCCTGTTGGCTCACGTGCATCACGACCGGCAGCTGCATCCCGGATAACTCGAGCCGAAACGCCTGGAACGTCCCCGCCGGCACCACCACCTGCTCGACGCCTGCCACCTTCACGGTCACGACTTTGGTGATCCCTTCGCCGGACGAGAACACATTCAGGTGGAACGTCTTCCCCTGCTCGAGCGGCAGCGCGGGGAGCAGCAGCCGCAGCGCGTTGTCGTCGATGATTCCTGCGGGAACGGTGGTATCGACCGCCGTCGTGCTGGGCGAGCCGCCCCGTTGCGGCTGTTGCGACTGGCCTTTGACGCGGCCGCCGGCGTACTCGAGGTGCGTGGTGGTCTGCTGGCCCTGGACGGAGCCGGTCTGGTCGGTGCGCCGCATGCTGAGGTCACCGTTCAGCACGACCACCGAGCGCTGCGTGAAGGCCGCGACCGGAATGTTCGTGACTTCCGTGAACACCACCGAATCGGGAGAGACCACCGCCTGCGTCGTCTGGGCGCCGACGGCGTTCCCCTGCACGACGGCCTGCGAGCTGTCGTTGCGCGCGACGAGCTGGCTCCGATCGAACGCCACGGGTCCGCCCGTCGGGTTCAGGTCGGAGGGGCTCATCGCGTTGCCTTCGATGTCGACCAGGCGGACCGGCGCGATCGCCTTGAGCTTGTCGTACAGCACCTTGGCGTCGCCGACGACGACGATCGTCAACGCGCCGCGCCGGAACGTGCGCTGCGCCGCCGCGCGGGCCCGCGGTCCGGTGACGGCCGCCAGGCGATCGCGATAGCGCTGGATGTAGTCCGGCGGAAGCCCGAGCAGGCGGGCGTTCGTGACGACCGACGCAATCTGGCGCGGCGTCTCGATGGTGAGCGGGAACGATCCGACCAGGAATCCCTTGGCCGCGCTCAGCTCGCTGTCCGGAATGACCTCGGTGCGCACCCGATCGATCTGGTGCAGCAGCTCGGTGAGCGCGCTGTCGGTGACCTCGGTCCGACCCTCGAACGTCGCTTCCCAGTAGCCGAGGCCGCGGGTACGACGCAGCGCCGCGTACGAGCCGTACGTCCAGCTCTTCTGCTCGCGCAGGATGAGGAACAGGCGCGAATCGGTGCCGCCGCCGAGCACCTGCGCCGCAATCCGCGCCGGATAGTAGCCCGTATCGGTCGGTTGGAACGTCGTATTACCGATCACGATGTTCGACTGTACCGAGCCGGGCCGGTGCACCAGCAATATGTCCGTGGCGCGTTTGGTGGGGACGGGTACGGCGGCGAGCGGAGCGGGTGCCGCGCCGCGCCAGGTTCCGAACGCCCGTGTCGCGAGCGCGCGGGCGCGCGCCGGGGTGATATCGCCGGCCACGACCAGCAGCGCGCCGCTCGGACGCAGCCGGCGCGCCGCGAATCCGGTCACGTCCTCGCGCGTGATCGCGCGATAGGCCGCGACGCTGGTGTTGCGCCCGTACGGGTGACGCCCGTAGAGCTCCCGCTGAAAGGCGCGATCGGCCACCGAGTTGGGCTGTGACAGCTCCACCTCGAGCGACGACAGAAACCGCGTCCGCGCCAGCTCGAGCTCGTCGGCGGGGAACGTCGCGCGCCGTACGACGTCGCCCAGCAGCGTGAACGCGAGCTCAGCATGATCGCTCAAGACGTCGGTCGAGACGGTGAGAACGTCGTCGCCCGCGCTCGCCCCAATGCTGCCGCCCACGCCTTCGATGGTCGCGGCGATCTGCTCGGCCGTCCGCGTCGGCGTGCCCTTGGTGAGCAGCTCCGCCGTGATCGCGGCGACGCCTTCCTTGCCCGCGGGATCGTAGGCGTTGCCCGCCCGGAAGCTGATGCTGACCGAGAGGGTGGGCTGTTCGTGGTTTTCCACCAGCAGCAGCGTCATTCCATTGGGCAGCGCCACATCCCGGAAAGGCGGAAACTGGACCGGACGGAGCGGTGCGGCCGTCGGCGGACGGGTCGGGAAGGAATCCTGGACCGCGAGCGCCATCGTGAGGAGCAGGAGGGCGTTCATTGGGAGCCTCCCGACGACGGCGCCGCTCCCGGTCGCACGATTACCAGGGTCAGATTGTTCGGATTGAGGTAGGTACTCGCCACGCGCTTCAGATCCTCGCTCGTCGTCGCCAGAATGCGGTCGAGATCGGTGTTGATCTCGTCGACCGAATTGTGAAACGTCAGGTAGTGGTGCAGCTCCTCGGCCTTGCCCATCGTCGTTTCCCGATTGGCGATGAAGCCGGAGCGCAGCACGTTCTTCGCCTTCTCGAGCTCCGCCGCGGTCACGCCGTTCGCGCGGATCGTGTCGAGCTGGGCGGCGATCAGACTATCCATCCGGTCGGCGCTCACGCCCTGGTTCACGATTCCGAAGGCGACCCACACGCCGGGCCCATTCCGCGAGCCGAACGGATTGAGCAGGGTGCCGGAGGCCACGGCCGCCTTGTCGCGCCGCACGACCGATACGTTGAGCCGCGAGCTCTCGCCCTGACCCAGAATGATGTTGAGCAGCTCGAGCGCCGGCGTGTCGGCATGGCGATGCTCGGGCACACGATAGATGCGCAGCACGGCGTCGAGATTGGCCTGCGGATCGCGCACCTCCCGGCGCAGCGGCGCGGTGTTGGCCGGCACGTCGCAGCGAGGCTCCTCGGGCGCGGGGTGACTCGGAATCCCCGCGAAGTACTGATTCACCAGACGGCGCAGCTCGGCGGGGTTGAAATCGCCCACCACGACGAGCGTCGCGTTGTTCGGCGCATAGTAGGTGTCGAAGAACGCCTGCACGTCGGGCAACTTTGCCGCGTCGAGATCGGCCATCGAGCCGATGACGGTGTGCGAGTAGGGAAAGCAGCTCGTGCTGTCGAACGGCCAGGTGAGGCCGTCGGTGAACGCGGCCTGGTATGGCTGATTGTCGACCCGCAGCCGCCGCTCTTCCTTCACGGCCTGGCGCTGATTCTCGAAGTTCTCTTCCGTGATCGCGAGCGAGCGCATCCGGTCGGCTTCGAGCCAGAGCGCCAGGTTCAGGCGGTTCGACGGCACCGTCTCGTAGTAGTTGGTCCGGTCCTCGGCGGTGCTGCCGTTGAAATCGGCGCCCGCGCGCTCCAGCAGCTGATTGTGCTCGGCCTTCTTCACGTGCGCCGATCCCTGGAACATCATGTGCTCGAACAGGTGCGCGAATCCGGACCGGCCGGGGCGCTCGTTCCGCGAGCCGACCTCGTACCACAGGTTCACGGTGACGATCGGCGTGGAGCGGTCCTCCGAGTAGATGACGCGCAAGCCGTTCGGCAACGTGAATTGCTCGAACGACACGCGTCCCGTTTGCGCCGCCAAGAGGCCGGGCACCAGCGCTGCAACCAGCCACAGCCGTTTCATAAGGGTTCAGACTCCGGGAAAGAGAGCGAGAGCATTGGTTTCGAGAATGGCCCGCCGCTGCGCTTCGGAAAGCGGCAGGGTCAGGAATTGATCGATGTTGTGTCGCAGATCCTTCACGCCGGGACTGGGCCAGTCGGTGCCCCACAGAACGCGATCGGCGATCTCCGTCAGGCGGGGAAAGTACTCCAGCAATTTCAGGGGCGGAATGCCCGAGACATCGAGCCTGACGTGGCCATGACGTCGCAGGATGAAAAACGCTTCGTCCATGTACAACGGCCGCCCGCCGTGTGCCATGACGAGCTGCAGGGCCGGAAAATCGATCGCTACATCGTCGAGCTCCATCGGATTCCCGTACTTGGAGCGCGCGCCTGGAAAAATCGACGTCCCGGTATGGACCATGACCGGCAGCCCGCGTTCTTCGCAGCGCCGGTAGATCTTGCCGAGGGCATCGAGGCCGTCGTGATAGGCATTGGCCGGAAAGTTCTGGTGCGGCGGGTGAATCTTGAGCAGCCGGATCCCTTGGTCGAGCAACCGGTCCACGTCGCCTGCCGGGTCCTTGGTGAAGCGCGCGTGCACGCCGCCGTAGGGCAGGAGCCGCTCGGGATTGGCTCGGGCATACTTCGCGGCAAACGCGTTCGTCGAATCGTCGAATCCCATGATGTCGGGACTCGGATAGTTAACGAGTCCGACGCGCCACACGCCCGATTTGTCCATGACCTCGAGCAGCGCCTTCGGATCGTCCATCAGGGCGATGAGGAAGTCCCAGTGATCTTCCTTTCCCTTGCGCATCGCTTCCTGCACTTTGGGCTTGAGGTCACGCCAGGGCTGGATGTGGATGTGGACGTCGGTGATGCGCGTCAGTCGCTCCAGGTGTAGAACCCCTTTCCTGTTTTCCGCCCGAGCTCTCCCTTACTCACTTTGTCGCGCAGAATCCTGGGCGGCTCGTATTGCGCCTTCCCCAGCGTCTCGTGGAGATATTCCGCGATCGCGAGCCGCACATCGAGACCCACGAGGTCGGTGAGCTTGAGCGGCCCCATGGGATGGTTGTAGCCCAGCTCCATCGCCTTGTCGATGTCTTCCGCGTTCGCCACGCCTTGCTCCAGCATCCGCATCGCCTCGAGACCGAGCACGACGCCAAGCCGGCTCGACGCGAATCCCGGGGAATCGCGGACCACGATGGGCTCTTTGCCCAGCGCGCGCGCGAATGCCACCGCCCGATCGGCGGCCTCGCGATGATCGCCGTGCGTGACGACCTCGACGAGCTTCATGGCATGAACGGGATTGAAGAAATGCATCCCCACCAGGCGTTCCGGCTGGCGCAGCACCTCGGCGATGTTCCCGATCGAAAGGGAAGAGGTGTTCGAAGCGAGCAGCGCGTCCGCCGGCGCGTCTCGTTCGACGTCGGCGAACAGCCGCTGCTTGATCGCGAGGTCTTCGACGACCGCTTCAATCACAATCGCGGCATCCTTGACGGCCAGCCCGACCTGATCGGCGGCATGAAGCCGCCCCATCGCAGTCGCCTGGTCGGCGGCCGAAAGCTTTCCGCGCTGGACGCCCTTGGCGAACAGATCGTCTATCGACTCGAGCGCCCGGTCGACGGCACCGGGCTGGGCATCGTGCAGGCGCACCTCGCAGCCCGCGAGCAGCGACACGTAGGCGATCCCGCGCCCCATCGTTCCCGCGCCGATCACGGCGACGCGCGTCATGCAGCCCGGCCGTCGACGATGCGGCGCGCGCGCTCGGGATAATTCGTGCAGATCCCGTCGACCTCGATCGTCGTCAACCGCTCCATGTCGCTGGGATTGTCCACCGTCCAGGCGATGATCGCCGCGCCGATCGCGTGCACCTGCTGAACCAGCGGCTCATCGAGCGTGGAGCGCTCCTGCCACAGCGTCTGCGCTCCGGCGTCCACCAGGGTGCGTTGCGGGTCGCGCGTCTCGACCTCGGACAGCACGCCGGTCTGCAAATCGGGCCGCCGCTTGCGCAGCCGTCGCACCACGTGAAAGGCGAAGCTGTGCACCGCGTATCCGGGCGGATTCGGCCCGGCGTCGAGAATTTCGAGCAGCCGGGCGTCCCAGCGCGGGTCGAGGACCTTCACTTCCACGAAAACACGTAGCATCCCGCTCGCCTCGAGCGCCTGCGCGAGCGTCGGCAACGGCTCGCCATTGGGGAGTCGCAGTTCCGCGAGATCGCGCATGCGGGCCTGCGCGATCGGCAGGCCCATGATCGAAGGGTCGTGATGAACGACGATTTCGCCGTCGAGTGTGGCGTGGACATCGAGCTCGACGCCGTCCGCCCGTTGCGCGACGGCCGCCCGGAACGCGGCCAGGGTGTTCTCCAGCTCGGAGCTGGAAGCACCCCGGTGCGCGATGACCAGTGGCTTCACTGCGAGAGGCTGTCGGCTTTCTTCGGCTCGATCCAGTCCGGCTCTTTCTCGATGTCGTGCACGATCGCCACGTCCTCGGGACGCGGCAGCACCGATTCCAGGTACGCCTGATACTTCGACGCGTCGATCGGCTGCCCGTCGACCGTGTACTTCTGATGCGCGTACATCCCGATCCGGCGGTTGAACCTGAGGTCGGGCACCTTGAGCTGCCGCTCGCGCTCGGGGATGAACATGTTGAGCCGCTCGACCAGCTTCACGATTTCCTGCCGGTACAGATTGCGCGCCATCTCGTTGAGCTTGCTCTTATCGGGCTCGGCGCCGCCGTTGACCGGGTTCTCGCGCTCGTCGTAGCGACCCTTCAGGCCCCACACGTACGCCCAGTGCGCCGAGGACGAGTTGTCGGTGCCGAACAGATCGAACGCCGTCGGAATCCACTTATAGAAGAAGCGCTGGATCACCTCGGGCGGCATCTTGCCGGCCTTCACGATGCGCAACAGACCGTTGTTGCCGGTCCCCAGGTGGAACGACTCCTCCTTGAGCATCGGACCCATCGAGCGCGACAGGGGATCGAACGCCGACACCGACAGCATCTTGAGCTGGAACTTGCCGTCGCGGTCGATGAACTGGGTGTAGGTGAAGAAGTCGAGCCAATTGTCCACGATCTCGTTGAACGAGCCGAGCAGCCGCTCGCCTTCATCGGCGCGGCGCTCGAGCAGCTTCGCCGCTTCGCGCTTGCCCTCGTCGCCGAAGTATTGGCAGAGCAGGTACGACATCTGCCAGCCGTGGCGCATCTCTTCGGTCATCACGCGCTGCAGCGACAGCAAATCGTAGTCCGAGGGCGCGTGCTGGAGCAGGTTGCGCTGCTGCTCGACGGACGCGAACTCGGTGTCGCCCTGGTAGACGATGAGGTTGAGCAGCGCGTCGCGAATGCGCTGGTCGGGGATATGCATCACGGTGGGCCACTTGCGCTGGCCCTTGTAATGGCCGAACTCGATGTGCGGGACTTCGGGATCGCCGAACTTCGCGTCGAAGTTGAATGAGCGCAGCGCGCCCGGCGGCAAGCCGATCGAGTCCTGCCAGTATTTGAAGTAATCGATCCAGTCGTCGAAGTTGCCGAGTTTGCGGACCATCAGCGGTTCCTTATCAGTTGACGTGCTTCCGGAGTGGCAAACAAGACCTGTTGGTCGGTGATCTCCACGTCGAGCATCTCGTCCAGCGTGTGGTGCAGCGAGCGATACAGCGCGGCTTTCGCCTTGCGCACCGCGAGCGGAGCCATGCCCGCCCACCGGCCGGCGAGTTTCGTCGACTCTGCGAACAGCCGATCGGGACTCACGACACGGTCGAACAGCCCGAGCTCGAGCGCCTCGCCGGCCGGCACCATCCGGGCGCTCCACACGAGCTCGAGCGCCTTCGAGATGCCGGTGAGGCGGGGCAGGAAATAGCTGCCGCCCCAATCGGGGCCGAGCCCCAGTCTGTGGAATACCTGTCCAATCGACGCTTGATCCGAGGCGATGCGGTAATCGCAGGCCAGGGCCAGGTTAGCTCCACCGCCGGCCGCCGCCCCGTTCACGGCCGCGAGCACCGGTTGGGGCGCGTTGCGAATCGTCAGGGCGATGTCCTTCCCGGCGCGCACGAGCTGTTCGCCCTGCGTGGCCAGAACGCCGAGGTCCGCGCCGGCGCAGAAGGCCTTTCCCGCGCCTGTGATGACGATGACGCGTACCTGGTCGGCGCTCGACAGCATGCGCAGCGCCTCGAGCAGGTCCTCGCACATGTCGGGATCGAAGGCGTTGGCCTTTTCCGGCCGGTTCAGCGTGACCGTGCCGATATGGTCGCTGATCTCGACCAGAATCCGGTCGTACGCCGCCATCAGACGCGCTCCACGATCATCGCGATGCCCTGGCCGACGCCGATGCACATGGTCACCAGGCCGAACCGCGTATTACGGCGTGCCAAGGCGTGAACGAGCGTGGTCAGCAGTTTGGCGCCGGTGCAGCCGAGCGGGTGACCGAGCGAAATTCCGCCGCCGTAGATGTTCACCGTTTCGGGATCGAGCTTCAGCTCGCGGATACAGGCGATTGCCTGAGCGGCGAAGGCTTCATTCAGCTCGACGAGACCGATGTCCTTGATCGAGAGACCCGCGCGCTTGAGCGCTTTCTGCGTCGCAGGGATGGGACCAAGTCCCATGCAGCTTGGGTCGACTCCGGCAACGGCTGTAGTGACGATGCGCGCCAGCGCATTCTTCTTGTCGCTGGTGACGAGCAACGCGGCCGCGCCATCGTTGATGCCGCTCGAACTCGCGGCCGTGACCGTTCCATCTTTCCTGAATGCGGGCTTCAGCTTCGAAACCGCATCCAGCGTCGTGCCGGAGCGGGGATATTCGTCCTTGGAAAAGGTCGCTCCGTCCGGCAGCTGCACGGGGACGAGCTCCTCCGTGAAGACACATTCTGTCAACGCCTTCTCCGCCCGCCGCTGGCTCTCCACCGCAAACGCATCCTGCTCCGCTCGGCTGATCTTGTACCGCTCGGCCACCACCTCGGCGGTTTCACCGAGCGAGATCGTCCATTCCTTCTTCATGCGCGGATTCACGAACCGCCACCCGACCGTCGTGTCGGCGGTCTCGGGCGCTTTGCGGCTCCACGGCTCGCCCGATTTGAGCGTCACGTACGGCGCGCGCGTCATGCTTTCGACGCCGCCGGCGATGAACGTCGTGCCCTCGCCCGCCTTGATCGCCTGCGCCCCGCTCGCCACGGCCTGCAGCCCCGAGCCGCACAGGCGGTTCACCGTCTGCCCCGGCACCTCGACCGGCAGCCCCGCGAGCAGCAGCGCCATGCGCGCCACGTTGCGGTTGTCTTCGCCGGCCTGATTGGCGCACCCGAGAATGACGTCATCAATCGAAGTGGGATCGATCCCGGACCGCTCGACAACCGCCCTTATCGGTACGGCCGCAAGATCATCCGGCCGCACATTTGCGAGCGATCCCCCATGTTTTCCCACGGGCGTCCGCAAGGCCACGGAGATATAGGCTTCGCTACGCGACACGCCGCACGCCCCACGCCCGATTCATAGGCCCACCCACACGGTTTTCGTTTCGAGATAGCCGTCGAGCGCTTCGCGACCGAGATCACGTCCAAAGCCGGATGCCTTAAACCCGCCGAACGGCGCGCCCGAGTCGTAATAATTGTAGCTGTTGATCCAAACGGTGCCGGCGCGAATCGCCTTCGCCGCGCGGTGCGCCTTCTGGATGTCCTTCGTCCAGATTCCCGCGGCGAGTCCATAGATCGTGTTGTTGGCGAGCTCGACGCCCTGCTCGAAATCGTCGAACGTGAGCACGGCGAGCACCGCGCCGAAGATCTCTTCGCGCGCTATCGTCATCTCCGGCTGCACGCCGTCGAACACCGTCGCCTCGACGTAGTAGCCCTTGCCGTTCGGCTTCGCCGCCTTGCCGCCGGCGACGAGCTGCGCCCCTTCGTCCACGCCCTTCTTGATGTAGGAGAGCACCGTCTCCTGCTGCTTCTTCGACACGAGCGCGCCAAGCCGGGTGTTTTTGTCGAGCGGATCCCCTGGCGTCATCTTCTTCGCGCCTTCGGCGAGCTGCTCGATCACCTGTTGATGCACCGCTTTCTCGACCAGCAGCCGCGAGCCCGCGGCGCAGACTTCGCCCTTGCCGTAGAAGATCCCGGTCTGAGCGCCGCGCACTGCCGATTTGAGATCGGCGTCGGCGAAGATGACGTTCGGACTCTTGCCGCCGAGCTCCATCGTCACGCGCTTGTTGGTCTCGGCGGCCATCTTCATCACCTGGCGCCCGACCTCGGTCGACCCGGTGAACGAGATTTTGTCGACATCGGGGTGGCGCACGAGCGCCGCGCCCGCCGCCCGTCCGCCGCCGGGGATCACATTGAACGCGCCGGCGGGGAAGCCCGCTTCCAGCGCGATTTCTGCGAAGAGCAGGGCAGTGAGCGGCGTTTCAGATGCGGGTTTGAGGACGACGGTGCAGCCGGCTGCCAGGGCAGGAGCGAATTTCCAGCTCGCGATATTCAGCGGGAAGTTCCACGGCACGATCGCCCCGACGACGCCGATCGGCTCGCGCAGCGTGTAGGTAAAGAAGGGACCTTCGACCGGCAGCGTGTCGCCGACGATCTTGTCGGCCCATCCTGCATAATAGCGCAGGGTGTTGATCGTCATCCCGATTTCGATCTTCGACTCGAACAGCGTCTTCCCGTTCTGCGCCGTTTCGAGCCGGGCCATCTCGTCGAGTCGCCCTTCCAGCAGGTCCGCCGCCTTGAAGAGCAGCTTGCCCCGCTTCCTCCCGGAGAGATCCCGCCAAGCGGCTGACTCAAAGCACGCCTTTGCCGCCCGCACGGCGTTATCGACGTCGGCCGCGTCGGCGGCCGCTACGTCGGCCAGCTTCTCTTCCGTGGCGGGGTTCTCGACCGCGAAGCGCTTCCCGGAGGCGGCCGGCCGCCACTCGTTATTAATGAAGAGGTCGGTCTTCACTTCCCCTTGAACTCCGCCACGCGCTTCTCGTTGTAGGCGGCAATCCCTTCTTTCGCGTCTTCACTTTGGAACAGCTGCTGCTGCAGCTCGCGCTCGATCGCGAGGCCGTACTCGAACGGCACCTCCGCCCCGGATTGAACCGACCGCTTGATCAGACCGACCGCCTTCGACGCCTTGTGCGGCGGGCAGAACTGCTTGGCGTAGAGCAGCACCTGCTCCCAGAAGGAGTCAGCGGGGAAGATCTCGTTGACGAGGCCCAGTTCCTTCGCGCGGTCGAACGAGAACGTCTCGCCCTTGACCATCATCTCGATCGCGAGCGACTTGCCGACGATCCGCGCCAGGCGCTGCGTGCCGCCGGTGCCGGGGAGCACGCCCAGGTTCACCTCGGGGAGCCCGATCTTTCCCGCGTTTTCCCGCGCAAGCCGAATATCGCAGGCCATCGCGATTTCCAGTCCGCCGCCCACGCAGTGGCCATTCAGCGCCGCGATCGTGAGCTTGGGCGTCTGCTCGAGCCGGCTCAGCGTTTCGTTCGCGTGCAGGCAGAAGAAGTATTTGAACCGCGGCGTGACCTTGTTGAGCATCGCGATGTTCGCGCCGGCCGAGAAGAACTTCTCGCCGTGGCCGCGAATCACGATCACGTGCGCGGTGTCGTCGAAGCGCGCGCGCAGAATCGCGTCGTCCAGCTGGCGCATCATCTCGTACGTGTAGGTATTGGCCGGGGGATCGTCGAGCTCGATGATCGCGAGCCCGTCTTCGGCCCGATATTGCACGAGGGGTTTCACCTGCGGTTCAGTCATGGTCGCCATGGATTTACTTAGCCTCCGAATGAGTCTCGACGAATCCGCCGAGGAAGATGCTCGCCATGAGATCGGCCAGCCGGTCGGGATCGATCTGGCCCGCCGGGTCGTACCAGTTGTAGATCCAGTTCATCATGCCGAAGAGGATGTAGGTCGCGGCGCTGCGGTCGACGGCGTGTTGCTCCGGCGCCGCGTCTTTCAGGATCGATTCCAGCAGGTCGACGTAGCGCCGCTTGATCGCGCTCACCTGCTTCGGCGACGCTTCGTGCGACAACACCTTCATCTCCGCCATGTGGCTGGCGAAGAACGTCACGTGATGCTTGATGAACGCCTGGAGCCGTTCGTGCGGATCGGTCGCGCTCGCAACCGCCTGCCGCGCGCCTTCCAGCACCCGCGTGAAGCAGCGCTCCTGGATCAGCGCGAGCAGGTCCTCCTTACCTCGGACGTAGTAGTACATGCCCGCGAGCGACATCCCGCTCGCGGCGGACAGATCACGCATCGTGGTGGGGTGATAGCCCTTCTCCGCAAAGACCCGCGCCGCGCGGGCGAGAAGGTGGTCGAGACGCTCGTCGTAGGGTCGCATGGGTTTCGAACGATCGTTCGAATTGCAAGGTAGCGGGGGATAAAAGGGGAGACAAGGTGCTTGGATAGGAGGTATTGGGTATTGGGCGTTCCCAATACCCAATACCTTCTTAATAACTACCCGCATGCCACGTCCAACATCCGAACCAATGGCCCAACCGCACCAGCTCGCGGCACCCGACACCGCGCTGATCGCGGCCTGGCGGGACGGGGACGAGCAGGCTGCCGCCGAGCTCGTGGCCCGTCACGCGAAAGCGCTCGCGCGCTTTCTGGCGGGAGCCGGAGCCCCGGAGGCGGAGCTCGACGATCTGGTGCAGGAGACCTTCATCCGCGCTTTTCGCAGCATGGACCGGTTTCGCGGGCAGTGTCAGTTCCGCACCTGGTTGCTCGCGATCGGCGGAAACGTGCTGAAGGACTTCGGCCGGCGCAGCGGGCGGCGCAAGGTGATGCCGCTCGACGAAGGGGTGCGCGACATCGCGGGCGATCCGCACGATCACGCCGAGGCAAGCGAGGCGCATCGCCTGATCGCGGCCGGCGTGAAACGGCTGCCGCGGCTGCAGCGCGAGGTGTTTCTGCTCCGGGCGCAGCAGGGGCTCGAGTATGAGGAAATCGCGGCCGCGCTCGCGACGACACCGGGGGCGGCGCGGGTGCACTATCACCATGCCGTGCGCCGCTTGAAGGAGATCGTGGAATGAACGAAGACCAGTTGATCCAGGCGGCCCGGCAGCTCGGCGCGCGCGCGGCGGAACGGCTCGACGTGCAGGCAACGGCGCGTCAGGTGCTGCAGCGACTGCGCGAGCAGCCGGTGCGCAAAAGCTGGATCCACGAGCGCTGGCTCCGCGTGGCGGCCCTGGTGGTCGTCCTGCTGGGTGCGGCGTTCGCGCTCCGGCAGCTCCGGCCCAGCAGCGGCGAGAGCCATCAGGCCACGCACTTCATCGCCGACGATCTGACCGATCTCTCGACCGATGAGCTGCAGATGGTGTTGACGTCGTTCGATCAGATCGTTGCGGAGAGTGTTGTCCCGGACAGTACGTCCGATCTTCAGGAGCTCGACGCGCAGCAATTGCGCCGACTACTACAGGAGGGATAAGTGAAAGCACTTTGGATGTTGGGTCTTGCCGTCATTCTGGTCCCCGGTGCCGCGGCCCAGCAGGACAGCGTGCGCCGGCGCGGCGACACCGCCGAAGCCGAGCGCCTGCGCGGGCAAATCGAGCAGCGTTTTGCCGAACGCGTCCGCGAGGAGCTGAACCTGACGCAGGATCAGACGACCAGGTTGCGCGCGAGCCAGGAGAAGTTCGGGACCCGGCGGCGTGCGCTGATGCGCCAGCAGATGGAACGGCGCCGGGCGCTCGAGCGCCAGATGCAGCCGGGCGTGGCGGCCAATGCCGACAGCGTTCGCAAGCTGTTGGACGGCATCCAGGCCGGCCGTGCCGAGATGTTGAAGATCGATCAGGAAGAGAGTCGAGAGCTGGCGGGCTATCTCACGCCGGTGCAGCAAGCCCGTTTTGAGCGGATGCGGGGGCGGCTGATGCAGCGCGTCGGCGAGATGCGGCGCGAGCGGCACCGCGCGGGCCAGGGCCACGGCCACGACGGCCCACGGGCGCCACGCCGCCGCCCCATCTAGTTCGTTCCGCGTGTCATCGACGGCCGCCACCGTTTCAGGTGGCGGCCGTTATATTTCCGGCCCGCAAGTCCGCGGGCCCGAGTGGCGGAATGGCAGACGCAGGGGACTCAAAATCCCCCGGGGGCAACCCCGTGAGAGTTCGACTCTCTCCTCGGGCACTCTTCCGCACGAGGGGATGATGACGCTGCTCCTCCTGCTGTCCGCGCAGCTGCTCAGCGGTACCGTGATCAATGCCGAGGCGCGCGAGCCGCTCGCCCTCACCATCGTCACACTGCACCCGAACGCCGGCAAGCAGTTCACGGACGCGGCGGGTGCCTTTTCATTTTCGGATCTCGCCCCGGGCACCTATCTCCTCAGCGTCCGCCAGATCGGCTACGTCCCGCTCGATACGCAGGTCGTGCTGCGCGCCGAGGCGCCCGCGCGGCTACTGATCGTCCTGCGCCATGTCGCGGTGGAGCTGCCGGCCATCACTGTCTTCGGCCACGGCCGGTGCACCACGCCCGGACCGCCCAATCGCGACGTCACGCCGGCGCTCGCGGCGGTCTTCGATCAGCTCATCGAAAACGCGCGCCGGCTCGAGCTGCTCGCGGACTCCTATCCGTTCCGCTATCGGCTCGAGCGATCGCAGGCCGAGGTGACTCGCCGCGGTGACACGTTGCGGACGCAGGTCGATACGATCGAATTCGATCAGAACGAAACGCGGCGCCGCTATCGGCCCGGGTTCATCGTCGCGCCGGGAACCGGCCCGTTCAGCGGCTACACCGTGGTCACCCTCGCGTCCCTCCACGAGCTTGGCGACGACGCGTTCCATCGCACGCACTGCTTCCGGCTCGCCGGTCGCGACACCATCGAGGGCGAGACACTCGTCCGCATCGACTTCGAACCCGCTGACCAGCTCCACTCGTCGGACATCGCGGGCTCGGCCTATCTCGATTCGGTGACGTACGGGTTGCGATTTACCGAGACGAGCCTCACGCGCCCGGAACGGTCCGAGCTGCGAGACGTGCGTTCGGTCGTGGCGCGGACACGCTTCCGAGATATCGCCCCGGGTATCGCGCTACAGGAGCACGTCCGCGCAATCTGGCGATACCGCTCAGCCACCCGGCCTACTCGCGTGGAAATGCAGCGGCTCCTCACCGTGCAGTTCCGCCGGCCGCTGCCCCAGTAGGCGTTTCCCCTCTTGCGCCGCGAGACGCGATGGGGGGATATGTGGCCTCCCCAAGGAGGCCCTATGGCTCTCGCGTCGCTCCTTCTGCTGCACACAATTCTCGCGCAGGCAGCCGCACCCGCCGGCACCGCTCCGGCGTGGACGGTCCGGTTGAGCGGCGACATCCGCTGGCAGCAGGTCACACCTGCCGGCGCATTGCTCGTTTCGACCGACGGTGCGCTTGCCGGTATCGACATCGAGCGCGGGCAAATCGCCTGGCAAAAGCCCGAGCTCGGCGGACTCCCGGCCGACAGCGTGCGCATGGTGGAGGGTTCGCTGCTCATGGAGGCCGCGAAGCCGGGACTCTCGCTGATCTTCGATCCGGTCACCGGTACGGTGCTGTTCGACTCGCGCCGGCTCACGCTGACGCGGGTCATCACGCGCCGAGTGCTGCCGCAGACGGGAACGCTGCTGGTGCACGGGCGCCGCGCGCAGGGACCGCCCCTCGTCGCGCTGTACGATCTCGCGACCGGCAATCAGCGCTGGGTGAGTGAGTCGCTGTTTCAGCAGAGCGGGCCGAAGCGCGGTGGACTCGGCGGCTTGATGCAAGGCCTCGTCCGCCTCGCCTCCGAAGGAACGGAGCTCGAAGTGCTCCAGGCCGGTCCTGAAGTCATCGTCGTGCATACGCTCACCGGATTGCGCGGGCTCGATGCGAGGACCGGCGCCATCCGCTGGACGGCCGCTTTGCCGATGGCGCGCGCGAACACCTACCCGAGCAAGGTCCGGCTGTATCCCTCGCTCGCGAACAGCGACCGCATCTATGTGAGCTACGACGACCGGCTGATGGCCTATCGCCTCGCCGACGGACAGCCGCTCTGGACAAAGCCCGCGACGGTCGACGGCTGGATCCGCGACATCGTGCAGCATCCGCGCGGGATCATCATGCTCCCCGAAGGACCGCCTGAGGGGCAGGGCAGCGGCAATCGCCGCGTGATCAACGGCGTCGTGCAGACGGGTCTGAATGTCGCGCGCTACGAAGACGGCACCACGATCGCGGCGAAACCGGTGCGCATGCGCGGGACGGTCATCGACGCGCTGATCACGGGCGACGCCGTGGTGCTCGCCGTCGATGCCGATTCCAAGACCTACGTCAACGTGCTCGACGTGGCGACGGCGACGGTGCGGCTCCAGAAGGATGTGAAGATCAAAGGCCAGCTCGACTACGCCGAGCTGACGCCGGTCGGACTGCTGTACATCTCACGGTCGGACGCCTCGACCAACGGTGAGGTCAACGTCATCGATCTCGGCAACGGCGAGCCGCGTTACAAGGACGCGATCGAAGGGCGAAAGTCGTCGACGCTGTTACACGCGGTCGATGGCCAGACGCTGTTCGTGTTCGCCGGCAAGGATCGCAGGATCTACGCGGTCAATCGCCAGGACGGCACGTATCGCGCGTTCAGCGGCGAGATCAAGCTGCAAGGAGATGAGGACCCGACGTCGCTCGAGCTACGCGCGCCCGGGTTGGTGCTGACGTCGCCGCAGAACATCGTGATCGTCGATCGCACCGGGCAGATCAAGCAGCAGGTGTACAATCCGGCGCCGCAACTGCCGGGGCTGCTGCGCGCGCTCCATCGCATCAACTCGGTGCGCGCCGGGTTGTACGGCGCGGCCGCCTCGGCGTACGGCGACGCGTTTGCCCAGGCCTCGCGGCAGGCGACCGACACCACAGCCAAGCGGATCACGGCGCAGCTCGCGACGGCCTACAGCCAGGGGGGCGCGCAGCTCCAGGGATACGCCAGCCAGTCGGCCGCGATGGCGACCAAGCGCTTCAAGGCGTCGCTCGCCACACCGGGCTCGATCTTCATGCTGACGCGAGCGCCCGACGGAAACGGCAATGTGCTCTTGCAGATCGACAAGGACTCGGCCCAGCCACGCGCGCGCGTGAACCTCGGCAAGGAACGCGAGCCGGTCTACGCGGTGGACGACATTGCGGGAATGCTGTTCCTGCAGACCAGCGCCGGAACGCTGGTCGGCTTTCGGCTTTAGGGCGTCGTGACGGTGGTGATAGTGAACGGCACGCTGGTCGCGGTCCCCGCGCCGGTTGCGCGAGCGCGCAGCGTGTAAGTCCCTGGCGCGTCGATCGCGAGATTGTCGAACGACGCGATCCCGTCCACCGCGCGCACCGCCGTGACGCCGCGGAGCCCGCCGCCGGTCGAGTTCGAGGCAAGCGAGATCTGCACGACGCCGTCGAACGTCGTGTCGACGTTGCCGAGCGAGTCGCGCGCAACCACGGTGATCACGCCGAGCCCCTGGCCGACGTCGGCGTTGCCGGGCTGGGTGAAAAAGTCGAGTACCCGCGCGCTCGTTCCGGTACTGGTGGTATCGCTGCCGCCGGCCACTCCGATCACGACGGGGGCCGTGCCGGCCATGCACGCGCTCGTGACGAGGGTGACGAGGGTGCGTGCGACACTGGAATGAGTAATGCGCCTGATGAGCATGACTGACCTACCCAGTCGCCTTGCCCCCGTTCCGAAACCTCACTCCAAAACATCCGGGCATTAGTTCAGTTCTCGTTCTCCCGTTGTAGCCCGAGAACTGCTCCACCGGATGATTGTTGGTCGGCTGCGATTCCGCGAACGTGCGGTGCAGTCCGCCGTGCTCTCATTCCATGCGGCGGCGAACCTACTTGGAGGTAACCTATGTATCGAGGCATCGCGTTAGTCGCTTTGATCGGGGCAGTGGGCGTGGCGCCCGCCGTCGCGCAGAGCGGCTTTTCCGTCACACCGTGGGCGGGCGCTTATGTCCCGACGCGGAACAGCTTCAGCAGTGTGGCTGGTGATATCGAGCGCGACAACAGCTTCATCGCGGGTGCGCGCCTCACGTTCTGGGGCAGGAGTCCCGTCGGGTTCGAGCTGACGGGTGGCTTCGCACCGGCCCGCGTGCGGGTCGCCGGCACCACTGTCAACAATGATCGCAACACCGAAGTCTTCGTGGCCGGCGCCAAGCTCATGCTGGGTCTTTCGCCGGCATCGTCGCGTATCGGCATCTTCCTGAGCGGTGGACCGTCGCTCATTCGCGTCGGTCGGAACGTCGCCCGGGATAACGAAAGCAATACCGACTGGGGCGGCGTTGCCGGCCTCGGCGTGCGGATTCCGTTCTCGGCGTCGGTCGGGCTGCGGCTCGAAGCCGAGGACTATTTCTACGGCGGCGACTTTGACGGCAGCCGCAAGTTCCAGAACGACCTCGTGTTGAGCGCGGGTCTCGCGCTCGGCTGGTAAGGCAGAACACCCCGGGGAATACCCCGGGCGCAGGACCTAAAGGCTCGTCTGCAAAGGCGGGCCTTTTTGTTGTACTATGGGGGCCATGCCAACACAGGTGGAAGGGCGCCGCGGCGGTGCCGTCGGGGCGAAGATCGACTTCCGGGACGGTCACTGGATCGTACCCGATCACCCCATCATCCCGTTCATCGAAGGAGACGGCACCGGCCCCGACATCTGGCGCGCCTCGGCCAAGGTCTTCGACGCCGCGGTGAAGAAAGCGTCCGGCGGAAAACGCAGCGTCGTGTGGCGGGAAGTCCTGGCGGGAGAAAAGGCGTTCAACCAGTCGGGAAACTGGCTCCCCGACGAGACGCTCGCCGTGATTCGCGAGCATCGGGTCGCGATCAAGGGGCCGCTCACCACGCCCGTGGGCGGCGGGATTCGTTCGCTGAACGTCGCGTTGCGTCAGATTCTCGATCTGTACGCGTGCATCCGGCCCGTACGCTATTTCACCGGGGTACCGGCGCCGGTGAAGGAGCCCCGCAAGCTCGACGTCGTGATCTTTCGCGAAAACATCGAAGATGTCTATGCGGGCATCGAGTACAAGGCGGGGAGCAGCGAGGCCGATGCGGTGATCGAGTTCCTCACGCGCCGCTTCAACGCGAAAATCCGCGAGGGCAGCGCGATCGGGATCAAGCCGATGTCGAAGTTCGGATCGCAGCGCCTCATCGTGAAGGCGATCCAGCACGCCATCAAGCGCAAGAAGCCGTCGGTCACGCTCGTCCACAAGGGCAACATCATGAAGTTCACCGAGGGCGCGTTTCGTGACTGGGGCTACGAGATCGCCAAGGAGCGCTTCAGCCAGCAGACGGTGACGGAGGCAGAAGCCGGCAAACGCAAAGAGGACGCCGGCAAGGTGGTGATCAAGGACCGGATCGCCGATGCGATGTTTCAGCAGCTCGTGCTCCGGCCCGATGAGTACTCGGTGATCGCGGCGCCCAATCTGAACGGCGATTACCTCTCCGACGCCGCCGCGGCGCAGGTCGGGGGCCTGGGGCTCGCCCCGGGCGGCAACGTCGGCGACGGCTACGCCGTGTACGAAGCGACACACGGGACCGCGCCCAAGTACGCCGGCCAGGACAAGGTCAATCCAAGCAGCGTCATACTTTCCGGAGTGATGATGTTCGAAGAGCTGGGGTGGGATGATGTCGCGCGCGGCATCGTTCAGGGGCTGGAAGGGGCGATCGCCTCTCAACGCGTCACGTACGACCTCGCGCGCCAGCTCCCGGG
The DNA here is from genome assembly GCA_035706765.1 of Gemmatimonadales bacterium. Classification (GTDB taxonomy): domain Bacteria; phylum Gemmatimonadota; class Gemmatimonadetes; order Gemmatimonadales; family GWC2-71-9; genus 20CM-2-65-7. Next base: position 23,773 of record DASSUS010000152.1, read on the forward strand.
CGCCACGGAGGTTTCCACCTCCGCCTTTGCCGACGCCATCATCGAGCACCTGCCATGAAGTCTTCGATCTCCACCAAAGCGCTCAACGCCGTCGAATCGCCGCTGCTCGCGTTGATCGTGGCGCAGGGGGCCGTGCCGTCGCTCGATGCCACGCTGGAGCGTGCGGTCGCCAGCGGTGACTACAAAGGTAAGAAGGACGAGACTCTGCTCGTGTACGGGGGCGGCAAGGCTCAACGCATCCTGCTCGTGGGCGTCGGGAAAGCGGGCGAGATCACACGCAGCTCGGTGCGGCGGGCCGCTGCGATCGCCGCAAAACGGGTCCGTGGACTCGGGACGCGCAGCTTCGCGCTGGCCGTCGCCCGCGAAGCGCGCGGGGGCCTGGGGGCCGCCGAGCTGGCGCAGGTCGCCATCGAGGGTGTTGCACAAGGCAGCTGGCAATTCCTGGAGCTGAAGAAACAGCCGGACGACCCCAAACCTGAGGTCGAATCGGTCGAGCTCGTGGTCGACAGCGCGAACAAGGACGACGCGGAAGCGGGGCGGCGAATCGGCGAGGCGATTGCGGCCGGCTACCTGTACACGCGCAATCTCCAAATGCAGCCCGGCAACGTCGCGACCCCCACTCACCTCGGCGAGCTGGCCAAGAAGCTCGGTAGCCAGTACGGCTTTACCGTGACCGTGCTCGACAAGGCCCAGATAAAGAAGGAAGGGATGGGGGCGCTCCTGGCCGTGGCCCAGGGGAGTAACGAGGAACCCCGCTTCATATCGATCGAATATCAAGGTGGCTCCGGGGCGCCGGTGGTGCTGATCGGAAAAGGGGTCACCTTCGATTCGGGCGGGATCTCGATCAAACCGGCCGCGAACATGGAGGACATGAAGTTCGACAAGTCGGGCGCTTCAGCCGTGCTCGGCGCGTTTGAGGCCATTGGGCGCCTGAAGCCCAAGCTGAATGTGGTCGGTCTGATCCCCGCCACGGAAAACCTCCCGTCCGGAAGCGCCGTCAAACCGGGCGATGTCGTGCGCAGTCATTACGGGAAGACGATCGAGATCATCAACACCGACGCCGAAGGGCGCCTGATTCTCTCCGACGCGCTCTCGTACGCGCGGCGCTACAAGCCCGCAGCGGTGATCGACGCGGCGACGCTCACCGGCGCCGTCGTGATCGCGCTGGGCCATCACGCCATCGGAATGCTGGGCAACGACGAAGCCCTCCTCGCCGAAGTGCGGGATGCCGGGGAGCGCGCGGGCGAGCGCTGCTGGCCGCTGCCGCTGTGGGACGACTACCGCGATCTGCTCAAGTCGGAAATTGCGGACGTGAAGAACTCGGGCGGGCGGGCGGCCGGCACGATTGCGGGCGCCTGGTTCCTGCGGGAGTTCGTCGACGGCTTCCCGTGGGTCCACCTCGACATCGCCGGCACCGCCTATCTGGAGGGGGAAGGGGCGGCGCACGCGAAGGGGCCCACGGCGATCGGCGTACGGTTGTTTACGGAGTTCCTGCTCAAACGCGCGGGCGCTTGATTCGCGCGGCACTCGTCACAGGGACGCTCATCCTCTGGGCGACGAGCGCAGCCGCTCAAGCCGATACCACGCAGCGCGACACGACGGCGGCGGCGCGCGACACGATACCGGAGCCCGATACAACCGAAATCCTGCTTCCGAATTTTCCATCGGCTCTCGCGCCAGGGCCGCTGCCGCGCGGCGCGCGCTACACGTTCACCGCCGACTCGTTGCTCCTGCTCAGCTCACGCACGCTGAGCGATTTGCTCAGTCACATCCCGGGCGTTTACGTGGCACGCGGCGGATGGTACGGCCAGGCCGAGATCCCGTTGTACGGCGGGCGAGGCGCCGCCGGACTGGAGCTGTTCATCGACGGCGTGCCCTACCTGCCGCTGGGCCGCGATTCCGTCTACCTCGATCCCGCGCGGATCTCGCTCGCGCCATTCGAGCGCGTGGACGTCATCATCACTCCGGCGCTGCTGCAGGTGTACCTCGTGAGCGTCACCCATCGCTCCACGAATCCGCGCACCCAAATCGGAGTCATGACCGGACGTCAGGACATCTCCGGCTACCGCGCTGGCTACTCGAAACGCAGCCCCTCCGGTTTCGGCGCGACGCTGCTCGCCGACTGGAACAGCGTGGGCGCCGGCCCGATCTCCAACACCTCGACGAGCTTCGGCACCAGCGACTTTCTGTTGAAGACTGAGTACGTGCCGCCGGGGGGCCGCATCGGCGCGTCGTTTGAGCTCTTCAGCTCGAGCTGGCATCGCAACGCCGCGAGTGACAATCGCGTCGACGGCTGGCGCCAGGACCGGCGCGAGCGGCTGCTGCGGGTCTTCCTGGCGCAGCGCGGCGACGGGCTCGGATGGCGCGTCACCGGCACCCTCGCGTCGAGCAGCATCAGTCATGACACGCTCGTCCAGGACCGCTCGGTATCGATGGCCACCGTGGATGCGAGCTGGACGTGGCGGCGCGCGAGCGTCCTGGGCACGGCCAGATTCGGCGCCGGCGGGGCGCCCACGCAGTTCGAGGGACGTATCGGCTGGATGCCGCTCCCGCCTCTCACGCTCGCGGGAACGTTCCGTCAGTCGCTGTATGCCGACGGGCGGCGCGGCATTCGCGCGTACGGCACCGCGGGGCTTTTGCTGCCGTTCGGATTGTCGGCGCGGGCGGACGCGATCTGGCAGAACGACGTCCAATCACCGTTCGTGACGACCGACGATCTGCAACGCGCGCTCGCGGTCGCCGCGTGGGTGCGGTTCGATCATCCGCGACTCACCATCGAAGTCGGGCGCGGCAGACGCGATCCATTCGCGCCGCTCGGATTCGCTCGCGGGATCAAGACGGTCGACTCGCTCAACCCGACGCCTCTCACCGAGTTCGTCGCCGGCCACGCCAGCATTCAGGTCGTGCCCGGCCTGCGGCTCTCGGGGTGGTATTTCGACGCCGTCGTGGGCGGGGGCGATTTCGAGCCGCCGCACCATGCGCGCCTGTCCGCGACGTTCCAGTCCAAGTTCTGGCGCGTGTTCAAGAGCGGTATCTTCGCGCTCCGCGCCGAGGTGGCGATGGAATCGTGGAGCCGCTGGGGCCTGGGCGGGATCGATTCGACAGGCGCGCAGCGGCAGCTGGGGGGCGCGAGCTTCGTGGACACGAACCTGGAGATGCAGCTCGCCGGCGTGACCCTGTTCTGGACGATCCAGAACATCAACCTGATGCGGGCGAGCTATGTAGAGGGGCTGGGCTTCCCCAAGGCGTCGCAGTCGTACGGCGCGCGCTGGTATTTCACTAATTAGCCCCGGCGCCGCTACATTTATGACCCTGTGCCGCGCAGTATGACAGGCTTCGGCTCAGCCGAAGATCAGGTCTTGGGTGGACGGCTGCGTGTCGACATTCGCACCGTCAACCACCGCTATTTCAATCCGCAGCTCAAGCTGCCGAACGACCTCGCGGGGATCGAGATCGAGATCCGCGAACGGCTGCGCCAACTGCTGGAGCGGGGACATGTCGCGGTGACCGCGCGCTGGGTCGAAGGACCGGCTCCGGAGCGCGCCGTTACGGTCGACCTCGCGCGCGCGAAGCAGGTGCTGGCGGCGGCCCAGCAGCTCAAGAAGACGTTGAAGTTGAAGGGGACCCTGGACCTCGCGTTCCTGGCGCGGCACCCCGACGTGTTGACGTCGGCCAACGGCGGAATGGCGAACGCGGAGCCGGTTCAGTGGTCGGACGTCCAGCCGATCGTCGAGCGGGCCGCGCGTGACGTGGTCGCGATGCGGAAGAAGGAAGGCGAGGCGCTCGCGGCGGAGCTGAATGCCCGGCTCGACGCGCTCGAAGCGGCGGCCAAAGTGATCGAGCAGCAGGCGCCGGCGCGACTCAAGGCGGAGCACGAGCGACTCAAGCAGGCGGTGGCCGAGCTGACCGCGGGAGCGGCGATCGACGAGCAGCGACTCGCGCTCGAGATCGCGCTGCTGGCGGACAAGGTCGACATCACCGAGGAGCTGGTGCGGTTCCGGTCCCACGTCGCGGCCGCGCGGGCGGCGCTGGGCTCCGATCAGGCCGTGGGAAAGCAGCTCGGTTTTCTGGCGCAGGAGCTGCTGCGTGAGACGAATACGATGGGCTCCAAGGCGAACGACGCGCGCATCACCCAGACGGTGATCGCGATGAAGGGGGATCTCGAGAAGTTTCGGGAGCAGCTGGAGAATCTGGAGTGACGGCGAAGCCGCGCATCGTCGTCCTCTCGGCGCCGTCGGGCGGCGGCAAGACGACGATCGCGAAGGCGGTGCGGGAGCGGTATCCGAAGAAGTTCGGCTTCTCGATATCGGTCACGACGCGGCCGCCGAGGCCGGGGGAGCGGGACGGAGTCGATTATTTCTTTCAGACCCGCTCCCAGTTCCTCGAGGGCGTCGCCGCCGGGCGGTTTCTCGAGCATGCGGAGTACGGCGGGCATCTGTACGGCACGTTGTACTCGGAAGTCGAGCGAGTGCTCGCGTCGGGTACGCACGTGCTGCTGGACATCGAGGTAGAAGGGGCGCGGCAGGTCCGGGAGCGGTATCCGCCTCCTGCGTCGGTATCGATATTCATTCTGCCGAGTGATCCGCGCGTGTTGCTGGAGCGGCTGCAGGCGCGCCGGAGTGAATCGCTGGATCAGCTCAAGTGGCGGCTCGAGCGCGCCGATTACGAGCTGAACCAGGCGCCCAACTTCGATCGCTGGGTGCGGAACGACGACTTGCAGCAGGCCGTGACCGAGGTGGTCGCGATCGCGGACGGGCCGGCGCCGGCGCGCACGCGCGAGCGGCAGGATTTCGAGTGGATTACGAGCTACGGACGCGGGCTTCAGGAACAGGCCCGGCGCCTGTATGATCAACTGCATCACCAGAAAGGCTGAAGGACATGCGGATCGTGACACCGGCAGAAGTCGCAGGACAGACGCAGAACAAGTACCTGGGGGTCCTCGTGGCCGCCAAGTTCGCCCGCTACGTGAACGATTTCCCGCGCGACCGCTCGGTCGACTGGGAAGAGAAGCTGACCACGCGCGCGTTCGATGAGCTGGTGCGCGGCGGCCTCAAGTACCGTCTCGTGCGGCGGCGGCGCCAGCAGGAAGCCTGATGCCGCACGTCGTGCTCGGGGTGTCGGGCGGAATCGCCTGTTACAAGAGCTGCACCCTGGCACGCCGCCTGACGGAAGCCGACTTCACGGTCGACGTGGTGCTCACCGCCGCGGCCACCGAATTCATCCGTCCCGTCACCTTCGAAGCGCTCACCGGACGTCCCGTGCTCACGTCATTGTGGGAGCGGGGCCGCGCGCTCGCGCACGTCGAGCTGGCCAGGGATCCGGATCTCGTGATCGTCGCGCCCGCCACCGCCCACCTGCTCGCGCGCGCCGCGATGGGGATGGCCGACGACCTGCTCACCGCGCTGCTGCTCGCGCGCGGCACGCGCCCGATCCTCGCGGCGCCTGCGATGAACGACGACATGTACGCGAATCCGGCGACGACCGCCAACCTCAAGGCACTCACGCAGCGCGGCTGGCACTTCATCGGCCCCGAGATCGGCGCGCTCGCCGAGGGGCCCAGCGAGCGGCCGGGCCGGATGAGCGAGCCGGAGGCGATCGTGGCCGCCGTGCGGCAGCTGCTCGGCGGCAGGGAAGGGCCCGGGGCTCAAAAAAAAAGTAGGTGGAGCGGCAAGAACGTAATCGTATCGGCGGGCCCGACACGCGAACATCTCGATCCGGTGCGCGTGATCACCAACCCCTCGAGCGGCCGGATGGGATTTGCAATCGCGGACGCTGCGCGGGCGCGCGGCGCCAACGTCGTACTCGTCACGGGCCCGACCGAGCTCACGCCACCCGCCGGCGTGCCCACCAAGCGGATCGAGACCACCGAAGACATGCAACGGGCGTTGGCGTCGCTGGTGGGGAATGCCGACGCCCTGATCATGAGCGCCGCGCCGGCCGACTACCGGCCCAAAACTCAGTCGGAGCAGAAACGACCCCGGTCCGACGGCCCGCTCACGATCGAGCTCGAAGCGACGCCGGACATACTTGGCTCGCTCCCGCGGCGCAAGGGGATGCTCGTCGTGGGCTTCGCGCTCGAGACGGGGAATGGACTCGCGAAGGCGAGGGCCAAGATGCAGAATAAGGCGCTGGACTATGTGATCCTGAATGACGCCACTGAGCCCGGCGCCGGTTTCGAGGTCACAACCAATCGCGTGACGATTCTGGGACGCAACGGCACGAAAGTCGACTTGCCGGTGTTGCCCAAGCGCGACGTGGCCGAACGAATTCTCGACGTCGTCGAAGAGGCGCTTTGACCGATTCGCGGGCTCTCGCTGCCGAATATCTGAAACAACAACGGTTGCTGGGCGGGGATTCGGTGATTCTTTCCGGATCGACGGCCGAATCGACGGCCGGATGGCCTGGCGGCCGGACGGCCGGTGAACCGCCAACCTCACCGTCCGTTGGAGAGCCTATCGCCATTGAACAGTCCGCCGGGCCGTCCGGCCGTCTGGCCGTCCCGGTTGGCGTCTCGTTCGATCCCCCCAGCGCCGACCTGTTTTCGACCGATCCGATCCAGCGGGCGGCAAGTCTCGAGGACGTTGCTGCGCTCATCGCCGGCTGCGACAAATGCGGCCTGTGCAGTGGCCGAACAACGACCGTGCCGGGAGAAGGTTCGGCAACGGCCCGGCTCGTCGTCGTCGGTGAGGGTCCCGGCAAGACCGAAGATGAGACCGGCCGTCCGTTCGTCGGCCGGGCAGGGGAGCTGCTCACGAAAATTCTCGCCGCGATCGATCTGCCGCGCGAGCAGGTGTTCATCTGCAACATCGTCAAATGCCGGCCGCCCGAGAATCGGCAGCCGCAGTTCGACGAAATCGCGGCGTGCTTGCCGTTTCTCTACCGCCAGATAGAGCTCGTGAAACCCAAGGTGATTCTCGCGATGGGAAACACGGCGGCCCAGTCGCTGCTCAACACCAAGCAATCGCTCGGCGCATTGCGCAACCACATCCATCGTTTCCGCGGCACCCCGCTCGTGGTCACCTACCACCCGGCGGCGTTGCTCCGTAACCCCAACTGGAAGAGACCAACCTGGGATGACGTCCGTATCGCCGCTCGCCTCCTCGACGGCTGATCAATACGCCGGCCGGCAGACGCCCTGGAGTAACGAGGCCGAGCAAGCCGTCTTAGGAGCGATGATGCTGGACCAGGACGCGGCGCTCAAAGCCGCGGAAATCCTGGACGACACGATGTTCTACAAGGAGAGCCATCGGCTGCTGTTCCGGTCGATGCTGTCCCTGACCGAGCGTGGCGACGTCATCGATCCGGTCACTCTGCGCGACGAGCTGAGCCGGCGCGGCGATCTCGACCGCGCGGGCGGCATGGAGTACATCGCGGCGCTGATCGACGTCGTGCCCACCGCCGCGAACATCGACTATCACGCGAAGATCGTCCGCGACAAGGCGGTGCTGCGCCGTCTCGTCGAAGCGTCCACGGGCATCATCCAGGACGTCTACGAAGGCCACGGCACCGCGGGCGAAGTGCTCGACAACGCCGAGCACCGGATCTTCCAGGTCGCGCAATTCCGCCGCGCCGAGGAGTTCATCCGGATCAAGGAGCTGATCTGGCCGACGATGGAGCGGATCGAGCAGCTCCAGTCGGGCGCGGGCTCGGTCACGGGTGTGCCGAGCGGGTTCGTCGATCTCGATCGCCTGACGGCCGGATTCCAGCGCTCCGACCTCGTCATTCTCGCGGCGCGTCCCTCGATGGGGAAGACAGCCCTGGCGCTGAACGTCGTCCAGCATGCCGCAATCGAGCACAACACGCCGATCGCCTTCTTCTCGCTCGAAATGTCGAAGGACCAGCTGGTCCAGCGGCTCCTGTGCTCGGAAGGGCTGGTCGACGCCCAGCGGTTGCGCCGCGGCCAGCTGCGCGACGACGACTATCCGAAGCTCGCGCGCGCCGCCGGACTACTCGGCACGGCGCCGATCTGGATTGACGATTCGGCGGGGCTGACGCCGTTGGCCATGCGCTCAAAGGCACGCCGGTTGAAGTCCGAGCACGACATTGCACTGGTGATCGTCGACTACCTCCAGCTCATGCAGGGACCCGGCGACGTCGAGAACCGCCAGCAGGAGATTTCCTACATCTCGCGCTCGCTCAAGGCGCTCGCGAAGGAGCTGGACGTGCCCGTGGTGGCGCTGTCGCAGCTGTCCCGCGCCCCCGAGCAGCGCGGCGGCGAGCACCGCCGCCCGCAGCTCTCCGATCTGCGCGAGTCGGGCGCGATCGAGCAGGATGCCGACGTGGTGTTGTTCATCTACCGCCAGGAGTTCTACGACGGCCCGGTGGACCCCAAGACGAACGAAAGCATCGAGGGCATCGCCGAGGTGATCGTCGGCAAGCAGCGCAACGGCCCGACTGGGAACCTGAAGCTGCACTTCAAGAAGGAATACACGCGCTTCGACAACTACAGCCCCCGCGAGGCCCAGGTCAGTGCCTAAGGGCAAGTCGGTATTTCGCTGCACCGAATGCGGGGCCGACCAGCCGAAATGGGGCGGGAAGTGCGACGCCTGCGGGGCGTGGAACTCTCTCATAGAGGAGCCGGTCAGCAGGACGGCCGGACGGCCCGCCGGCCGGACGGCCTCAGGCGCCGCTCCCGTGAAACTGTCCGAGATGCAGTCGACGGCAACGTCACGCTGGAAGACCGGCCTCGCCGAGTTCGACTTCGTCCTCGGCGGGGGCATCGTTCCGGGCTCGGTAACCCTTGTCGGCGGCGAGCCGGGTATCGGCAAGTCCACGCTGCTGATGCAGTGTGCCGCGCGACTGGAAAGCCAAGGCGTCTCGACGCTCTACGTCTCGGGAGAAGAGTCGCCCGATCAGCTGCGGCTCCGCGCCGATCGCCTCCAGGAAGACGCCGGCGACATTCACGTGCTGGGCGAGACCCGGCTCGAGTCGATCCTCCATCACGCGGCGCAATTGAAATCGCGCGTGGTGCTGCTCGATTCCGTGCAAACCACCTACACCGACGAGCTGGAAGGCGCGCCCGGAAACGTCGGCCAGGTGCGCGAGTGCGCCGCGCGGCTCATGCGCTTCGCCAAAGAGTCCGGGCCCGCCGTCGTCCTCGTGGGACACGTCACGAAGGGCGGCGGGATCGCGGGGCCGAAGACGCTCGAGCACATCGTCGATACCGTCCTCTATTTCGAAGGTGAAGCGACGCTCGATCATCGGATCCTGCGCGCCGTGAAGAATCGGTTCGGGTCGGTCGACGAAATCGGCGTGTTCCGAATGACCGGGGCGGGACTCGAGCCGGTGGCGAATCCCGCCGCCGCCTTCCTGGCCGGACGCAGCACGGGCGCGTCCGGGTCGGCCGTGACGGCGCTCATGGAGGGCACGCGGCCGATGCTGGTGGAGATCCAGGCGCTCGCGTCAAAAGCGGGATTCGGCACGCCACAGCGCGTGGCGACGGGGCTCGATCATCGCCGGCTCGCGCTGTTGCTCGCCGTGCTGGAACGGCGCGGCGGGTTGCCGTTCGGGAACCTCGACGTGTTCGTCAACGTCACAGGAGGTGTGCGCCTGATCGAGCCCTCGACCGACCTTGCCGTCCTTGCCGCCCTCGTCTCCACTGTCCACGACCGGCCCGTGCCCGCCGATACGCTGTTCCTCGGCGAGGTGGGATTGGGCGGCGAGATTCGCCCCGTCGCCGGTGTCGAGCGGCGCCTCGCCGAGGCGGCGCGCCAGGGTTTTCGGCGCGTGTTCCTGTCGAGCCGCTCCAAAGCCAGCAAGGAGCTCGAGGTGATCGGCCTCGAGGGAATCGGTGAGCTTGCCCGCCGGCTCGCAGCCTGACGTCGGCGTCGTCATCGTCGCCGCCGGCGCCGGCGTGCGCGCCGGCCCCGGTGAGCCGAAACAGTTCCGCCCGATTCTCGGCGTGCCGATGCTGCTGCGCGCCCTGCGGGCGTTCGTGAGTCATCCCGACGTCCGCCAGGTGATCGTCGCGCTGCCGCCGGGCTACGCCGAGCGGCCGCCCGAATGGCTCGCCAAGCTTCGCGGTGAGCGACTCGAGTTCGTGCCCGGCGGCGCCCAGCGGGTCGACTCCGTCCGCGCCGGCATCGACGCGCTGCCGCCGGACGCGGCGCTGATCCTCGTGCACGACGCGGCGCGTCCCTTCGTGAGCCGCGGCACGATCGACGCGGTGATCGCGCGGGCGCGCGCAGGTGTCGGTGCGGTGGCCGGAGTGCCCGCGTCGGACACGCTCAAGGAGGTCGGCGCATCGGACCAGCTCACGCCGCGGGTCGCCCGGACGGTCGACCGCGAGCGGATCTGGCGCGCGCAGACACCGCAGGGATTTCCGCGCGCGATGTTGATCGCGGCCTACGGCCAGCTGCGCGCGAATGGAAGCGCGCCGCCCAGTGACGACGCCGAGGTCTGCGAACGCGCCGGGTTTCCGGTGGAATTGATTCCCGATTCGCCGCATAACTTCAAGGTGACCACAGCCGACGACTTCCGGATCGCCGAGGCGCTCGCGCGTGAGCTGCGGTGAAGCCGATTCCGTTTCAATCCGACGCCGAAGTGGCGGCGGCCATCCCGCGTGTCGTCGCCCATCTCCAGGCCGGCGGTCTGCTCGCCTATCCGACGGAAACGGTATACGGCTTCGGATCGCGTGCCGTGCAGGCCGACGTCGCCGCTCTCGCGACACTGAAGGGACGAGCGGCGTCCAAGCCGTTTCTGTTGTTGATCAGCGATCGCGCGATGGCTGAGGCGCACGGGCTCGCCTTCAACGCCTCGGCGGACGCGCTGGCGCGCGCGTTCTGGCCCGGTCCTCTCACTCTGGTACTCCCCGGCGGCTCCGGCCGCCTGCCGGACCTGCTGCGCGGACCTGACGGTGGTATCGCCGTGCGCTGGACCTCGCATCACGCCATCGCGCAGCTCGTCACGGCGCTCGGCGTCCCGCTGACGTCGACGTCGGCGAATTTGCCGGGGCATCCACCAGGCGCCGGCGCCGAAGCCATTGCGCGCGACTTCGCCCCGGCGGTGCAGGCAGGCACGTTGCTGGTGCTGGACGGCGGCGTGCTCGGCAACCGTCCCCCCTCGACGGTGGTCGATTGCACCCGGCCGCGCGCGCAGATCGTGCGCGAGGGAACGCTCAGCGTCGCCGAGCTCCGCCGAGCCGTCGGGCGGCTCGCGCCATGATCCAGAACGTTCTCTTCGTCTGCACGGGCAACATCTGCCGCTCGCCGCTCGCCGCGTCGCTGCTCGAGCGCGCCCTGAAGGACCGCGGACTCGAGGTGAAGGTGAGCTCCGCCGGGACGGGCGCGTGGGACGGAGCGCCGGCGTCCGAAGGCGCCTATCTCGTGGGACTCGAGCGCGGCCTCGATCTCTCGAGCCACCGCGCGCGCCTGCTCACGCGCGAGCTCGTGGACGAGGCCGACCTGATCCTCACGATGGCGCGACATCACCGGGCGCGCGTGGACGAGCTCGGTGGCGAGGGCAAGGTGTTCGTGCTCGGCGAATACGCGGGGAAAGGGGGCGACGAAGTCAGCGATCCCTTCGGCGGCGATCTCGCCGTCTACCGCGACACGGCGCAGGAGCTCGAAGCACTCGCGGAGGCGGTCGCCGATCGCCTGGCCGCTGAGAGCAAGCGTGGAGATCAGCGCTAAGACGCGGCTGCTCGCGGTCATCGGGGATCCGGTGGCCCACTCTCTCTCCCCCGCGATGTACAACGCGGCCTTCCGCGCGCTCGGGATCGACGCCGTGTACGTGGGGCTCCGGGTGCCCGCTGCCGCGCTGATGGACGTCCTCGCCATGCAGGTCGCGACGCAAGGGGCGGGGAACGTGACGGTCCCCCACAAGGAAGCGGTGGAACGTTGCCTCGCGCGTAAATCGGATGAGTGCGCCCGGGCCGGCGCATGCAATACGTTCTGGACCGAGGACGGCGAGCTCGTCGGCGACAACACCGATGTCATCGGCGTCACGAAGGCACTGGCGCAGCTCGAGGCGCCGGGGAAGGGAGCGCGTTGGCTCGTGATCGGCACAGGTGGATCGGCGCGGGCGACCGCGGTGGCAGCCGCGAATCTCGGAGCCACGCTGTTCGTGCGCTCGCGCGACCTCGGCCGCGCGAAAGACTTCGCGGCCTGGGCCAACCGGGTCGGCGTCCCGACGCAGGTCGCCACCGGGCCGGTGGAGGTCGACGTCGCCGTCAACGCGACCCCGCTGGGGCTCAGCGGACACAATCCGCTCCCCATCGATGTGAACCACATCCCAGGCGTGCAGAAGGCGCTCGATCTCGTGTACGCTCCCGGCGAAACGCGCTGGGTCCGGACGCTGCGCGAGCGGGGCATACAGGCGAGCGATGGGCGCGAGATGCTCGTGCGGCAGGGCGCGGCCGCATTCGAGCGGTTTTTTCCCGGGACCGCGGCGCCCGTCGAGGTGATGCGCGCGGCGGTCAAGCGCGCGCTGCGTGTTTAGCGTCGCTCTCGAGCAGCTGCTCCTTCCAGCCGAGTGTCTCCTGTGTCATGCGCTCCTCGGCGAGCGCGATGCCGCGCGCCTGACGTGCAGCCTCTGCCGCCAGCGATTTCGCGCGGTGCGCCCCCCGTGGTGCGCGCGCTGTGGGCAGCCGGAACCTCACTTCGGTCCGTGTCGTTTGTGCGTCGAGTGGCCCGCGGCATTCCAGTCGGCGCGCTCGGCGGTCTGGCTCGAGGGCGGCGCGCAACACGCCGTGCACGCGCTGAAGTACGCGGCGCTGCCGCGGATCGCGGAGGACCTGGCGCTCGCGATGGCTCCGCTGCGGCCTCGCACCGATGAAGCGGCGGCGTTAATCCCGATTCCGTTGGCCCCGAAGCGGTTGCGAACGCGGGGTTATAACCAGAGCGAGGTGTTGGCGCGCGCGCTCGCGAGAAAGTGGCGGATTCCCGTGATTCCCGGTCTGCTCGTCCGCACGCGTGAAACGCCGACGCAAACGGCGTTGACACCGCTAACCCGTCTGGCGAACGTGGCGGGGGCGTTCGACGTGCGGCGCGCGGAGTGCGGCGCGGGAAACCTGCATCGCAACGCCATACGCCCCGCGCCACGCGTTCAGTACGTGCTGGTGGACGACGTTTTCACCACGGGCGCGACGCTCGCGGAAGCAGCGAGAGCGCTAGAACAGGCCGGCGCGACGACGATACACGCAGTCACATTCGCGCGCGCCGCGATTCCGGACTTCAGCTAAGGGGAGACCATGGCAGTTCGGGTAGGGATCAACGGGTTTGGCCGCATCGGTCGCAACGTGCTTCGCGCCGCCACGATGGCCAAACAGGCCGACATCGAATTCGTCGGAATCAACGACATCACGGATACCAAGACCCTCGGCCATCTGCTCAAGTACGACTCCGTGCACGGGCGCTTCCCCGGAACGGTCGAAGCGAAAGCGGACGCGCTGATCGTCAACGGCAAGACGATCAAGGTCTCGGCCATCAAAGAGCCTGAAAGGCTGCCCTGGAAAGAGCTGGGTGTGGAGTTCGTGCTGGAAAGCACCGGACGGTTCACCGACAAGGAGAACGCGTCGAAGCACCTCGCCGCCGGCGCCAAAAAAGTCGTGATCTCCGCGCCCGCCAAGGGCGAAGACATCACAATCTGCATGGGCGTCAACAACGACAAGTACGATCCCGCCAAGCACACGATCATCTCGAACGCATCGTGCACCACCAACTGCCTCGTGCCCATGGTGAAGGTCGTCATGGACAATTTCGGCTTCAAGCACGGGTTCATGACGACGGTGCACAGTTACACCAACGACCAGCAGATCCTCGATCTGCCGCACAAGGATCTGCGCCGCGCGCGTGCCGCCGCGCTCAGCATCATTCCGACGACGACGGGCGCCGCCAAGGCCACCGGCCTCGTGATTCCCGAAGTGAAGGGGAAGATCGACGGCATCTCGCTGCGGGTGCCGACTCCCGACGTTTCCATCGTCGAGCTGGTCGCGGAGGTCGAGAAGTCCACGACGGTCGACGCGGTGAACGGCGCGTTCAAGCAGGCGGCCGCCGCGGGCCCGCTCAAGGGGATCATCGACACGAGCGATGAGCCGCTCGTTTCGCACGATTACATCGGCAACCTGTACTCGAGCGTCATCGATACGATGTCGACGGCGGTGATCGACGGGACGCTCGTGCACGTCTCCTCCTGGTACGACAACGAGATGGGCTATTCCGCCCGCTGCGTCGATCTGCTCGCCTACATGGGAAAGAAGCGTTGAACAAAAAGAGCCTGCGGGACCTTCCCCCGCAGGCGCTGGACGGTAAACGCGCGCTCACTCGTGTCGACTTCAACGTCCCGCTCAAAAACGGGAACGTGACGGACGACACCAGGCTGCGCGCGTCGTGCTGCTGTCCCTCCTCGGCCGCCCCAAAGGCGGACCCGATCCGCAGTACTCGCTGAAGCAAATCGTTCCCGCGCTCGAGCAGCTGCTCGGCGCCCCCGTCGAGTTCATTCCCGATCCCGCGACCGGCGTCGCCACCACGCGGCGGCTGACGCGCGGCGGCGTCGCTCTCGTCGAGAACACGCGTTTCTGGCCCGGCGAAGAGCAAAACGACCCCGAGCTCGCCAGGACGTTCGCCGCGCTCGGCGATCTGTATGTGAACGATGCGTTCGGATCGGCCCATCGCGCGCACGCGTCGACCGAAGGCGTTGCGCACCTGCTCAAGCCCGCGGTCGCCGGATTCCTGATGGAACGGGAGCTCGAGTACCTCGGCCAGCTGCTCGAGAATCCGAAGCGCCCCTTCATCGCCGTCCTGGGCGGCGCCAAGATCTCGGGAAAAATCGACGTGATTCGCTCACTGCTCCCCAAGGTGGACGAATTGCTGATCGGGGGCGCGATGGCCTGCACTTTCTTCAAGGCGCTGGGACTCGAGACTGGGAACTCGCTCGTCGAGCCGGACCGAGTCGAGCTCGCGCGGGATCTGCTGAAGACGAGCGGCAAGAAACTGATTCTGCCGCGGGGCGCAGTCGTCGCTCCCTCGCTCGAGCGCGCTAACGAAAGCAGGTCCGTCCCGTCCGACCAGATCCCCAAAGGCTGGGCCGTCTTCGACATCGATGAGACCACGCAGCACGATTTCCGCGCGCGGCTTCTCAAGGCCAAGACGATTTTCTGGAACGGCCCGATGGGCGTGTTCGAGACGCCGCCGTTCGACGCCGGCACGCGCGCGATCGCGAATGCGCTCGTCGATGCGGGCGCGAAGGGCGCCGTGACCGTCGTGGGAGGCGGAGATTCGGTCGCCGCCGTCGCGGGAATGGAGGACAAGCTCACGCACGTTTCGACCGGCGGCGGCGCGTCGCTCGAGCTGCTGGAAGGGAAGGAGTTGCCCGGCGTGGCGGCGCTCGAGGACCGATGAGAGCGCTGCTGTTCGCCGCGAACTGGAAGATGCACCTGGGACCGCCGGAAGCGCGGGACTACATGAGCACCTTCCTCGCGGAGTACCAGGAGCAGCCCGACCGGCAGGTCTGGTTCTTTCCTCCCGCCGTCTCGCTCGAGACCGTGTCCACGGCGGTGCGAGGTCGTGAGACGATGCTCGCCGGCGCGCAGGACATCTTTTGGGAGCCCAAAGGCGCGTTTACCGGAGCGATCTCGAGTCCGCTTGCCGCGCAGGCCGGGGCGCGCGCCACACTCATCGGGCACTCGGAGCGGCGCCATATCTTCGGCGAAACGGACGCCGATACGGCGCGCAAAGTAACCGCCGCTCTGGCCGCGGATCTGTATCCCGTGCTGTGTGTCGGCGAAACGCTGGCGCAGCGGGATGCCGGGGATACGCTGAAGGTGGTGACGCGCCAACTGGAGGCCGCGCTCCCCACGCGCGTCGACCCGCGCATCACGATCGCCTACGAGCCGGTGTGGGCGATCGGCACCGGCCGCAACGCGACGCCGGCAGACGCCGCGGAGGTCCACCGGGCGATTCGCGCCTGGCTCAAGGACCGGGTGAGCGGGGAAACGCGGATTCTCTACGGCGGGAGTGTGAACCTGAAGAACGCCAAGGAACTGCTCGCCGAGCGCGAGCTGGACGGCGTCCTGGTCGGCGGCGCATCACTCGATCCGCGCGGCTGGGCCGAGCTTGTGCGTACCGGCGTCGCCTAGGTATCTTGCCCCGCGCATGTTCACCATTCTGGTCGTCCTGCTGATTCTCGACTCGCTCATCCTCGGCACCGCAGTGCTCCTTCAGGCGGGGCAGGGCGGCGGTCTCGCGACGATGGGCGGTGGTGCCGGCACCGAAACGGTCATGGGCGGTCGTCAGGCGACGACACTACTGACCAAGGTCACCTGGTGGACGGCAGGCATCTTCCTGTTCATCGCGCTCGTGCTGTCGTTCATGTCGCAGTCGGGCAGCCAGGTGCGCTCGGTGCTCGAAGGCCAGGGCCAGGCACCGGCCCCGGTTCAGCAGGCTCCGCTGCCGATCGAAACTCAACCGACGCAGCCGACACCTCCTCCGGCTCCGCCTCCACAGCCCAATAGTCGACCGTAAGGCTCAACCCGCTTACGTCCTCCTCGAGGACGGCGCCTGGTTCCCCGGAACCGCGCCCCTCCCGTTCGAGCCGGCGTACGCTGAAGTCGTATTCACGACGAATCTGAGCGGCTACCAGGAGGTGTTCACCGACCCCTCCTACCTCGGTCAGATCGTCGTCATGACCGCGCCGATGATCGGCAACTACGGGATAAATCCCGAAGACGTGGAGTCCGACCGCCCGCGCGTCGCGGGTGTGGTGGTCCGCGAGCTCTCCGGCACGGCATCGAATTGGCGTTCGACCGGCCCCCTGCTCGAGTGGCTGGCCGGCGCCAAGGTGCCGCTCGTGGCCGACGTCGACACGCGCCAGCTCACACGTCACATCCGCTCGCGGGGCGCGATGCGGGGCGTCGTCGCCCTGGGCGAGAAGCCCGCCGAGTCGATCAAGGCCGCGCTCGCGGCATCGCCGTCGATGGACGGGCTCGATCTCGCGAGCCTCGCGACGATTCCGAGCGCGTATTCGGAGGGACCCGCCGACGCCAAACATCACGTGGTCGCCTTCGATTTCGGCATGAAGCGCAACATCCTGCGACTCTTCGTGCAGCATGGGTGCCGGGTAACGGTCGTTCCCGCGGCAACCAGCGCGGCGCAGGTGCGTGCGCTCGAGCCCGACGGTGTGTTTCTCTCGAACGGCCCTGGCGACCCGGCGGCGGTGGGCTACGCGATCGACACCATTCGTGACCTGGCCGATGGCTCGCTCCCGATATTCGGGATCTGCCTGGGCCACCAGCTCCTCGGACTCGCGATGGGGGGCGAAACGGTCAAGCTGCCCTACGGACATCGGGGCGGGAACCATCCCGTTCGGGACCTGGCGAGCGGGCAGGTGCTCATCACGTCGCAGAACCACGGGTTTGCGGTTCGGGCCGAAACGGGGGCCCCTGGGGCGGCAGGGAGCGGGCGCGACGTGCCTGGGGCCAAGGCCCTCGAAGTCACCCATGTGAACCTGAACGATCAGACTGTAGAGGGGATCAAGCACCGCGAATACCCGATTTTCGCGGTCCAGTACCATCCTGAGGCGTCTCCGGGACCCCACGACGCGCAGGGACACTTTCAACAATTCCTACAAGCTCTTGACACTAAATAAGTAAGCCCCTACTATAGCCCCCGACTTTTGCAACCCGGCGACGCACCAGCAGTTACGGGGGGCCACATGACGAAGGCCGATCTGGTCGAGAAAGTCACAGCGCAAATCGCTCGCACCGCTGGTCCCCTCATTTCAAAAAAGGACTGTGCGCGCGTTGTGGATTCCTTCCTCGATGCGGTCAAAGCCGCGCTAGCTGAGCAGCATAACATTGAGATACGCGGGTTTGGGACCTTTAAGATCCGCCAGCGCAAGACGCGTATGGCACGCAACCCGCGGACCGGTGATCCAGTCGAAGTTGCCGCTCGTCCCGTTCCTGTCTTCAAGCCCAGCAAGGAGTTGCGGGCAATGGTGGCCGACGCGAGCGCCAAGGTTCCGTCATAAATCGTCCTAAACTGCTGGTGTAGGGTAACTTGAACTTGGGCCTCGGCGCACCGCCGAGGCCCAACTTCTTGTCTGGAGTGGCGATGCGGCGTCTCTTCGGTTTTCTCGTGCCTCTGCTGCTGGTCCCCGTCATTGGTCGCGCGCAGGCGATCCGATATGAAGTCTCACTCGCCACGGGCGCGCGTCAGTTCCATGTGTCCGCGGAATTCCCCGCGTCAGGGAGGGACACGCTGTTCGTGTCGCTGCCTGCGTGGAGCCCCGGCAGTTACGAAATCCAGAATTACGCGCGCTACGTATTCGGCTTTGGCGCGAAGAACGCCACCGGTCAGGCGCTGCGCTGGGATCGCGGCGACAAGGATACGTGGCGCGTGGTCACCAACGGCGCCGACCGTGTCACGGTCGAGTTCAACTTTGCGGCGGATACGATCGATCTCTCGATCGCGCGCGCGCTCGAAAATTTCGCGCAGTTCCTCGGCACCAATCTGTTCCTGTTCGAAGAAGGGCAGCTCGACCGACCGGCCGAGGTGCGCTTTCGCGTGCCGGCAGGATGGCAGGTAACGACAGCGCTGAAGGGCCCGGTGGACGGCGTCTACCGCGCCGCCGATTATCACGAGCTCGCCGACGCCATGACCTTTCTGGGCCGCTACAGCCTCGACTCACTCCAGGTGGAAGGGAAGTGGATTCGCGTTGCCGTGTGGCCCGCGGCCGACTACACACCCGCTGTAGCGCGCAACATTCGCAACGGCATTTCGAGGATGGCTCCCGTCCAGAACAAAATCGTGGGCGAGGCGCCGTACGACGTGTACACCGTGTTCTACAACGTCATCCACGAGCCGATCAACTTCGGCGGCGGGCTCGAGCACAGCTACTCGCAATACGACATTCTGCCCGCGCTGGCGTTTGCCGATCCTTCCGGACGGCTCGGCGACTTCATGTACCCGCTGCTGTCGCACGAATTCTTCCATCTCTGGAACGTGAAGCGCATTCGCCCGGCGGAAATGTGGCCGTATGACTACCGCGAGGAGCAGTACACGCCGTTGCTGTGGTGGTCGGAGGGTGTGACCGATTACTACGCCGACATCACGAACCTCCGCTCGGGACTGTGGACGGCGGACGACTTCCTGCGGAGCGTGAACGGCAACATCGATCAGGTCGAGCAGACGCCGGAGCCGTGGAGCGTGGAGGATGGCAGCGCGGCGACGTGGATTCACGAGATCTACGTCAACAGCTCGCAGCTCTACTACCCCAAGGGCTCGTTGCTCGGGCTCTTGCTCGACATTTCGATCCGGGATGCCACCAACAACGCGCACAGCCTCGACGAGGTGATCCGGACGCTGTACACCAAGTACTATCGGCAGAACAAGGGCTTCAGTACCGCCGATCTGCTCAGCGAGCTGCGGGCCGCCGGCATGCCCGACATGGACGGATTCTATCGCCGCTATATCGACGGGCGGGACTCGCTGCCGTACGAGACGACATTCGCAAAAGCGGGGATTGCCGTGAACCGCCAAAGCGTCACGGTGCCGTTCTTGGGCGTGTCGACCGGCGCTCCCGAAGGGCGCGGACTGCAGGTCGTGTCCGTCACTCCGGGGAGCTCGGCCGACGCCGCCGGCGTACAGCCCGGCGACATCCTGCTGCGCGTCGGCAACATCGCGGTGACCCCCGAGAGCGATTGGGCCGGAGCCTTCCGCACCGAATACCGCGGAAAAACCGGACAGCCGCTGACCATCAGCGTTCAGCGAACAACCGACAATACGATGCAATTCCTGACGCTCAACACCACGGTCCGCGAACGGACCACCTCGCGCGTCCTGCTCTCGCGCGCGCGCAATGCCACCCCCAGGCAAACGAGGATCTGGCAGGGGTTGGCCTCGGGGCTATAATCGCGACATGGGAAAGGTTTCGGTGCGGTTTTTCGCGCGCTACGCCGAGCTGGCGGGTTGCACCTGGTCGCAGGTGAACGTCGAAACGCCGGCGACGGTCGCGGACGTCGTCGCGGCCGTGCGCGAGGTTTTTCCCGCCACCAGCGCAATACCGTCACGGCCGCTCGTCGCGCTGAACCTGCGGCAGGTGAAGCTCGACGCCGTCGTGAACGAAGGAGATGACGTCGCGCTGCTCCCACCGTTCGCGGGTGGTTAGATGATGACGCTCACGCGGCACCCGCTGGATGTCGGAGAGCTGCTCGCGGAAGTGCAGGGGCCGGAGCGGGGCGGCACGTGCGTGTTCACGGGCAGCGTGCGCAATGACGACGGCGTGACCGCCATCGAGTACTCCGCCTACGAACCGATGGCGTCCAGGGAAATCGACGAGATTCTCGGCGTAGCCCGGGGGCGGTGGCCTGGCGCGCGTGTGGCGCTCCAGCACCGGCTCGGCATAGTCCCCGCCGGCGAGGCGAGTATCGTGATCGCCGCGGCGGCGCCCCACCGTGATGAGGCCTTTGCCGCCTGCCGTTACGTCATCGAAGAGGTGAAAAAGCGGCTGCCGATCTGGAAAAAGGAAATGCGTGCCGACGGCTCGGCCACATGGGTAGGGCAACCGGCGTGATCACCGATCGCTGGCAGCGGCCGCTGGGAAGCCTCAGAGTGTCGGTGACGGATCGATGCAATCTCCGCTGCCGCTACTGCATGCCGGAGCAGGAGTACGTGTGGCTTCCCAGGCAGTCGATTCTCACGTTCGAAGAGATCACCAGGCTCACCGGTGTGTTCGCCTCCCTGGGCGTCGAGAAGGTGCGTCTCACGGGCGGCGAGCCGCTGCTCCGGCACGACTTGCCCGGCTTGACCCGCATGCTGAGTCGTATCCCCGCGATACGCGACCTGTCGCTCACCACTAACGGCTTGCTGCTCGCGAAGCATGCCGCCGCCCTGCGCGAAGCCGGTCTGGGCCGGATTACGGTCAGTCTCGACACGCTGCGGCCGGAGCGGATGCGCGAGCTGGCCCGGAGCGACCGGCATGCCGACGTGCTGTCCGGAATCGACGCGGCCCGTGGCGCGGGCTTTCGGGGGTTGAAACTCAACAGCGTCGTTATTCGCGGCTTGAACGACGACGAGCTGGTCGATCTGATCGAGTTCAGCCGCGATCGCGACGCGGAAGTTCGTTTCATCGAGTACATGGATGTCGGCGGGGCGACGGAGTGGTCGGCCGAGCAGGTGGTATCGCGCCGCGAGATGCTGGAGAGGCTGACGACGCATTACGGCCCGATAACTCCCGTTGCGGCGGGCAGCGCGCCGGCCGAGCGCTTCCGGCTCCCGGACGGCACGACGTTCGGCATCATCGCGTCGACCACGGCGCCGTTCTGCCGCTCCTGCGATCGCAGCCGGCTGACGGCGGACGGTACCTGGTTCCTGTGCTTGTACGCGGAGCGCGGCGTCGATTTGCGCGCGCCGTTGCGGGCCGGCGCGAGCGACGCCGATCTAGCGGAGCTGATCAGCGCGACGTGGCGCACCCGGACCGACCGCGGCGCCGAGCAACGGCTCGGCATGGCCGATCGCACGCCGCTGTATCACGTCGCCGGATTGCGGGCCGATCCACATCGGGAAATGCACACGCGAGGCGGTTAATCCGCGGTTTGCCTGACGCACTCAGGTCATTAACTTCCCCCCACCATGCTCAACAAAATCACCGTGGTCGGCGCCGGCAATGTCGGCGCCACGACCGCGCAACGCCTCGCCGAGAAAGAGCTCGCCCGCACCGTCGTCCTCGTCGATGTCATCGAAGGTGTCCCGCAGGGGAAAGCGCTCGACCAGTACGAATCCGCGCCGATCGAAGGCTTCGATACAAAGGTCCTCGGCTCGAACGACTACGGCCCCGCGGCCGGTTCGGAGCTGGTCGTGGTCACGGCGGGCATCGCGCGCAAGCCGGGGATGAGTCGCGACGATCTCGTGCGCACCAACGCCGACATCGTCAAACAGGTCTCCCAGCAGATCAAACAGCATTGCCCCAAGGCGATCGTCGTGGTGGTCTCCAATCCGCTCGACGTGATGTGCTGGGTGGCCAAGCAGGTCACCGGATTCCCGCGCGAACGGGTCATCGGAATGGCGGGGGTTCTCGACACCGCCCGCTACCGTACGTTCCTGTCCGAAGCGCTGGACATTTCCGTGCAGGACATCCAGGCGATGGTCCTGGGCGGCCACGGCGATACCATGGTCCCGCTCATTTCCTACACGACGGTCTCCGGCATTCCCATCACGCAGCTGCTCGACAAGGCCAAACTCGACAAGATCGTCGACCGCACGCGGAACGGCGGCGCCGAGATCGTTGCTTACCTGAAGACGGGCTCGGCCTACTACGCTCCCTCGGCCGCCACGGTGCAAATGGTGGAGTCGATCGTGCTCGACCAGAAGCGGCTCCTGCCGTGCGCGGCGTGGCTCGACGGCGAATACGGCCTCTCGGGGATGTACTGCGGGGTGCCCTGCAAGCTGGGCAGGAACGGGCTCGAGCAGATCGTGGAAGTCGAATTGACCAGCGATGAAAAAGCCGCGCTCAAGAAATCGGCGGAAGGCGTGAAACAAACGATGGCGGCGGTGACGCTATGACGACCTCGGTTCGCGATCTGCAGGAGCGATCGTTGGGCGCCACAATGCGCCGGGACGCGTGGTGGATTCAGCCACTCCTCACTGCCATCGTGCTCGGCAGCTTCGGCATCTACGCGACATGGGCGGCTTGGGTCGGCAATCACTATGAATGGGGACCGTACCTCTCCCCCTTCTACTCACCGTTGATCCAGACGACCTGGTGGCCACTGTCACCCGCCTTCCTCATCCTGATCTTCCCGCTCGGGTTCCGCGCCACCTGTTACTACTACCGCAAGGCATACTACCGGGCGTTCTTCCTCGATCCCGTCGCCTGCGCGGTTGGCGAACCGCGCCACGATTACAAGGGAGAGACGCGGTTTCCGTTCATCCTCCAGAACATGCATCGCTTTTTCATGTACGCGGCGGTGATTTTCATCTTCATTCTCGGTTATGACGTCTGGCTCGCACTGCGTTGGCCCGTGAATGGGGTGCTGGCGGACGGCACGATGGCCGCCGGCCCCAGGGAATTCGGCGTCGGGATCGGTACGCTGGTCATGGCACTGAACGTGATTCTGCTGGCGAGCTACACGTTCGGCTGCCATTCGCTGCGGCACCTGATCGGCGGGCGTGTCGACTGCTATTCCTGCGCCCGCGGCGGTAAGACGCGCTTCAAGCTGTGGCAGGGCGTCACGGCGCTCAACAAAAACCATCAGCTGTATGCCTGGTGCTCGCTCTTTTCCGTCGCGCTGACCGACCTCTATATCCGCCTGTGCGCGGCGGGCGTCATTCACGACATGCGGATTTTTTAACGATGACCGGTCTCGCTGTCCGTGCGCTGAAGCGCCGGCTCGGTCACGTCACGCGTCCTGAAGGACGCTCCGTACGACGCCCTTCAGGGCGCGCGAAGTTGCCGAGCCGGCCCTTTAGGGCACGGATCATCGGCACCCGGGCCACCTCCTGATGCCCCCTCAAGACCTCCGTTCCCACAACTACGACGTCGTCGTCATCGGTGCAGGCGGCGCCGGGCTCCGAGCCGCTATCGAAGCGAGCTCGCAAAACGCCAGAGTCGCCCTCGTGTGCAAGTCGCTGCTCGGGAAGGCGCACACCGTCATGGCCGAAGGCGGCGCGGCCGCCGCGCTCGGCAATGTGTTCCCCGAAGACACCTGGCGCGTGCATTTCCGCGATACGATGCGGGGCGGCAAGATGCACAACAACTGGCGCATGGCGCAGATCCATGCCCAGGAAGCCCCCGACCGGATCCGCGAGCTCGAGGCCTGGGGGGCCCTGTTCGACCGCACGGTCGACGGCAAGATCAATCAGCGCCCGTTCGGCGGGCACACCTACAGCCGCCTCGCGCACGTAGGCGATCGCACCGGACTCGAGATGATTCGCGTGCTCCAGGACAAGGGCGTGCACTCCGGCATCGACGTCCACATGGAGTGCACGATCGTCCGCCTGTTCGTGGTCGACGGCCGGATCGCCGGCGCGCTCGGCTACTTCCGGGAGACCGGCCGTTTCGTGCTGTTCCAGACGGGCGCGATCGTGCTCGCTACCGGGGGCATCGGGAAAGCGTGGCAGATCACGAGCAACTCCTGGGAGTACACGGGCGACGGCCACGCGCTCGCCTACGAGGCCGGCGCCGAGCTGATCGACATGGAGTTCGTGCAATTCCATCCTACCGGCATGGTCTGGCCGCCCAGTGTGCGCGGCATCCTCGTGACCGAAGGGGTGCGCGGCGAAGGCGGGGTGCTGAAGAACAAGGACGGCGAGCGGTTCATGTTCCGCTACATGCCCGAGATGTTCAAGGGCGATTTCGCGGAGACCGAAGCCGAAGCGGACGCCTGGGTCAAGGGCGACCGCAAGAAGAACCGGCGCCCGCCCGAGCTGCTGACCCGCGACGTCGTGGCCAAAGCGATCACGAAAGAAATCGCCGAGGGGCGGGGCACCGAGCACGGCGGCGTGTTCCTCGACATCGCCTCCAAGCAGAACCCCGACTACATCAAGAAGAAGCTGCCCAGCATGTACCACCAGTTCAAAGAGCTGGCGCACGTCGACATCACCAAAGATCCGATGGAAATCGGCCCGACGACGCACTACGTGATGGGGGGCGTGAAGGTCGATGCCGAAACGCAGGAATCGACGGTGCCCGGTCTCTACGCCGCCGGCGAAGTGGGGGGCGGCATGCATGGCGCGAACCGGCTGGGCGGGAATTCGCTGAGCGACCTGCTGGTGTTCGGCCGCCGCGCCGGACTGTACGCCGCGACACGGCGCGGCGCCCGCGCCGCGATTCCCGACGGCGACGTCGAAGCCGCGATGCGCGAGGCGCTCGAGCCGTTCGAGCGGGACGGCGAAAATCCGTACGCCGTCCAGTCGGCGCTGCAGGCGGTGATGCAGCGCAACGCCGGCATCATCCGCGATAAGGCGGGCCTCGAAACCGCGCTCGCGGAGCTCGAGCGGTTGAAGGGGCGCGCGCGCGCGGTGGGCGTCACGGGCAGCCGCGAGTACAACCCGGGCTGGCACACGGCGATCGACCTGAGCTCGCTGCTGATCGTCTCCGAAGCGACGGCGCGCGCGGCCCTCGAGCGTACCGAGAGCCGCGGGGGGCACACGCGCAGCGATTACCCGGAGTCCGACGAGCGCCAGGCCCGCGAGCAGATCGTGATCAGGAAGGACGGTGGTCGCATGACGGTACGGCGCGAGCAGCAGCCGCCGATCCCGGACGACCTGTCGACCCTCATTAAGGAAGGGAAGTGAGCGTGGCTGAGCGACGCAAGCTTCGACTGTTCCGCGGCACGCGTGAGCGCGGCGAGCTCAAGGAGTACCAGGTCGCCGCCGGTGAAGGGATGGTCGTGCTCGACGCGGTGCACGCCATCCAGGCCGAGCAGGAGCCGGACCTCGCGGTCCGGTGGAACTGCAAAGCCGGCAAATGCGGCTCCTGCTCCGCCGAGATCAACGGGAAGCCCCGCCTCATGTGCATGACGCGCATGTCGGACTACGCGCCCGACGAGACGATCACCGTCACCCCAATGCGGGCGTTCCCGGTGATCAAGGATCTCGTGACCGACGTGTCGTGGAATTACGAGGTGAATAAGCGCATCCCCGCGTTCCAGCCGCGCCAGCCCGATGCGCCGGACGGGACCTGGCGGATGTATCAGTACGAAGTCGAGCGGCCGCAGGAGTTCCGCAAATGCATCGAATGCTTCCTGTGCCAGGATGTGTGCCACGTCCTGCGCACCCATGAGAAGCACGAGGTGTTCATGGGGCCGGCGATGCTCGTGCGCGCCGGCGTCTACGAGATGCATCCGCTCGACGTCGCCGACCGGCGCGAGCACCTGCGCCACGAGGGCGGCATCGGCTATTGTAACATCACCAAATGCTGCACCGAGGTGTGTCCCGAATCGATCAAGATCACGGACAACGCCATCATTCCGCTGAAAGAGCGCGTCGTCGACGCGAATTTCGACCCGCTCGCGGCGTTGTGGAGAAAAGTCACCGGTAAGAGCTGATGGTCCCCACCGTGGTCGTGGTGGGCGGCGGATTCGGCGGGCTGAACGCGGCGCGCGCCTTGCGCAAAGCCCCCGTGAACGTCGTGCTGCTCGACCGCAACAACTACCACCTGTTTCAACCGCTGCTGTATCAGGTCGCCACCGCCGGGCTCGAGCCCGAGGAAATCGCGCGGCCGGTGCGCGCGATTCTCCGCCGCCAGCGGAACTTCGACTTTCGCCTCGTCGAGGTTCACAACGTCGATCTCGAGCGGCGCCGGCTCGACACGAGCGCGGGCGCCATCGGTTACGATTACCTCGTGCTCTCGCACGGCAGTGAGACCAACTTCTTCGGTCTCGAATCGATGCGACAGCACGGCCTGGGGCTGAAGGACATCCCCGACGCGATCCACATCCGCAATCACGTGCTCGCCTGCTTCGAGAAGGCGATGCTCGAATCCGATCCCGAGCGCCGCCGGCGGCTGCTCACGTTCATCGTCGTCGGGGGCGGGCCGACCGGCGTCGAAATGGCGGGCGCGCTGTCGGAGCTGATTCGACTCGTGCTCGTGAAAGACTATCCCCGGCTCAACATCAAAGACGTGCGCATTCTGCTGCTCGAAGCAACGGACAAGATCCTGGCCACGATGGTCGAACGGCTGCGCGAGGCCGCCGTGAAGCTGCTGTGGCGCAAATGGATCGAGGTCCGGTTCAACGCCGTCGTGGCCGATTTCGACGGCGAGCGCGTGCAGCTGAAGAGCGGGGAAGTGATCCCCGCGCGCACCGTGATCTGGGCCGCCGGCGTGCAGGCTGGGCAGCTGAATCAGCACCTCGGCGCGCAGCCGGGCCGGCAGGGGCGGGTACCCGTTGAGCCGACGCTGCAGCTCCCCGGTCATCCCGAGGTCTACCTGATCGGCGACGCCGCGCAGCTCGAGGAACGGGGGCAGCCGCTCCCGATGGTAGCGCCGGTCGCCATTCAGATGGGGCAGCATGCGGCGCGCAATATCGTGAACGCGCTGCGCGGGAAGCCGCAGCTGCCGTTCCGCTATAAGGACCAGGGAACGCTCGCCACGATCGGTCGCAACGCCGCCGTGGCCGACGTCTACGGCGTGCGAGCACGCGGATTCATTGCGTGGGTGATGTGGCTCGGAATTCACATCGTGCAGCTGATCGGCTTCCGCAACAAGCTGTTCGTGCTGCTGAACTGGGCGTGGGACTATTTCTTCTATGAGCGCGCGGGCCGGCTGATCACGCGCGAC
>DASSUS010000153.1:0-3645 GCA_035706765.1 Gemmatimonadales bacterium
ACCGCTGAAGCTCGTGTCGCACCGCGTGACGCGCGCGGGCGTGGAGACGCTTACTTAGAGCGGGGGCTTTCCGGTCCCCGGTCCCCAATCGCGCACGCTGTCCTGGTCGCGCGCTTCCTGCACGTCGCGCTCGGCACGCTCCAGCTCGAGCTCGTCGACATCGGGCCGGCCTTTGCGGTACACGCCACCCACCGCCTTGCTGGGCCAGAACAGCCACGCCAGCGCGATCAGCAGGATCGCCAGGCCGATCGCGAGTCCCATCAGACGTCCAGGTTCTTCACGAACTTCGCGTTCTCTTCGATGAACCGGCGCCGCGGCTCGACCTCGTCGCCCATCAGCGTCTCGAACAGCTGCGACGCCTCGAGCGCGTCTTCCATCGTCACCTTGAGCAGGGTGCGTTTGGCGGGGTCCATCGTCGTGTCGCGCAGCTGATCCGGGTTCATTTCGCCCAGACCTTTGTAGCGGCTCACGCTGATCGACGCCTTGGTTTCGCTGCCGTTGGTCAGGCGCTTGATGTAGGTATCGCGCTCTTTTTCGTCGTAGGCGTAGAACTCTTCCTTGCCTTTGGAGACCCGATAGAGCGGCGGCTGCGCGATGTAGATGTAGCCGGCGTCGATCAGGTTCTTCATCTCTTTATAGAAGAAGGTGAGCAGCAGCGTCCTGATGTGCGCGCCGTCCACGTCCGCGTCCGTCATGATGATGATCTTGTGGTAACGGGCGTCGTCCATCTTGAAGTCGTCGCCGACCCCCGTGCCGATCGCGGTGATGATCGTGCGGATCTCTTCGTTCGACAGAATCTTGTCGATCCGGGCTTTTTGCACGTTCAGGATCTTGCCGCGCAGGGGCAGGATCGCCTGGTAGCTGCGGTCGCGGCCCATCTTGGCGGAGCCGCCGGCCGAATCCCCTTCGACGAGATAGATCTCGCACAGCTTGGGATCGGTGAGCGAGCAGTCGGCGAGCTTGCCGGGCAGGATGCCGGCATCGAGTCCGCTCTTTTTGCGAACCAGCTCGCGCGCCTTGCGGGCCGCCTCGCGCGCGCGCGCCGCGCTGACCGCCTTGGCGATGATCGCGCGGGCGACGCTCGGGTTCTTGTCGAAGAACTGACCGAGCGCCTCGTTGACCACCGTTTTCACCACACCTTCGACTTCCGAGTTGCCGAGCTTGGTCTTGGTCTGGCCCTCGAACTGCGGCGCCTTGACCTTGACGCTGAGCACGCAGTTCAGGCCCTCGCGGACGTCGTCGCCCGACAGCGTGAACTCTTCCTTCTTGAGCGCCCCGTCCTGTTTGGCCCACTCGTTGATCGTGCGCGTGAGCGCCGACTTGAACCCGGTGAGGTGCGTGCCGCCTTCGTGCGTGTTGATGTTGTTCACGAAGGTGAAGGTGTTCTCGCTGTACTGGTCGTCGTACTGGACCGCGCCCTCGACTTCGACGTCGTCCTTGCTGGCCTCGAACGTGATCGGCTTGGGGTGCAGCGTCTTGCGGTTGCCGATGATCCACTTCACGAATTCCGACAGGCCGCCCTTATAGTAGAACGTCTCTTGCTTGCTGCTGCCTTTGCGCTCGTCTTTGAGGACGATCGTGAGTCCCTTGTTCAGGAACGCGAGCTCGCGCAGCCGGTTGGCGATCGTGGCGTAATCGAACCGGGTCTCGGTGAAGATCTCCGCGTCCGGCTTGAACCAGACCGTGGTCCCCGTGCCCTTGGCCTTGCCCACGACCTCGAGCTTCTTCTTGGTCTCGCCGCGCTCGAACGACATGTGATGGCGCTTGCCGTCGCGATCGACCCAGACCTCCAGCTTCTCCGAGAGCGCGTTCACCACCGACACGCCGACGCCGTGCAGACCGCCCGACACCTTGTAGCTGCTCTTGTCGAACTTGCCGCCGGCGTGCAGCACCGTGAGGGCGACTTCGACGCCCGGCTTCTTCTCGGTCTTGTGGATGTCGACCGGAATGCCGCGGCCGTTGTCGACGACGGTGATTGCGTTGTCGGCGTGAATCGTGACCGAAATGTCCTTGCAGTAGCCGGCGAGCGCTTCGTCCACCGAGTTGTCCACGACCTCGTACACGAGGTGGTGGAGGCCGCGGGCGGACACCGACCCGATGTACATCGCGGGACGACGGCGCACCGCTTCCAACCCCTTCAAAACCTGAATGGAGTCGGCCTGATAGCCGCCGTTCGTCTTTTCTTTCGTCGGTTTCGGTGCGGCGGGCTTCTTCTTGGGCATCAAATTCCTAACGTGAGAGTAACCAGCGAATTGTGGTGATTCGACCCGGGCCGCGTCCTGCGTTGACGCGCGCGATGATATCGGGCGTCATCAACTGCAGCTCATTCATCCACGAGCTCGTCGTGACACGCACGAACAACACGCCGTCGGGTGTTATGCTCTCAGGAGTGGCGACTGCGGCGATTTGCGGTCCCACCAGGCGCGGCCAGTCGGGGATGATCCGCGCCTGCCCCACACGACGCGCCAGGCCAGCCCGCTTGAGATAGCCGTCGAGCGCCTCGGAAACGGCTACGGGACGGCTCTTGGGAGGCCTGGAAGAACGGTCGGTCACAGGCCCTAAAAATACACGGAAGTCCTTGTCAGGTCAACATTTAAGGGTACAACGGAAGTTACGGTACCACCACCACGTACGTGTCGCGCTGCACCTCAAAACCGGCGATGTCGCGGGCCCGAAAGATCAGCGGAAGGTGCTCGCCGGGGGAAAAGCCGGCGCCCACGACGAACCGGTAGCGTGGGTTGGTGACCCGGTTAAAGCCGCCATCGAACCCGGCCTCTACGTTCTCCAGCGTTACCCAGACGGAATCGACGCCATCCGGATCCTCGACCCGCACGTTCCCCTCGACCGTGTCGGCCGTCGACGACACGACCTGCGGGTCGTCGATCGTGAAGCTCAACGCGGGTGGACCAGGCCGCTCGCGCTCGCCCAGGCAGGCGGCGGCGGCGGCGGCGGCGAGCAGCAGGGTCAGCGTCCCTGGAACTTGGCGGAGCGCTTTTCGAGAAATGCGGTCAGCCCTTCTTTCATGTCCTGGGTAGCGGCCAAGAGGCCGAAGTGATTGGCCTCGAGCAACAAACCTTCATCGAGGGTCATCTCGAGTCCGTGATCGACGGCTTCCATCGAGAGCCGCACCGCGAGCGGGCCCATCGCGAGGATACCCCGCATCATCTTCTCGGATTCCGCGAGCAAATCGGCGGCGGGCACGACCTTGTTCACGAGGCCGATCCGGTACGCCTCGGCCGCGTCGATCATTTCGCCCGTGAGGATCAGCTGCATGGCGATCCCTTTTCCCACGAGCCGCGGCAGGCGCTGCGTCCCGCCATAACCGGGAGCGATGCCAAGCTTGACCTCAGGTTGGCCGAACTTCGCGTTCTCGCTTGCGATCCGGATGTGACATGCCATCGCGAGCTCGCAGCCTCCGCCGAGGGCGAATCCGTTGACCGCGGCGATCACCGGCTTGCCGCACGTCTCGAGACGCCGCAGTACACCCTGGCCGCGCTGCGCCCGCGCCTTGCCGTCGAACGGTCCTTGCCGGGAGAGATCGCCGATGTCGGCGCCGGCGACGAATGACTTGGGGCCGGAGCCGGTGAGGATCGCGCCCTTGATGTCGCTCTCGGTCGCGATGCGCTCCGCGACCTCGCCGAGCTC